>JASEGT010000030.1 GCA_030018005.1 Actinomycetota bacterium
AAAACATACCATCAAGCCCAACTTCGCGCTGCCGATATCAAAGACCTTGAAACCGGTATCACCCGGTTCAAACCAGAGGCTCTCCTCGTAGAACAGGTGTGTTTTTCGGTATGTCCCGATGTGCCCGTCCGGTCCGAACAGGGCAGCGCTATTAAAGGTCTTGGCGCCGACTCGCTCGGCTATACCCGCAACAATGAACATGCGCCTTTCTCGGCAGAACTCGGCTAATCGCGTCGACGTCTTCCCTCCCGGGATGTCTTCGGCCAACTCATGCGCTTCTTCTCTGGATGTAAACTGGTACCCCGTGTCAAAAAGCTCGGGCAGCACGACTAGCTCGGCCTGTACGCCGGCTAAACTTTTTAGAACGTGCCCGACATTTCTGTCGCGCTCACCGAATGATGGTTCAAATTGAAACAAGCCGACTCTCATCGTCGCACCTCCCATGTTAGTAATTGAGCTACACCAAGAATAGACAAGAATAGGGCCGTCGGCAACAGAAATATGCCATCGGCGAAAGCCTGAAAATAGCGGCGAAAAGCCGTCACCGCGAAAAACTCCACAGGCCGCTTTAGGCTATGGCCAAGATGTCGTTGATCCAACGCTTACATTATAAGCGTATTGTGATAAACCTCCACTGGTATCGGGCATAAATATTTTAGTCATAGCGATGCTTGAGGGACCTGTTGCGGGTCGCCAAAGAGAGCAAAGAGAGGTGCTTAGGTGTGAGTCCCCCACCCGAGGAGCGATATCCTCAAACAAACATCGACGAGGAGCAGAATAGATACGCGAAGCAGCTAGCCGATATGATTCGCATAACTAACGTACTTCTGGAGGCCGCAAATATCATCGGTTCGACCCTCGATTCCGACCTGGTCCTTGAGAGATTCTCCGACCTGGTCGCGGAGATAACCAACCTTGAGCGAAATATTATTTTCCTTTACGATCCGCTGCAGCACTCACATAAAATCGCTGCCGAGTACAACGGAGGTATCGCGATTGGGACATCTTTTTCCGGCGAAGAGTTCGGCGAAGAGTTTTTTGATATATATAGGAGCGGTCGCGCAACAGTATTCGACATCGACGACCCGCACCTCAGCCCCGCTACCAGACGGACGATGGATAGCTTTAACGCAAAAACCGGCCTATTCGTCCCGCTAATAACCGGCGAGCGCATCCTCGGCAGCATAGGCATGGACAATCCCGGACAACGCCATGAGTTCAGTCAACGCGAAATCGAACTCGCAAGCGGCCTGGCGAAACAAGCAGCGGTCGCCATCGAGAACTCCAGGCTGTATGAAGCGCAGCTAAACATCGCCGATTCGCTTCAACGAAGTATGCTTCCAACGAGCATTCCGACGATACCCGGTGCCGAAATCGGCGTCGTCTATTCGTCGGCGACGGAGGAAGCCAAAGTCGGCGGCGATTTCTACGATATATTCGCTTTAGACGGAAGATTCGCCCTTATTATCGGCGATGTCTCCGGAAAAGGAATCGAGGCGGCTTCATATACCTCCATGGTCAAATACGCGCTGCGCGCGCACTTATATCAAAACCCGACGCCATCTTATGCGGTCACGCAGGTCAACAAGTTCGTGCGGCGACAGGTGGAGCACGCCGTTTTCATTACGGCCTTCTGCTCGATATTCGACCCGGCGACTGGGGTTTTGAATTTTGTCAACGCCGGCCATCCCTACCCGTGCCTGCTCGACAAGGTCATCAACAAATGCACCTTCTTGACCACAAACGATCCCGCAATCAGCATTATCGCAGACTATGAATACCACGAGAAGGAAGTGACAATAGGTCCCGATAATCTGTTTGTCGCCTACACCGACGGTGTTCTTGAGGCACGGTCGAATACAGAGTTATTCGGTGAAGAGCGCCTCGAGGAAACCCTCCTCGCCTTCGTCGATGAACCGGCGCAGCAGTTGGCCGACGCCATTATCGACGCTTGCCTCGAGTTCTCACAAGGACGTCTGACAGACGACATCGCTCTAATCGTGATGAAACGTGTATGACCTGCTCCAGCCCCAACTTACAGGTTATTACGCCCCGCAAACCGGCGCTGCCCGCCTCGCAATTAGACAACCTCGACCACAGGAGTAAGTGTTGCTTAAGGCCCGTTCGATGTACTTGATTTACAAGGCGCTTTAGATGCATTATGAAGCTGCCGATATTAGACCTAGCGACCACAGACAGATAAACCGGGGTTTTGAGATGGACAAATACGAATTTCTTAGACATTGGGAATCCTACAGCGGGCTGCGCCTTATAGGTGACAAGCGCATGCGTTTCCTGGGTGAGTGCGAACTTATCCTCTACCTCGACGACGATATCCTGGACATGTCGCTCAAAGTCGCAGCGCAAAAACACAACTTCGACCTCAAATACATAGAGACAGTCGGCCTTCACCTTCGACAATATCTCAATCGCGTCCAATACGAGACCGTCGAAGGCGACGGGGTCAGCACGCGCGAGTCAGCACCCGTCGACCGCGACCGGAGCTTTTTGACAGTCATTCCCGGCGGTAAAAGCACCTAGATAGAGCCGACTCCGACTAATCGCATATTCAAACCGGCTCAGTGCCGGTTTTTTTATTGTCAATCGGAGACACAAAGACAAAACGGCCTCATCGAGAGACCGTTTTAAAATCGTGCATGCACGTCAATAGGTATTCTTAGAGGTTTACAAGCTGGCTGAGCTATGCCTTAAGCATGTACATTAGGACCTGCATGAGGCCAAGAAACATCGCTACGAGAACTATCGGATAGACATATTTATTTACGTTCATTGCTCCTCCTATGAAGCCCTATGAAGCCACCTTGACCGATTCGGGCCTGCAGCCGTCGACGCAACGCAGGCAGCGGATACATTCGGCATTCGTCTGTTCCATCTGCGAGACCTGAAGCCCCATCGGACAGCTCGTCTGGGAACAGCTTCGGCAGCTTTTACATGCGCTGACATCCCGCTTTACCTTCAAGAAACTCATCTTGTTGAGGATGGCTCCGATTGCGCCGAGCGGACAGGCGTACCTGCACCATGCCCGGTCTATAAATATCGATGAGACCAGCGTTATCGCCAAGATGATAATCGCCGCGCTCGAAATCTCGGCCCACACACCGAAGTGAAAGAGTACCGGGTACGGGTCGTAGTCGGCAAAGACCATCCTGCCGGTATAATAGGTTCCCACTAAAACCAGCGCGAGAACGATATACTTAACCGACCTTAAAGCCCGGTCTAACCCAGGCGGTACGACTATCCGGTTCGGAAAAGCTTTCCTACCGAGCGCGCCCAGCCACTCGGTAACGCTCCCGAACGGACATATCCAACCGCAGAAGCCCCGCCCGGCAAAGACCCCGAGCATCACCATAGACCCGAAAAGCGCCAGGTTAGACGGGCGCAACTTCTTGACAAACGCACCTGTGGTTACCGTCTTGTATAGGGTCTCCAAGCCGCCGAACGGGCAATAAGCGTGGAGTGACGGGCTCCCCGTCGGACCCCCGCCGATTACCATATGACGGATTGAGACATACGCGATGAACGCTACGAACGCCAACTGAATACCGAGCCGCAGCAAGGAGAGCTTCCTCTTCTTTGCGTACGATACCAAACTGCTCTTATCTTTTTTGGCGACGGCCTCCCGCGCCGGCGATACGGTCATACTATCTACATCTACAGACATTTAACACCCCCACATCTATTCTTCGCAATCCGGACAAGACGCGGCAGCGACAGGCTCCGAATCGGTTTTAGACTCGACAATAGTTTGTTCGAACGTGTTGATCTCCTCGGCCGCGCCCTCCGCTTGCGCAGGAGCGCTTCCTAATAACGCGGCAGAGCTGCCGTCTTCACAATCGCTGCAGCTGCCGCCACCGCACTCCTCGACGATCTCGCCTTTGTGCTGAAAAATGGTCCCATTCGCCAGGCCGTAGGCGCTCCCGCCTATTATGACAACGATGGCAGTAACCGCCAGCACTGTCGATATCTTGAATCTGCGACTAACCCTCTTGTGCCCTTCAGCAACAAGCTGCCCGTCGTTTTGCTCCTCTTTGACTTGCTCCTTGTCGTTTTGCGAGATATTATTGCTCACTGAATCCTCCTATGCCGTCATCCGCACATTCACCTTCGGTCTCGTCGCGCCATACGGGAGCGCCTTCATCCGAGCGCACCCTGATAGTTTTGTCGGTATCCTCGTTTACGACTGTGCTCGCCGCCAGAGTCGGGGCAGACAGCCCTTGTACGTCGAAACCGGTCACTGTGACATTGTCCCCCGGCTCAAGCCCGATGCCTTTGTACTCCCAATACCAGCGCGCGCCGACATTGACATCATAGACCTTTTCACCGCTATCGATTTTGAAATAGTTTGTCGTATCGAGCTCCGCCGAGACGACTTTTCCAGTCAATTTAAGTAAATTATCGGTGTCGACCTTGAGGCCGCCCAAGCCTCCGTTTCCGGAGCCTTCGCCCTGGCCTCCGCCCTGGCTTACCCCCTGGCCGGCACCCGCCACAGACGCGCCGGCCATTCCCTCGTTGGATTCGTCCTTCTTGATGACGGTGCCATTTAGCAGGCCGTAACCGGTCACTGCGACAATCGCGATGACTACCACAGCTACCAGCACCTTCGATGCGTTCATCCTAAGTCCCCCATTCAAATCGTGTTCTTATACATCGATTATCGCCCCCGAAGATTAGATGGAGGTTAGAGTTCGATTAGAGTTTGGTTAGAAAAAGCAGAAGGGTATCCCGGCAGACCCTACGGTTTCGAGCCGGTTCGACTTACTATGCGACTGGCTGGACGACGGAGAGATCAGCTAGACAGCGGAAGCGAGAGCATGAAAGTCGTTCGCCCATCCGGGGTACTTGCGACGTCTATTTTACCGCCGTGGGCTTCGACGATTTGCTTGGCAATCGCGAGACCGAGACCGGTTCCACTGGTATCCGCACCCTCGCGTTTCCGTGCGCTGTAGAAACGCTCGAATATGAAAGGCAACTCGTCCGGGGAGATTCCGGCACCGTTGTTCGATACACTGAAAACCGCGCGCTCATGGTCGATTTCGAGGCCGAGCCTGACTTCGCAGCCGCTCGCACAGTGCTTGACGGCATTATCTCCGACGGCCAGAAGCGCTTCACCCAGTTGAGCCTCATCACCTCTGACCACGACACTCTCCGCAGGACCGGCAACCGAGACTTGGATGCCCTTAGCCTTGCCCATGGCCGTTACGCGCGCTCCCACCTCGGCTAACATCCGGTCTCCCGGAAAATCGGCGACTTGCAGCGTCTCTGTGAGCTTCTCGCCTCTTGCCACCGTCAAGAGGTCGCTTACGAGGCGCGTCGCGAACTCGCTCTCACGCAAGACATCCTCCAGCGCCAAGCAGTAATCGTGCGCCGTCGCATCCTTTGAACGCAGCGCCACATCGAGTTTGCCCCGAATTATAGTGAGCGGCGTGCGCAGCGCGTGCGACGCATCTTGAAAGAATCGTTTCTGCCCCTCGAATAGATCTTCCAGGCGCGCTATCATCTCGTCGAAGGTGTCGGCAAGTTGCTTCAACTCATCATCCGGCCCTTGCAGGTTAACGCGTTTGCGCAGGTCGCCGTGGCTAATCTCTTTCGCCCGCTGCGTTATCTCTTGGACGGGCTTCAACACACGGCGCGCGAAGACATAGCCGATGCCCATGACCAGGACCGCAAAGAGAACGTTGCCGAAGAGCATCGCCGACGCGAGGTCGTCGAGGGTGCGCTCTACCTCCGAGATGGGGCTGGCGCTGACGAAATAGGTCTCGCCGGGGACGTTTTTGAGCCTGATAACCGCCAGCTTCAACTTGGTCTCATCACTCAGTCTCGCATCGATGACCTTAGGTTTCGTGCCCACTCCGCGCAAGTCGTTGCTGCTAAGGGCGATGTCTTTGTCGTCTAAAATGGGATTTTTGAAAAACGGTTCCCCTTCTTCATCGACGAGCGCCTCATAGCGGACCTCGAGCGCGCTTCCCCTCGTTATCGAAGGCGGCAAAACCAGTTTTCCGTCTTTTAAATCTATCTGCTCGATGATGTGGGATGCCCTCTTTGTGAGGTCAAGCTCGAGTTTGGTGTAACTTTGATACTGAATTGAAAAGTAGACGATGAGGCTGAACCCGATGAGCGCGATGCTCGTTATTACGGTATAGAGAACGACAAGCCGCGCTCGAAATGATGTGAACAACTTACTCACCGGCCATATAGCCGACGCCGCGCACCGTCTTTATGATCTTGGGCTCAAACCCCTCATCCAGTTTTTGGCGAAGATAACGGATGTAGACGTCGACCACATTGGTCTCCGCGGCAAAGTCGAAACCCCAGACGCTCTCTAGTATCCTCATGCGACTGAGCGCTATGTTCTTGTTTAAGACCAGGTATTCGAGGAGGTTGAACTCCTTTGGTGTAAGTTCGATAACCTGCCCCCTTCGAGAAACGACGTGGCGGTCGAGGTCGATTTCGAGATCGGCTATTTTTATGGCGTTGGCTTCGCCGGCCTTGTTGCGGCGGGTGACCGCTCCTATTCTCGCGAGCAATTCCTCAAACGCAAACGGCTTGGTCAGGTAATCGTCGGCTCCGGTGTTTAAGCCTTCCACCCGGTCGGATATGTCATCGCGCGCTGTCAGCATGATAATCGGGGTCGAGACATCACGGTCGCGCAGCTCGCGGCAGACCGCAAAACCATCCATCAGCGGGAGCATCACGTCGAGGATGATGGCATCGTGATTCTCAGACAATGCCGCAGCCAAGCCGGCTCTTCCATCCGATTCCGAATAGACCTCATGGCCTTCCTGCTCGAGTCCTTCTTTGATGAATTCTACTATTCTCGGTTCATCTTCGATTATTAGTACGCGCAAAACTTCGCCTCGATTATTAGAGATGTGCTCTCGGTGAGCGCCGCGCATCCGCCCGGGCTCTTATGACCCCCTTTTAACTATACGGTTAATTTGCCGGTTTTTCAACGAACGCGCGTGGCGCAGCACTGTGGAAGCGCAGCTATGTGGTGCGCAGCCGCGCTCTGCCGCTGTGCGCTATCCTTCACCCGAGACCCTCTCGTCCTCGCCGGCAACAATCGGGTTGACGAGAGCTCCCTCGGATGCCATATATGCCATTCGCTCAGAAAGCCGAATCCGGTCGAACATGACCAGCGCGATAAAGACGACGAGCAACAGATTGAGCGCCAATAGGCCCGCCGGCGTCTTTGTATATGCCAGTGCCCGGCCTGCCGACGGAATAACGGTCGTAGCTTTTCCCATCAACTGGGCTTCGCTTACGAGCAGCTCGTCGCTGCGATGGTTGCTGTCGCCTTTTGTCTTTAAAAGGAATTCGCCTTTTTCGCAGACCTTTTCGACTACCCGGTGCGTAACTAACGAGTTTGTCGCAGAGCCCTCACGAAATACTACCGTGTCGCCTATCTCGACCCGGTCGATGCCGGCTCGCGCGAATACCAGCAGCGAGCCGGCTGGTATCGACGGGCTCATGCTGTCGCTTTTGACTATGAGCAACCCTAAGTTGCCCTGCGCGATAAGGGTGAACAATACGAGAAATAGAATGAGTATCGCGATGGTGACCATAGACATAGCCTTATCGATAAATCCGGTCCGCCCCCACCAGCCTTTAACTCTTGAGAATATATAGATCATCTTCCTCACCTTCATAAGATTCGGCCTGCATCCTCCATATGATTGGAACCTCAGGCGATATTGGTCGGGGACCTTATGGCGCAAATGGCCGGTCCCCGACCAAACCTATAGCTAGATCTTCAGCAGCTGTCTAACCGCACTAACTTGAGAATTCCTATATTGCCGGTCGCCACTGCTCGGCGTCGAACCTGAACATGATCGTGGCCGTGGTCTCCTCATCGACGTCCGCTTCTTGCGGTATCCAGACCTTGAAATTGATTTTGCGGCCGTTGCTCGGGCCGCCGCCCGAAACACCGCTCTCCCTGGCAAGCCATCCGGTCTGGAGACCGTTTAGGTTGCCCAGCCACACCTCGCCCGTCACACTGTCGGTGATTTGCACCATGATGGCATTCCAGAGCTTAGTGCTCGACCCCACCTGCCTTACGGATTTGACCTTGTAGAAAAATTTCGTGGGAGTGTTCGTAAAAACAGTGACCGTCGATTCATAGGCCGGTCCGCCCGGCATAGCTCCGTTCACTGTTAAAAACGGCTCCGGGTCTGTCCCTACGCACATATTACCTGTCGTGATGGTGTTGTCCATGTTTTCGGCCTGGGCTGTCATGTAGGCGAATGTCCCACCCGTAAGCATAGCCAAAACAAGCGTGATGCCCAGCACGGCTGCCATCAGCTTTTTCATAGTTCCCCCTCCTTATGTGGTTTCCGTTTGAAGAGATCTCTCGCGGGATTGCGCTAATATAAGCGCATACTTGTTTTTGTGCAATTGCACTTCTGAATATAGCAGTACAGGCGTCGTTTGGTCAAGCGCTAATTAGAAATTTATCGCTAAAATCCTGTCAAAGGTTTTTCAAAAACTTCGCTGAGTAGTTACAATATTTAATTTCACAAAGATTGAGTGTGGTTAGAGGATTTCCCGGATATGCTCGTAGAGGTCTTCGATATCGTCGTAGACCCGCTCGGCTCCGGCGTCTCGAAGAATGGACGCCGCGTTACCGCCGGTAAGGACGCCAATCGGGGTCATGCCGGCTCTCACCGCCGCCTCTATATCGTGCGCGCTGTCGCCGACGACGACCGCTTCTTCCGGGGCGACACGCAGGAGGATCGCCGCTTTGAGGAATATCTCGGGATGCGGCTTTGAGAACTCGGTATCTTCGGCGGCGACCACCGCTTTGAGGTATTGTCCTACCGAGAGGAGCTCGACATAGAACTCGGCGTCTTGACGCTTGGCCGATGTGGCAAGCGCAATCCCTAATCCCTTATCGTGGAGATAGACGAAGAGTTCTTTTGTCTTCGGGAAGACCTCGATGTCGGCGTAAGAGTCGCGAAACGCTCGCCACTTCGCCTCAAGGATATCGGCTCGCAGTTCAGGCCGGTCTTCGGGGATGAAGTCTTGAATGATGTCAACCGCCCTGCGACCGAGCTGTTCTTGGATTGCCTCGGCGCTTAACTCTATGCCGAACGCGGCAAGCGCCTTTTTCCAGGCGCTAGTATGGATTTCTCTCGTGTCGACGAGGGTGCCGTCGACATCGAAGATGAACGCTCGTATCATTTTTTTTCATATACCTCGCAGAGCGGTTTGAAGTCGCACCAGCGGCAATGGCCCCTAAAATTCGCGACCGACGCGCAATCTCATGGTCTGATTCTACCATTGACTCCACACGGCTTCTCATAGACGAGCGCTTGGTCATCCCTGGCGAAGCGTGACTACTCACCTATCATTTCAGCCTCGCCGAGGCGCTCGGCTATAAGACCGGCGAGGTCTTCCGTGAGGAGGATCCGGTGATAAGCCGTGGTACGAAGGGTGGCGACCCTGCTACCCTCGGAGCTGTCGAGCAGCAAAAGCACCTGTCCATTTTCGGAGTCTAAGATGCGCCGCACAACGATGACCACCCGCTTGCCTCTCTCTCCGGCTCCTGCGATCTCTTCATCCGTGAGCGGTTTGGCCTTCTTCAGCTGGGACAATACGAATTTTACCTCGGATTTTTCCGTGGCTTTGCGTAACTTCCACCCGTCGTCGTCGACTAAGTACTCCACCCGTATAGGATACTTATACTCTCTCCACTGGGCATGGGTAACGCTGTCCTGCCTGAACGTCAACGGATTGAAGACAAAAGCGCGTTGAATATAGATGGATATGGCTACAAATACAATCACCAGCAGCAAGCCGGCGCTCCCTATGATTATCTTTTGCCGCACTGCGTCACCTGCCTGTCAATCCCCGATTCCGACTAGCCGAGGGTTATCGATTGATGCCGTCTTGGCGGCGTTCAATATGATTGAGCGGCTAGATTAGACATGCTTGCCAAGGATGTCCTGAATCTCGGCGACGCGTTTTTCGCTCTCACCGTTAGGCGCTTGTGTCTTGATCGGCGGATACTTGCTCTCTTTCGCTTCTGCTGTCTCGGCTGTTTCGGCTTCCGCGGCGCCATCTTCGGTCTTGGCCTCGGTTTCCTCTACAGCGCAGGCTCCCGCCTCGCCTTCGACCGCCGTAACGACCTCTGTCTCGCCCTTGACGGGCTCAGCCGCTGGAGTGACTTCGACCGCTCTGGTCTCAACATGCGCTTCCGGCTCTTTCGCTTTCTCGGCCTCTTTCGGCTCTGCAACCACTGCCGGTTGCGCTGCCGGAGCTGGTGCCGTCTGCGGCTTTGCCGGTGCCTGCGCGGGTTTCGGCATTGCCGTCATGACTGCCCGCGGCGCGACCGGTGCCTGCTCTTCTTGCTCCTGCTTGCCTTCGCGAATAAAGTTCTTTATCGCGCGAAAGATCATGTAAAGAGCGAGCAAGGATATTATGCCGAAAATCGCGGCGGTGACAATAAATCCATCCATAGCCAAATCTCCCCTCTTCCTGTTTTTCCCACATTAATGTTAACTGCCAACAGCGGTTTTAGCAAGATATTAACCTATCAATTGATATATCGGCGCTGTTGTCGCCTTTTTTAGTATCGGCCAAAAGTGGGAATATCAAAATAAGCCACATAAGACAGGGAGGTGTTTGGAATGAAGATCAAGGATCTAATGACAAAAGACCCGAAGACGGTCCAGACCACGAGTAATCTGGTGGAAACGGCGCGCAAGATGAAGGAGCTTAATGTCGGGTTTATGCCGGTCATGGATGGCAATGCGCTGGTGGGCGTGTTGACCGACCGGGACATCGCCATGCGAGCGGTCGCGGAGGAGATGTATCCGAATGAGACCAACGCGGAAGACATAATGAGCACCGATGTCCACGTCGTTTCACCCGATACCAGCCTGGAGGAGGCCGGCGAAATCATGGAGAAGTTCCAGATTCGCAGACTTCCGGTAGTCGATGAGTTCGGTGCGCTCGTCGGTATCTGCGCGCTCGGCGACATCGCGGTACGCGGCGGCAACCTTGAGGAGGCCGGCGAGATTCTCGAAGAGATATCGGAGCCGAGCCGCCCCGAAATGGCGGCATAGAGCGATTCAGATATGCTCAACGCAGGGTCCGGCGCTCATGCCGGGCCTTGCGCTCTTACTCTTCCTTCGCGGATGTCGACTCTTTGTATGCCCAGACTGCAAAGAGCAGTATTAGCAGAAGAATCACTAACGCGGCGATTTGTTCTATAGTCAAGATATCCTCCTATGGCCTGATTTGACCGGTTCCCTCTATAACGTATTTCGTAGACGTCAACGCTGTCAAGCCCATCGGCCCGCGCGCGTGTAATTTCTGCGTGCTGATACCGATTTCGGCGCCCATCCCAAACTGGCCGCCATCGGTAAAGCGCGTCGAGGCATTTACATAGACCGCCGCCGAGTCTACTTCTTGCGTGAATTTGCGAGCCGCGTCGTGAGCCCTGGTGATAATGGACTCCGAGTGCATGGTGCCGTATTTGTTGATGTGCGCGATGGCCTCATCTAACGAGTCGACCACGCGAACAGCGATTTTAAGCTCGAGATACTCCGTATACCAGTCCTTCTCGGTAGCTTCTTGTGCCGAGGGGACGAGGCTGCGTACGGTTTCGTCTCCGATGATGGTCACGCCCTGCTCGATTAGGTCCGCACAGGCTTCCGGGACAAATTCAGCCGCGACCGCCCTATGGACCAGGAGCGTCTCCGCCGCGTTGCAGACACTGGGGCGCTGGCATTTGGCGTTGATGACTATCTTCGCCGCTATATCCAGGTCACCGGTCTCATCTACGTAGATGTGGCAGTTACCCGCGCCGGCCCAGAGCACCGGAACGGTCGCGTGCGTGACAACCGCATGGATAAGCTCCGGACCGCCCCGGGGCACCAGCAGGTCGACATACCGGTCGAGACGCATCAACTCGTTCGCAGATTCGCGGCCGGGGTCGGCTAACGCCTGAATCGCGGCGTCCGGCAGGCCGGCATCGGTGGAGGCTTTCGCTATAACCTCGGTCAGCGCTATGTTGGAGTGATTCGCCATCGAGCCGCCCCGCAGAATTATCGCGTTGCCGCTCTTTACGCAGAGCCCCGCCGCCTCGACGGTAACGTTCGGTCGAGCCTCATAGATTATACCAACTACTCCGAGCGGCACTCTGACCTGGCGAATCTCCAGCCCGTTCGGCACCCGCCAACCTTTGATGGTCTCCCCGACCGGGTCGGTAAGGACCGCCACGTCGAAGAGGCTCTCGGCCATCTCTTTGACACGCGCCGAATTGAGCATTAGGCGGTCGATAAGAGATGAGCCGACACCTCTGGCTGCGGCTTCTACCATATCCTTTTCATTTGCCGCAAGAATCTTGTCGGCGTTCGCGACGAGCGCTTCGGCCATGCTGGTCAACGCATTGTTTTTCTCGGCTGTACTAAGTGTCGCCATTATCCGGGATGCGGCTTTTGCCCGCGCGCCCAGCTCTAAAATCTCGGTCCTTATCTTCCCCGACTCTGCCATCGTCCGACCTCCTAGCGCAATATTACCAAACAGTTCCTGTGGATTATCTCTTCACTGGCGCTGTCGCTAAACTTCTCCAGCACCTGTGAGCTTTTGAGTCCCTTTATCTCATTTACTTCGCTAGAGGAAAAATTCGTCAGCCCTTTCGCGAAGATATTGCCCTGCAAATCTTTGACCGTTATCGCATCGCCCGACTGAAACTTTCCCTCACAGGCGACTACTCCTGCGGGAAGAAGGCTTTTGCCCGCCGATATCAACGCGTTAGCGGCGCCGTCGTCGACGGTGACGCTGCCCCGGGGCGACTTGCCAAACGCTATCCATAACTTCATCGCGCTTAGACGTTTCTTGCGCGGTGCGAAAAACGTGCCGACACGCTCATTGTTCATTATATCGATAAGGACGTTCGCCCTCCGGCCATGAGCTATGACCATTCCGACCTGCGCAAAGATAGCGATGCGCGCCGCTTGTATTTTTGTGACCATCCCCCCCGAACTAAACGACGAACCGCCTCCACCGGCCAGCGATTCTATCTCGGCGGTGATATCTTCGACCATCTCTATCAACTTCGCGTCCCCGCCTTCGCGCGGGTCGCCGGTATAGAGCCCTTCGATATCCGAGAGCAAGATCAGCAGGTCGGCGCGGATAAGGTTTGAAACCAGCGCGGCCAGCGTGTCGTTGTCGCCGAAGCGAATCTCGTCGACCGCAGTCGCGTCGTTCTCGTTGACGATCGGGACGACGCCGAGTTTCAGCAGAGTCTTTAAAGCGTTGCGTGAGTTCAAGTATTGCTGGCGATGTATGACATCGTATTGCGTCAACAATACCTGGCCGACCTTTACACCGTGCTCGTTGAATAGTCTCGTATATTCATGGAGAAGAAGTCCCTGGCCTACCGATGCGGCGGCCTGAAGCTCCGGGATGGTCGTCGGCCGTGCCTTAAGGCCGAGGCCTTCGACACCGGCGGCAATAGCTCCCGAAGATACGATTACGACCTCGAGACCGTCCTTTTTCAATTGCGCGACCTGTTCGACTATGCTCTTAAGTTGGGCGTGGTCGATACCGCCCGTCTCGTTAGCGACTGTACTCGTCCCGAGCTTGACGACAATCCGGCGAGCGTTACGGAAGACATTCAGTCCTTAGCAAGGTAAACACCTCTAATTAGATTTTAAAACTATTTTTCATTTTATCACTTTTATGCGGTGCCGTGATAGCTGCCTAAAAAGGATAAAACTCGAAGACCATCGCGCCTATTCGCACGGTATCGCCCTCGTTGGCACCGGCCGCGATAAGTTTGTCCTCAACGCCGATGTCCTTCATGCGCTTTTGCAGGTAGATAACGGCATATTCGTTCTCGAAATCGGTCATGATGACCATGCGCTCTAGATCGATACCCTTTACCACCCACACATCATTTTCCCTGCTCACCGTAATCTCAGCAGGGTCTTGCTCTTCGATAGTCGCAGCTACTTTCTCTTTTTTGACGGGCTCGCGCTCGGCTTTATCGAGGATGTCCGCGACCGCATAGAGCAGTCTGTCCACACCGGTTCCGACCGCCGCCGATATTCCGAAGAACGGGATTTCGCGCTCAGCCATGTAATCCTGGACTTGCCGCAGTTTTTCGTCTTCACCGAGGATATCGAGCTTGTTTCCAGCTACCACCTGCGGCCGCGCCGCGAGCTCCGGGTTGTAGAGCGCAAGCTCCCGGTTGATAGCTTCGAAATCTTCCAACGGGTCTCGCCCTTCGAGCGTCGCCATATCAAGGATATGGATGATGACCGCGGTCCGCTCGACATGGCGGAGAAAGTCGTAGCCAAGCCCTTTGCCGGTATGTGCCCCTTCGATGATGCCGGGTATGTCGGCGGCGATGAAACTTCGGCCATCGGGTAGGCCGACTACCCCGAGATTGGGCGTGAGAGTCGTAAAAGGGTAGCCTGCTATTTTAGGCTTTGCCGAAGATATCCTGCTTATGAGGGTGGATTTACCGACGTTCGGGAAACCGACCAGGCCGACATCGGCAAGGAGTTTAAGCTCAAGCGTTATCCAGCGCTCCTCGGCCGGCTCGCCCTTCTCCGCAAACGATGGGGAGCGCCTGGTGGGCGTAGCAAACCGTGCATTGCCCCGGCCGCCTATGCCGCCTCGCGCGACGACATACCGCTCACCGGGTTCGGTCAGGTCGGCCATGACATTGCCGTCATCGTCTTTGACCACCGTCCCCGGCGGGACCTTTAAGATAATGTCATCGCCGTTGGCCCCGGACTTGTTGCTCCCCTGTCCATGTTGGCCGCGCTTGGCTTTGAATTGCCGGTGGTAGTGGAAGTCCATGAGCGTGCGCATCCCGTCATCGACTTCGAGAACGACGCTTCCGCCCCGCCCGGCGTCGCCGCCGTCCGGACCGCCTTTCGGTATATATTTTGCACGAAAGAAGCTGACGACGCCGTTTCCGCCATCTCCCGCTTTGACAAATATTCTCGCTTCATCTATGAACGAACTCATGCCTCTGTCCCCCGCAAACCAAACTAAAAAAGCCACAGTCTCCTGTGGCTTTTATCTATCTCTAAAATCTATGCTTCCGCAATGGCTTCGCTTAAGATGCTTACCTTGCGTCCGCTCTTAGTGTTGCCGCCAAAAGCCACATACCCATCGATGAGAGCGAAGATGGTGTAATCGCGTCCGAGACCAACGTTCTTGCCGGGCTTAATCTTGGTGCCCCGCTGGCGCACAATGATACTGCCGGCGCTAACATGCTGGCCGCCAAAGGCTTTAACGCCCAACCTCTTAGATTGGCTGTCGCGACCGTTCCTGGTGCTTCCCATTCCTTTTTTGTGTGCCATCTATATCACCTCAATCAAGACAAAATAATCAACATTGATTTACACCCAACTAAGTATATGAGTCTAGCAGCGTTTTGTCAAACATAAAACAAGTCGAATCGCTCGGTTATCTGGTTTGCGGCTAATAGATTGCCGCTATCCCACCGATTTGACGACCAGCATAGTCGCAACACCTATCTTATGCTGCGGATATCGAGAGACCTAAGCGATAAAGCGCGGGTAATAACTACGACAGGCGAGGCCTGTGAAGACCTCGCCTGTCAAATGCCGAGGAGTCTGCAGACTCCGGCATCGTCAACGATGGATTGCCGTAACTATGCGGCCTTTCCAATCGTAGAGTCCTTGTAAGCCGAGAAGATTATATCTTCTTCCCTGCGGGCGAACGCGCTCATTATCATAGAGAGCCGGCTGATGTCCCGGACATAATCGCTCTGGGAACCACCATGGGAATATCTATCTAGGAACTGGATGAAAACGGTTGCGAGGCGGACGATGTCGCGCGCAAAAAGGTCGAGTGTCCGTTGGAGCTGCAGGTTGTTAAAGGATTCCTCGCGTAGCTTCGGGTAGACCGTCTCGTTCTCTTTTTTCAGATGCGCAAGCAAGGCTACCTTTATGGACTGCAGTTGCACTGCGGCGCCCTCTGAATTAATTTCGAGTCTCTTTATCTTATTAAATGAGTCGACGAGAGACGCATGTTCGAATTCAAGCTCGTGGATCAAGTCTGACATATGTTTCCTCCTTGAATGCATATGATGTAGGACTAGCTAAATTATTCATCGGCGACACCTATGAAAGCTAAAGAATGATTTCGGGATGATTTGGGATGATTTTGTACGTAGAGTTTAGAGTTTTGCCCATGCGCATGCGCGGCGCTCGGCCATACCCGTCGCGTGTGGCCGCTTGCTTTAGTTTCGCCCACGCGCACGCGCGGCGCTCCGTTTCCGATATATCCGATGTACGTCCCCTCGTCCTAATCGACGCCTATGCCGGAGAGTTCAACATGCGACACTAGTTAGGCTGAACCTCCTGGTTGACAAGGTCGTCGTAGGTCAGGCCCGCCTTGATTATGTCTTTCTTGACCATCCAGTCGAGGAGGCGTTCGACGTCGTCCTTAGCCGGGAGCTGCACCTGCGGGTAGAGGTTTACCCGGTACGATTCGGCTATCGGCTCGGGGAGCTTGGCCTTCTCGACAAGGAGGCCGCGATACGAATCGGGCTTGACATTTATAAGGACGACCGCGTCATTGACGGCCTCAAGCATGCCCTTAACCGCTTCCTGGTTCTCACTAAGGAATTCATCCCTGAACAGCAGAATCGTCTGGGAGACATTCTCGCCTTTGGTATCGTCTACTATCAAACGCGCACCCTGTGCTTCGGCAAACGACAGCAATGGGTCCGGCAAGGCCGCGGCCTGCGCTTGCCCGCTCATCAGCGCCTCGAGGCGCACGGGAATCTTCTTGATCTCGATCTTCTCGATATCGGCGTCGGCAAACCCGTTCCCGGTCAAGATACCATCGACGACATACTCGATGATGGTATTGCTGGAGATGGCAATCGGCACGCCCTTGAGGTCTTCGATGGCCTTAATTTCGGATTTCGGCGAGGCCAGAATGCCGAAGCGACCCTCGGTCGGCTGCGAGCCGAGCAAGACGCTGACTATGGAGACCGGAATCCCGCCCTGCTCGAGAGCTGCGGCCGCTAGGATATCTCCCATAAACCCATCTATCTGGCCTGCTTGCAGCGCCGCGTCGCGCTCCTGCGCGCTATTGAAGACGGTGACTTCGACATCGACGCCGAACTCGTCAAAAAGTTCTTTTTGCTTAGCCACGTAAATCGGGAGAGTATCTTCGGTCGGAAGTGTGCCTATCTTTATTTTGACGGCTTCTTTTTTGACAGTGGTTTCGGTGGTCTTAGTGTTGGTTGCGCCCGTGTTCGAGCAGCCTACCGCCAGGGCCGCAAATAGTGCGACGAGTATGCCGGCGATGATTTTCTTCATTAATCTCCTCCTTAGGGGTGCTGCGTTGTCTAAAAGCGTCAGCGCGACTGCGAGAGTGCAGCTAAACAGGCCGGTCCGCAAAGACCGGCCCAAAAGTATAGTAGCACAAAACAGGGGTATCTGACAGCGGTTGAGTGGCAAGGCCTAGGCCTTCAACAACCTCGCGTTTATAGCGACAATAACCGTACTGAGCGACATAAAGATAGCGCCTATTGCCGGGCTCAGCACGACTCCATAGTTATATAGCACGCCCGCGGCAAGCGGGAGCGCGAAAGCGTTGTAGCCGGTTGCCCAGGCAAGATTCTGCAACATCTTACGATATGTCGCTTTTGAGAGCCCGACGATAGAGACCGCGTCGAGCGGGTTACTCTTGACCAGGATGATATCGGCCGTCTCGACCGCCACATCAGTCCCCGCCCCGATTGCGATACCGATATCGGCCTGCGCGAGTGCTGGAGCATCGTTGACACCATCGCCGACCATCGCAACGGTGAGTCCTCTAGCCTGCACCTCTTTGACCTTGGCCGACTTCACATGCGGGAGAACTTCCGCGAAGTAGTCATTGAGCGCAAGCTCATCGGCCACCCATTTAGCGACCTGTTTGTTGTCGCCGGTGAGCATCATGACCTGCACGCCCATCTCCTTGAGCTTGGCGACCGCCTCACGAGACTCCGGCCGGATGATGTCGGCGAGCCCGATAGCGCCGCTCAATCGCCCGTCGATGACGACGAAGACGACCGTCTTGCCTTGCTCGGCTATCTTTCCGATGCGGGCATTGTCATACGGAATATTTTTCTCTCTGAGATACCCCGGACTCACCACTTTTACATCGCGACCGTTGACCTCAGCCTCGGCCCCCTTGCCGGGGATGGAGTTAAAACCTGTCGTCTCAAATGTCTCACCTGCAGCTGCCGCGATGCTTTGCGCGATAGGATGCTCGGAGAACGCTTCGACTGAGGCCGCATATTTGATGAGTTCGTCTTCGCTCAGCCCGTCCGCGAAGACGATGGTGTCGGTGACGCCGAATTTACCCTGGGTGAGAGTTCCCGTCTTATCGAAGATGATGGCCTGGATGTTTCTCGCCCGCTCGAACGCCGCGCGGTCTCTGATGAGTAGACCTTTGCTCGCCGAAAGCGCGGTCGAAATCGCGACGACCAACGGTATCGCAAGCCCCAGCGCGTGCGGACAGGCTATGACCATCACGGTCACCGCCCTCTCGATGGCGAAAGACAACTCGCTGTTTATCACAATAAACCAGACAAGCCATGTGGTTGAACCGCCGGCGAGCGCGATGATGGTCAGCCACAGGGCGGCGCGGTCCGCCAAATCCTGCGTTCTCGACTTGCTCTCCTGCGCCTCGCGTACCAGTTCGATGACCTGTGAGAGAAATGAGTCCTTCCCTGTTTTATTGATTACTATGGTAACCGAGCCCTCGCCGTTTATCGAGCCGCCGATGACCATCGAGCCGGTCTTCTTAGATACCGGTTTCGACTCGCCGGTAAGCATCGCCTCGTTCACGCTCGTTTCGCCGTCGACGACTTCACCGTCGGCCGGCATTTTCTCTCCCGGCTTTATGATGACCCTATCGCCGACCATAAGGGCGCTTAAGGGTACGTCTTTGACGCTTCCGTCCGGCATCACCTTATGAGCGTCCTGCGGCATAAGACGCGCCAGCTCTTCGAGCGCGCGCGAGGCCCCCATTATCGAGCGCATCTCAATCCAATGACCGAGGAGCATGATATCTATCAATGTCGCGAGTTCCCAGAAAAAACCCTCTCCGGGCAGCCCGAAGACTGTGGCGCTGCTATAGATATAGGCTGTCGATGTCGCGACGCTGATAAGGGTCATCATCCCTGGGGCTCTCTTTCGCGATTCATCGACGAACCCCTTAAGGAACGGATATCCACCATAGAAGAAGATGACCGATGAGAGCCCGAAGAGGACGAACGGGTCGCCCGCGAAGCGCAACGACTCACCCAACCCCAAAAACATCTGTATCATCGGGGATAATAAAAGGACCGGGATGGTTATCACAAGCGATATCCAGAAGCGCTTCCTGAAATCGGCGACCATCATCTCGTGGTGGCCCGCGCGGCCCATTCCTCCGCCGTGATCCATGCCTTCCATTCCCTGCATCCCTTGCATGTCATGCCCGCCGTGGTCCATCTTGGCCTTCTCCGAGGTGTCATGGCCTGCGTGGTCCATATCGTCTTCCATATGCATTGCGTGCGCGCCGTGCTCAGCTTCTTCCGGCTTCACCTCGACATATTCCTCGTGGGCCATCATGTGCGAGCCATGCTTCTCGTGCATTATCATTTCGCCCGAGCCCACGGCTTTGCCTTCGTGTACCTCTTCGACCTCGTGCGTGTTGTGGGTGCCGTGCCCGGTGCGGACATCTCTCTCCTCGACATCGCCGGCTTCGCCGTCTTTCATGACGTGCTCTTTATTATGCTCCATCGCGTCGTCTTGCGGGTGCTGTTCATCCGGCTCGCGCTGAGTGTGTTCTCGATGATCCATAGCGGCCTCCTGTCATCGTTCGCATTGCTATGTATGCAAGCGCATGTCTAATAGATAACCATATATTGATACTTACCACATTATCGCGATTAGTACACGTTTGAAGAGTTCATCTTAGCCTTATAGCACTAGCTAGTGAAGGTTGTGCTGTCGATGTTGTCGCCCGTTGATTAAGCTCGGGACGGGGTGGTTTGAAAAGGGGTGGTCTCAGCGGACGCCCTATTCTCCGGCGCCGCGCGGGGCTTGCGGAGCGGCTGGGCCGCGAACGAGCGAAGTGACCATCCCAAGGGCGGCCGTGATAGCGCCGGCAGTAAATGCGGTGTGGATGGCGGATAGGAGGTTGGGGTCAGCATGCCCTTTAGGGGCTATGGTCGCGACAATCGCGCCCGACATCGCCACGCCGAGGACCATGCCGACATTTCTCATGGTCGCCTGCATGGCCGAGGCGATTCCGAGCCGATTCCGCGGCACAATACCCATGATGGCGTTGCTGTTCGGCGACTGGAATAATCCCGAGCCCAGGCCGATGAGGCTGAGCAAAACGGCTACGGGAAGCACTCCGGTCTCGGTCGATGTCCACGTAAGCCCGTAAAGAGCGACAGCGGTTATGCCAAGCCCGAGCGACGAGAGCATGCGCGAGCCTATCTTATCCGAGAGCGTGCCCGAGATCGGCGCGGCTACCCCCATCAGAAGCGGCACCGACATTAGCACTATACCGGCCCGCTGCGGCGTCTCTTTAAAGATATCGAAGAGGTAAAACGGGATCAGTATCAAGACGACAAAGAGCGCGATATAGTTGATGAGCGCGCTGATATTGGCGGCGGCAAAGAGCCTATTGTGAAAGAGCGAGAGGTCGAGCATGGGGTCGCTCACCCGCCGCTCCGTTCTAATGAAAAGCATTGCGAAGACTGCCGAGGCCGCGAAGAGTCCAATCGTGGGCGCCGAACCCCATCCCCAAGTGTTACCCATACTTAAGGCCAGCAGGATGCTGAAGAGCGCGCCGAATCCGGTCGTCGCGCCCAAAATATCGAAACGCTTGCCCGTCTCCGCACGGCTTTCCCTGATGATAGCCAACGCCAGTATGACGACGATTATTCCGATTGGGATGTTGATAAAGAATATCCAGCGCCAATCAAGCGCCCCTATAATGAGCCCACCCAGAAAAGGGCCGGCGGTAAGACCGATGGCGACCGAGGTGCCGATAGTACCGAGTGCTTTGCCTCGCTCGTGCGGCGGAAAAACGTCGGTGATGATTGCGGGTGCGCTGGCGAAGAGGCTCGTCGCGCCAATCGCCTGCAGCGCGCGAAACCCGATGAGCTGCTCGATGGAGCCGGCAAAGCCGCAGAGCGCCGAGGCGGCGGTAAACGCGACAAACCCGAAGATGTAAACACGCTTATGTCCTATCATGTCACCAAGACGTCCGACACTGAGCAGAAGCGACGAGGTCGTCAGTAAATACGCCATCACCACCCACTCTATCGTTGTGATTCCAACCCCGAACTCCTTTGCAACTACCGGGAGCGCGATATTGACGATACTCGAGTCGAGCGGCCCCATAAAAGTACCGACAAAAATTACCGCTAAGACGTACCAGCGGTAATTGCCTTGTTCGGCTTGGGGTTTAGCCTGGGCTTGAGGGTTAGGGTATGCTGTGCTCAATTGCATCCTCTCTTCTACGTTACAACCAATCGACTAACGGCAAGGCACGCTTGTGAGTGTTTTAATCTTAACATTGGCAACAGACTGCTTCAATCGACTCGAAAACTCTGAGACTGCGTTGAGTAAACAGTTCGACAGGGTTCAGACCAATAGCAGATGAGTTAAACAGACGAGCCTGCGCTGAGCTTAGTCTGCCATCGCGAGGATGTTGCGGACGTAGTTTTTCGTCTCTTTGTACGGGGGGATGCCGCCGTAACGCAGGACGGCGCCGGGGCCGGCATTGTACGCGGCGAGCGCCAAGTCCCACCTGTCGAAGGTCTTGAATTGCCGGCTCAGGTATCTCGCGCCGGCTTCGAGCTGGTCGGCTGGTGATTCCTTGAAGCTTTCGATATCATAGCCCATGGCGACGACGTTAAACGGCATCACCTGGGTCAATCCGAGCGCGCCGGAACGTGATACAGCGCGGTAGTTCCACCCCGACTCTTGAGTGATGAGCGCAAAGAAGAGCTTCTCCGGGATATCGTATTTTTCGGCTACCGTCGCCGCGAGCGGCCTTAAATTATTCGAAATATTCGTCGCGTTGGACGTGCTCGACGCGACTCCCCCAAGCGCACGAATCTGCGCGGCTATCTTGACAGAGCTGGACCTGAGATTGTCCTCGGCCTGCGCGAGGTGCTGCTGTTCTTCTTCGATTTGGGCATAGAGTTGTTGTTGTTTGCCAACCTCTGTTTCGAGCCGCTCTTGCTGCGCGATAACGCCCGCCATCTTCTCGTCCATCTGTTTCTTATCCGCGACTAGGCGCCGGTGTTGCTCATCGATAGCCTTTTTCATGGTTCGGATTTGCGAGACCTCGCTTGAAATATCGGTGGTGAGCTGCTTAAGGTCGAAGACAAGCCGGCCGTCGTGATTGGCTATCATGCGCAGAAACGCCGCGCGCGACATAAAATCGCCGAAGTCCTCGGATTTAAGAAGAATTGTAAGGGTGCTCTCGGTGCCGCGTTTATAGGTGTTTACCAGACGCTTGTCGAAAGCCCCGCGTCGCAGGATAAGCCTTGCGCGCGCATCTGACAGCCTGGTCTCTGCCTCGCCGAGCTGCTTCTTTGTAGCGTCGAGCTTAGCCTCGGTCGTCTTCTTGCGCTCGATTATCTCGTTGAGCTCCGTCTGCAGCGTATTGAGCCGCGTCTGCATCTGGACCAATTTTTGGCTGCTCTCTTCTATCTGCCGGCGGATATTTGCTTGGCGTCGCTGAGCAGCCGCTTGCTTGCTATTATTGACCTTGATTTGAGAGTCGATGCTTTTAAGCTCGGCGCGCTTAGAATCGAGCGGAGACGCGTAAGCCGCTGGTGAGAGTAGTATGAATACTGCAACGAGCAGTGCTGCGATTTTTGTTCGATGAAGCGTGCGAAAGAGTCTCATACAAGGTTTTAATCTACCAGTAATGGCGGGACGGGTCAACTTCTGGGGGTGGCCTCCGGTTATGTGCCGAACCCTACAAGCGATAGCCCCAATTCTTGTGCGATGCTGTTGAGACTGGTATCCGCCGCTAAGAAGCGAGCGTTGTCGACTTTGAGCGCGGAGGCCAATTGGAGTGCGTCGAGTGTCCTCAAGTTGTGGTCTCTGCCCAACTCAAGGATGCGGTCGGCGGCCGCGTGAAAATCTTCTTGGGCCAGACCGATGAACTCGATACTCTCCGCCTGGATATCGCTGAGAAAGGCTTCCCAGATAAGATGCCTCTCCTGTTCGTCAAGCTCTTTCATCCTAATCTTCTTCATCAGCGCGGAGGCAAACTCCACCAGCGACAACTCGCTTAGATAGATGCGGTCGGCGGCCAAAATAAGGCGCTCGACGTCGGGGCTGTCGGCCTCAGGATAGTAATACTTCACCAGAGCACTCGTGTCTATAAACAGATTCATTAGAGCCGCTCCTCCCTGTCGGCGATAATGATCTGTGAGAGCGGCCTCCCCTTGGACTTTATAAGATTTCTAAGCTCTTCACGACTTGAAAGGGGCTTGGCTTTTTTCGCCGCTATCGGCACGATTTTAGCTATCGGCTCATCGCGCTTGGTGATTATTACCTCTTCACCGTTCTGCACCGATTCGAGATATTTGCTAAAGTTTTTTCTCATCTCTTTGATACCGGTCCGTATCATGCACACCTCCATGTTTACACTAGTGTACACCTTATATCGGTTGTCGGCAATGTGCTAATGAGACGCTATTTAGTATCGGCTCTAGTTCGCGCGTACGGCTTCCGGTGGTCGATGACCGGGGCCTCATCCAGCGCGGCTAATATCTTCGGCTGCTTAACGATGACATCCGAGCGCCGTTCCTGCCCATCGTACCTTAAGTATAATCTCAAGTGCATTGTGTCTGTCTCAACCTTTGTCGTCACAACATCAATGGGAACGTAAAGGAGCGTGTCCTATACTTAGTTGAAATTGAAGCGGCTCCCAACTCGTGGTTTGATT
>JASEGT010000031.1:0-15644 GCA_030018005.1 Actinomycetota bacterium
TGTAGAAAGAGGGAATAGACGGGCACTTAGCTCAATTGGCAGAGCAGCGGACTCTTAATCCGGAGGTTACAGGTTCGATTCCTGTAGTGCCCACGTAAATACCGCCTTCATCGGCGGTATTCTCGACAAAAAATTGTTTGCGCTTCGAAAGAGCTTGTCTGAGTCGTTCGGAGACCGGCACCGTGAATGCGAGGGTGGCGGAATTGGCAGACGCGCTAGACTTAGGATCTAGTGGGGCAACCTGTGGGGGTTCGAGTCCCCCCTCTCGCACAGATAGCCGGCAACGGCAGCATCGCATAAGGGCGTGGGTTTTAGCATTAGTCGGAGTTTTTCTAGCGCAAGCTCGGGCCAACAGCTATTATTCGTGCTCTTTCGTTTCATGCGGGCACAAAGAGTGGTAGTAGTATAATGATAGACGTTACGTCTAAATAGGAGGCTAATCTTGAAGACTGAAATCGAAAAGTTAGAAGAGAGGAACACGGTACTTCTCACAGTGGAAGTCCCGGTGGATACGTTTGAGCGGGCGATTGATGAGGCATATAAAAAGATATCGAGCCAAGTAGTGATTCCGGGCTTCAGAAAGGGCAAGATACCTAAGACTATTATCGATAGCAGGGTAGGCAGAGAGTCGGTACAGGAAGAAGCGCTCCAGTCATCTTTGCCCAGATATTATGTCGAGGCTCTTCAGGACGCAGGTTTGGATCCGGTTGACCAGCCTGAAGTAGACATCGTTCAAGTCGGAGACGATATACCGTTGAAGTTTACGGCTAAGGTAAAGATCAAACCCGAGGTAAAGCTTGGGGAGTATAAAGGCATTGAGCTTGCGAAGCCATCGATAGAGGCGAGCGAAGAAGAGGTAGACGAGCAGATAGAAGCTATCAGGAACAATTTTGCGAACCTGGAGCCGATTGAAGACAGGGCTGTGCAAAACGGAGACTACGCGCTCATAAATTTTGATGGCTTTATCGATGGTCAGCCGTTTGACGGCGGCTCGGCCGAAGACTATTTGTTGGAGATAGGCTCAGGAACCTTTATCCCGGGCTTCGAAGAGCAGATTGTCGGTGTGAAAAAAGGTGAAGCCAAAGATGTGATCGTGACCTTTCCTAAGGACTACGGCAGCGAGCAGTTAGCGGGGAAAGAAGCGGTCTTCAAAATTCTTCTGAAAGAGATAAAGGAAAAGAAACTCCAGGAACTCAACGATGACTTTGCAAAACAGGTCGGGTTTGACACGCTCGACGAATTGAAATCGGATGTCAAAAAGAAGATTAGTGAGGTAAAGGCCAAGAACGTTGATGCCGAAGTAAGAGGAAGCGCGGTTGACATAGTCACGGACGCCGCCGAAGTCGAACTCCACGATGTTATGGTCGAGCAAGAGCTCGATACCATGGTCGAGGACTTCGAAGAAGAGGTAAAGAGGCAGGGCGTCGAACTCAACCAGTATCTGGAAATGGTCAGCTCAAGCATTGAGGAACTGCGGGCGGAATGGAACGAGCGAGCTCATCACAGGGTAAAAAGTCGTCTTGTTTTAGATTCTATCGCGACACTGGAGAAGATTGAAGCCGGTGCTGAAGACATCGATAACGAGATAAGAAAGGTCTCGGCTGCCACCGGACGCGATTTTGAAGAGGTAAAACAGATATTTATGATGCAAGGCAATATAGGAACACTTGCCACTAGAATAAAACTCGCCAAGACCATTGATTGGCTGGTCGAGCAAGCGAAAATAAAAACCGACGAAAAACCGAATGCCGAAGAAAAAGAGGATAAGAAGGCAAAAAAGAGAAATACGAAGGCAGAGGCTTCGACGGAGGCTTCGAAAGTGACTGAGGAAGAGAAGGGGACGGATTAATGAGCGAGATCATCACGAACCAGTTAATACCTATGGTCGTCGAACAGACGGCTAGAGGTGAAAGGGCTTACGATATCTACTCAAGACTATTGACGGAGAGGATCATCTTCTTGGGTACTCCTGTCGACGACAACGTCGCCAATCTGGTAATCGCCCAGCTTCTTCATTTGGAGTCGGACGACCCCGAGAAGGATATCAGTATTTACATCAATAGCCCGGGCGGGGTTGTTACCGCCGCCCTGGCGATGTATGATACAATGCAATATATAAAGCCGGACGTATCAACTATCTGTATAGGTCAGGCAGCTAGCGCCGCAGCGCTTCTCTTGGCAGCGGGAGCCCCTAAAAAGCGGTATGCGCTTACGAACGCCAGGGTATTGATTCATCAGCCGCACGGTGGTGCCACCGGTCAAGCCGTCGACATTGAAATCCAGGCAAAAGAGATTTTGCGGACGCGACAGGTCCTCGACGAGATACTGGCTCTCCACACCGGACAATCGGTTGAAAAGGTACACGATGATACGGATAGGGACTATATTATGACTGCGGCGGAAGCGAAAGATTACGGCATCGTTGACGAAGTCGTAACGCAACGTAAGAAGTAAGGGAGGTAGCAATGGCCAAATTCAGCGAGAATGAGCAGTTAAAATGCTCGTTTTGCGGAAAAAGCCAGCGCCAGGTCAAGAAACTCATCGCGGGTCCCGGTGTGTATATCTGTGATGAATGCATAGACCTGTGCAATGAAATAATCGAAGAAGAGCTAACAGAAGAGGTCGAATTCAAGCTGGAAGATCTCCCGAAACCAACGGAGATTTATGGCGCTCTCAACGACTACGTCATAGGCCAAGAGGTAGCAAAAAGGATTCTATCTGTCGCGGTTTACAACCACTACAAACGGATCCAGGTCGGCCCCCAAGGCGACGACGAGGTCGAGCTTCAAAAGAGCAATATTTTACTTCTTGGGCCAACCGGTTCGGGAAAGACCCTTTTAGCTCAGACATTAGCCAGAACGCTTAATGTGCCGTTTGCCATCGCGGATGCGACGGCGCTAACGGAGGCCGGTTACGTGGGCGAAGATGTGGAGAACATCCTGCTCAAGTTAATCCAGGCCGCTGATTACGATGTCAAGAGGGCCGAGACGGGCATTATCTATATCGACGAAATCGATAAAGTCGCTCGTAAAAGTGAGAATCCTTCGATAACCAGGGATGTTTCAGGTGAGGGCGTTCAGCAGGCGCTTCTCAAAATTCTTGAAGGAACCGAGGCGAGTGTACCGCCGCAAGGTGGACGCAAGCACCCGCACCAGGAATTCATCCAAATCGATACGACAAATATTCTGTTTATCGTCGGCGGCGCTTTTGCGGGTCTCGACAAGATAATCCAGAACCGCATAGGCAAGAAGGGCTTGGGATTCGGTGCCGAGCTTAGAAGCGAAGACGAGAAAGGCGCGATTTCGGTCGTCGGCGAGGTTCTGCCGGAAGACCTGTTAAAGTTTGGTATGATACCGGAGTTTATCGGAAGGTTGCCGGTAATCGCAACAGTCAGCCAGCTTAGCGAGGAAGACCTTATCAAGATACTCGTCGAGCCGAAGAACGCTCTTATCAAACAGTATAAGAAGTTTTTTGAGTACGATGGGGTCGAGCTGGTATTTACCGAGGGCTCTCTCGGTGCAATATCAAAGAAGGCTATCGTGCGAGGGACAGGCGCCCGGGGTTTAAGGGCGATACTCGAACATGTACTCCTCGATGTGATGTACGAATTACCTTCGCGCACCAATATTAAGAAGTGCGTGATAACCAAAGAGGTAATCGAACAGAATATCGAGCCGACCATTCTTACCGAGGGCATGGAAGACGCAGCTTTACCGGAAGACGAAACTGAAGTCTCAGCGTAAAGAAGTATAGAGCTTATAATAAAGGCAGCTTATCGCAAGCTGCCTTTATTTGGTATGTTGATGCTCTCACATAGTCAACGCTATATGTAGTGGTCATCCACATTCCCCGGCGCAAAGCCCTTGTTCTCTTCGAAAGCACAGTATTATCTCACGACGGAGAGCCTTTCGGCGATAGGCGAGACGCTGACAAGAAGAATTTTCGGCCACCCCGTTAACCTGCTTACACACTCCCATGCCCTGTGGTATTATGTTAAAATGGCTCAATCCGAGTCCTGATTTTGAGTTTCTATTAAAAAGGGAGACGTATGTTGGAGGAAACCCTACCCAAAGTCTATAATCCTCATGAAGTCGAAGCCAAGTGGTATGACATTTGGGTCGAGAGAGGCTATTTTCACGCCCAAGTCGATACCGATAAGAAGCCGTATTCAATAGTCATTCCGCCGCCGAACGTCACCGGTTCACTCCACATGGGCCATGCTCTTAACAATACTTTGCAGGATATCGCAATTCGCAAGCACCGCATGGAGGGTGACTCGACGCTCTGGCTCCCGGGTACCGACCATGCCGGCATCGCCACGCAAAATGTAGTCGAACGACAGCTTGCGAAAGAAGGGCTCACGCGCCACGATGTCGGTCGCGACGATTTCATCAGGCGCACCTGGGAGTGGAAGGACCAATACGGTAGCCGCATTATCAGCCAACTCAAGCGTCTCGGTGCCTCTTGTGATTGGTCGCGCGAGCGCTTTACGATGGACGAGGGTTATTCGAAAGCGGTGCGACGTGACTTTGTTCAGCTCTACAACGAGGGTCTTATCTATAGAGACAACTACATCATCAACTGGTGCCCCCGCGATTTGACCGCGCTATCCGATATCGAGGTTGAGCATGCCGAGGAAGAGGGCAATTTCTACTACGTCAAATATATGCTCAAGGGCACACCCGACTTTATAACCGTCGCGACGACAAGGCCCGAGACCATTCTCGGCGACACCGCCGTTGCCGTAAATCCGGAAGACGCCCGCTACCAAGACTTTGTTGGCTTGACGGTCGTCGTTCCGATAGTCGGCCGCGAGATTCCGGTCATCGCGGACAATCACGTCAATCCCGAGGTTGGGACAGGTGCGCTGAAGGTGACACCCGCGCACGACCCGCACGATTTCGAGATAGGGCAGCGCCATGACATAGAGCAGATAAGCGTATTTACGCCTGACGGCATGATGAACGAGGAAGCGGGCAAGTACGAGGGAATGAGCCGCGAGGAGTGCCGTAAAGCCATCCTCGAGGATATAGAGCAAGCCGGCCTTTTAGTCGAAGTCGAACCGATGACGCACTCGGTCGGCCATTGTTACCGGTGCGATACCACAATCGAGCCGTACCTCTCGACGCAGTGGTTTATGAAGATGAAACCACTTGCTGAGCCGGCTATAGCGGCTGTAAGAGAGGGGCGGGTCAAATTCGTCCCGGTGCAGTGGGAGAAGACCTACTTCGATTGGATGTATAATATCCGCGACTGGTGTATCTCGCGCCAGATTTGGTGGGGGCACCAGATTCCGGCCTGGTACTGCCAGGATTGTGATGAGATAGTCGTCGCCGAGGAGACACCGGCGGCGTGTACGAAGTGCGGCGGCGCCAGCCTCGTCCAGGACACCGATGTTCTCGATACCTGGTTCAGCTCGGCGCTCTGGCCGTTCGCGACTTTGGGGTGGCCGGATGATACCGCGGAGCTTAAGTATTTCTATCCGACCAGCCTTCTCGTCACCAGCCACGACATCATCTTCTTCTGGGTCGCCAGGATGATGATGATGGGGCTTCATTTCATGCGCGACATACCCTTTGACGATGTCTATATCCACGCGCTCGTCCGCGACGAGCAAGGCCGCAAGATGAGCAAGTCGCGCGGGAACGTAATCGACCCGCTCGATGTCATCGACGAGTTCGGCACCGACGCGCTTCGCTTTACGTTATCGAGCATGGCGACGCCGGGCCGCGACATCTTTCTCTCGCGCGAGCGTATCGAGGGCAACCGCAATTTCGCCAACAAACTCTGGAACGCGTCGCGTTTTGTCCTCATGAACCTGGAGGGCTTTGAGAGAATAGTCGTCAAGGAAGAGGAATTCAACCTTGCCGACCGCTGGATATTCTCACGGATGAACAATGTGGTTAGCCAGGTAGAGGATGCGTTGCGCGTCTACAATGTCGCGGAGGCCAGCCGGCTTATCTATGACTTTTTCTGGAGCGATTATGCCGACTGGTATATAGAGCTGGCGAAGCCGAGGCTCTACCAGGAGGAGAACCCGCGCCAGCGCCTCGTTGCGCAGAACCTGCTCGTCGAGATCATGGATGTGACGCTGAGGCTGCTCCACCCGTTCATGCCTTTTATCACGGAAGAGATTTGGCAGAAGTTTCCCGGCACCGGCGAGAGCATCGTCATCGCGTCGTGGCCCAGGATGGATGGGTCGCGCATCGATATGGAAGCCGAGGGCCAGATGGATGCGGTCCAGAGGGTGACATCTTCGATTCGCGCCATCAAGTCGGTTCTCGGTATCGCGTTGACCAAGCCCGTGACGGCGATGCTCAAGACCACCGATGCCGACAAGCAAGTGATACTCGAAAAAGACGCATCTTATATTAAGGAATTAGCCTGGGTCGAGGAGTTGATAATCTCTCCCGATATCGCCAAACCGGAGCACGCCGCAGTCGATGTCGCGCAGGGAATCGAGATATATATACCGCTCGCCGGGCTCGTCGATATCGAAGAGGAGAAGAAGCGCCTCGGCAAAGAGCTTGCCAAGACGCAGACCGATGCCGAGAAGACGCGCAAAAAGCTCTCGAACCCGCAGTTCATGGAGAAAGCCGCGCCCGAGGTCGTTGAGAAGGAGAAAGCCAAGCTTGTCGAGTTCGACGAGAAGATTCATAAGCTTACGAAACAACTGGCGAGTTTGTAGGAGAACGCGATGAATTTCGCTGAAGCTATCAGCTACATAGAGGGTGCGCTCAAGTTCGGCATAAACCCGGGCTTGGAGAAGATCGGGGCGATTTGCGAGCGGCTCGATAATCCGCAGCTAAAATACCCGACCATTCAGATAACCGGCACGAACGGCAAGACGTCGACGACCTGGATGGCACGGACCTTGCTTACGGCATCGGGCCTGCGCGCGGGGTGCTACACATCACCGCACCTCCACACCTACCGCGAGCGCATCACCATCGACGGCGAGCTTATCATCGAAGAGGATTTCGCGCGGGCGCTAAACGATATAATGCCGGCGGTAGAGAATGTCCGGGCCGAATACGGAGAGCTTACCGAGTTCGAAATCCTCACTGCGATGGCTTTTTACCACTTTGCGGTGAGCGGTGTCGATGTAGCGGTCTTCGAGGTCGGTCTCGGCGGTCGTTGGGACGCTACCAGTATGGTGCGGCCGAGAGTGGCCGCGATAACGAGTATCGCGCTCGACCACACCGACAGGTTGGGCGAGACCTTCGAGGAGATAGCGTGGGACAAAGCGCACATCATAAAGCGGGGAAGCATAGCCGTTATAGGGGAGACCCCACCGGGAGCGTTCGAAAAAATCAAAGAGCGCTGTGAGGCGCACGATGTCCCCATGATACTGCACGGTAGTGATTTTTCGCCTCGCGGTATTTCGATTTTGAAGAACGAAGGGTCGAGCTTTTCTATCGACGGGATTTTCGGGTCTTACGACGAGATCCGGTTGCCGGTTTTCGGTGATTATCAGGTAATCAACTTCACACTGGCGGTCGCGATTGTCGAGACCTTTACCGGCCGCAGAATCGAAGATGACGCCCTGCGTCGCAGCCTGGCCGCAGTAACGTGCCCGGGGCGATTCGAGCTCGTCTCCTCAAATCCAGCGGTCGTCCTCGACGGGGCACATAATCCCGATGGTATGGCGATGCTCGTAGCCGGGCTTCCCAAGGCGTTCGATTACGATAGTCTGTTGGTCGTGCTGGCCGTCTCGAATGACAAGGATATCAGGCAGATGATAGAGATCCTCGGCGCGAACGCCTCCATGCTAATCTTGACTCAGAACACAAGCTATCGCTCGGCAAGCGTTAACCAGCTCAACGATATTGCCATGAGCGCGACAAATAGCTATAGTATTGAAGCAGACCTAGAGAAAGCGATTGATAAAGCTATCTCTATGACCGGCGCGGGTGACCTGGTATGTATTACCGGTTCTCTTTATACGGTCGCCGACGCCCGCGAGATTTTGGTCAATAAGCGCATGTCTTACAAGTCCACCGCCCAGGAACTGTTTGAGCCGGTCTAATTTTATCCGGCCCTCGCAGTGATGCTATCTATGCGCAACTGTCCAAGTCACGGCGGAAGCACGAGTTCTACTAGCTTGGTCGTTATCGCAGAATTCTGTAAAAATATATATAGCACTCAATAAAGCAGGGATTATTAGTGGAGTTTTTTCAATCGGTCGTCGACTTTTTCGGTTCGCCTCTCTTCAGGCTTATCGTAAACCTCATCTATTTATTCGCTCTAGTTCTCTATATAAGTATTGCTAAATGGACATATTCCGACGCTAAGCGGCGCGGAGCCATGGCGTTCTATTGGATGATAGTCGCCATGTTGTTCCCGGTAGCGGGATGGCTCATTTACATCATTGTTAGGCCCCCGGAGTATTTAGAGGATGTCCGCGAGAGGGAGTTGGAAGTCAGGGCGAAAGAGGCGCTTCTAGCAAGCGGTGACGTGGCTTGCCCGGCTTGTTTCAAGCCGGTCGACAAAGATTTTCTGATCTGCCCGTCCTGCAGGCGCAGGCTTAAGAAGTCATGCCCGTCATGTGATAGGGCGCTCGATACCAGTTGGAGCATCTGCCCATATTGCCAACAGATTCTTTAGCTACGCTCTATTGACATCACCGTATCATTTAAAGTCTTTACTAAGACCCATCAAGGCTGCACAATTTAATGCTTTGCCTGCCCAATCTGCTTGCCTAGACACACATCGCTAAATCATAGACCAATCAATCGGTATATTCCACATTTAGCGGTTTGTAACAAAATGCGGAGGTATGTAACAAAAACGGCACTTAGGAACGGTAATTTCTTAAAATAAATGCCAAAAAACGCGGTTTTACGCTTGAAAGTTTTACGCAGTACTGATAAATTAGCTGTGGCGCACACTTTGTTATCAAAATCACAAGCAAAAGTTGCCAGCGGAGGATTTGATGGAAAGAACGTTTACGATGATCAAACCGGACGGAGTCAAGAAGGCTCTAGTCGGTGAGATAGTAAAGAGATACCAAGATGCCGGCCTAAAGCTGGTGGCACTAAAACTTACGAGGCTTTCCAGGGATAAAGCAGAGGAACTCTACTCTGTACACCAGGGGAAGCCTTTCTACATGGAGTTAGTAGATTTTATTACCTCGGGGCCGGTTGCCCCAATGGTAGTCGAAGGTGATAATGCGGTAAGCCGAGTTCGTGAAATCATGGGCGCGACCAACCCGCAAGAGGCGGACAAGGGGACCATCAGGGGCGATTTCGCGGAGGAAGTCTCCGAGAACATCGTTCACGGAGCCGATTCCGTTGAATCGGCAAACAGGGAAATACCGATATTCTTCAACGACGACGAGCTGGTCGGCTAACGGCCGGCAGCACTGGCGGGACATGGGGATCGACTGCCGGTCGGTCGCGTTGAAAATATAGATGTGACAAAAGCATATATAGAGTCTAGTGTGGATGGGACACTTAAAGCGGGCCTTGCTTTAAGGGGTAACATAAAAAGATAAGGGCTAACGGGAGCGCCTAAAGATCGAAACTGACTCTTGGCAAATTTCAATGTTTGTCAAGATTGTTGAGAACGCCTAGATTTTTTGTTTTAGAGCATTCGATATTCTGCAATTAACTGGGGAGAGTTAATTCTAATGATCAGCGAAATCATCTATTTTTCTGTTTTTGTTGCGGTCGGCTTAACAGTAGTCGTCCTCATGCTCGGGCTACAGAAGCTGCTTCAGACCAAACGGCATAGCGATGCCAAGTTGTCGGTTTACGAATGTGGCAATATCGACGTCGTCAGCGACCCCCGTATACAAATCAAGATGCGCTATTACATCTTCGGACTTCTTTTTATCATCTTCGATGTCGAAATGATTTTTCTATTCCCCTGGGCGGTTGTATTTAAAAGCCTGGGTCTGGTCGCTCTCATCGAGATGTTAGTCTTTATTATGATTCTATTACTTGGCCTTCTCTATGCATGGCGCAAAGGAGTATTGAAGTGGACTTAACTAAAGGGCAACTGATACAGCAACCAGCTAGCAAGGCCGGCATATTACAGGAGCAAGCGCCGGGTGCCGGCTTAATACTAGGCAAGGCCGGCGACTTGCTGAACTGGTCGCGCAAGAATTCGATTTGGTGGATGGCGTTTGGACTCGCCTGTTGCGCCATCGAGTCGCTGATGTGCTTGAATACCGCCCGTTATGACATGGACAGGCATGGCGGATTATTGCGAAACACTCCGAGACTGTCCGACCTCATGCTTGTGGCGGGAACCCTCACACATAAGATGGCGGACATAACACAGCATCTATATGAGCAGATGCCCGAGCCGAGGTATGTCATGGCCATAGGGGGCTGCGCGATCAACGGCGGCCCGTTCTATTATGATAGCTATACCGTGGTCAGGGGTGTGGACAAAATCATTCCGGTCGATGTTTATGTTCCCGGATGCCCACCCCGGCCTGAAGCCGTCATGTATGGGATAGAGCAACTTAAGGAAAAGATCATAGCCAGAGGGATGATCGAGTAATGAGCGATGAGGTTAATGTTAACGATAACAACATCGAGGATCTTCCCGCAAAAGGGATGATAGTGCAGGAAAAAGGTCTCGGGTATACGCTTACGGTCGACAGGAAGGATTTGTTTAAAACGGCGACCGGGCTTAAAGAGGCGGGTTTTGACCTGTTTCTCTTTGTCTCCGGAGTGGACTATCCCAACCATATCAAACTGGTCTATAGGATATATTCCACGAAGCGGGCTAACCGAATGGCGATTGTTGTGAAAACAGAAGTACCCAAGCGCGACCCTGTTATCGATTCACTCGTGCCGCTGTGGTCGGCCGCAAATTGGCACGAGCGGGAGACTTATGATTTGTTCGGCGTGGAGTTCAAGGGACACCCCGACCTTCGCAGGATATTCATGCCGGAGGATTGGGTCGGTTATCCGCTGCGCAAAGATTATAGCGATGGCCATATGCTCGTCAGCGATAGCGACACGCAGGCAAAGCCCAGGCTCTCAGTGGTCGATAGCCAGACCGATGACGGCGATGAGGATGCGGGCGATGAAGGGAAACCAGAAGAGTAAGATTGTAGTAACTAAAGCGAGTTGTTACCATGGATAAACTTGAACAGCTTAAGACGACAAAAGCCGATTTGGATGATTTGAGCGCTGAGTTCAGCTCCAATGGAGAGTCCGAAGAAGGCAGCAAAGATATCAAAACAGATGTTCTTACAATTAATTTCGGACCGCAGCACCCCAGCGCCCACGGCGTCTTTCGCGGTGTGTTCGAGGTGGATGGTGAGATAATCGTCGGGATAGAGCCTCACATCGGCTACCTGCACAGATGTTTCGAGAAGATCGCCGAACACCGGACGTACACACAGTTTATCCCGTTCACGGACAGGATGGACTATCTCTCTTCCATGCTTAACAACTGGGGTTATGTTATATCTGTTGAGAAGCTGGCAGATGTTGCGGTTCCGGAGCGGGCCGAGTACCTGAGGGTGATTGTCGGTGAACTCAACCGTATCGCTTCGCACCTGGTGTTTTTGTCTACGGCGGCGATAGAGGCCGGCGCTTTGACACCGTATTTCTACTATTTCGACGAGCGCGAGCGGATATTATGGCTCTTCGAGCAGCTCTGCGGCGCAAGGTTTACCTATAACTATATGAGAGTCGGGGGCGTGCGAGTCGACACCCCAGACGGATGGCTCGATGACGTGCTCGCTTTTACCGAGCGCCTCGAGAAGACCATGGTCGACTACGACAAGCTCCTTCTAGGCAACTATATATTCAAGAAAAGAATGAAGGGGGTTGCGCCGTTCTCCGCCGAGCAGGCGTTGGACTGGGGTCTTACGGGGCCATCGTTACGGGCATCGGGCGTCAATTATGATGTGCGCAAGGCCGACCCGTATTCGGTCTATCCCCGTATCGACTTTGACGCGGTCGTTTTATGCAACGGCGACAACTTGGACCGGGTAATCGCAAGGTCTCAGGAGATAAAACAGAGCATTAATATCATTAAGCAGGCGGTAGCGCAAGTACCGGACGGACGCGTCTACTCGCCGGGCATGCCGCGCTACGTAACTCCGCCGCCGGGTGAAGCATATGCTCACATCGAATCGAGCAGGGGGGACTTAGGCTTCTATATTGTCAGTGATGGAAGCCCGAAACCATATCGCGTCAAGATTCAAGGACCGAGTTTTGGAAACTTGCAGGTCTTGCCGGCGATAGCTACCGGCAGCTTCTTCAGCGATGCCGTGCTGATATTTGGAACGCTCGATGTGGTATTCGGAGAGGTGGATCGCTAATGCTGACCAGCGTGGAACTTGTTGAATTCGCAGCTAAAAACGGGATACCGATTTGGGCGCTGGACGCATCCATAGCGCTTGTGTTGGCGCTTGCGGTCTTCTCGCTGTGTGGGCTTGGCGTAATCGTCTTGGTGTATATGGAGCGCAAGGTGAGCGCGGATATCCAACTTCGCTTAGGGCCAACGCACGTAGGGCCGCGTGGGACACTGCAGCTTATCGCGGACATGATAAAACTACTCTCCAAGGAAGATGTTTTTCCAAAACATGCCGATCGCTGGCTGTTCCGTCTCGCGCCGGCACTGGTGTTCATTGCGGCTTTCACCGGGCTAATGGTGATACCGATTGGGCCGCGGCTGGTCGTTCAAGACTTGAACGTGGGGCTGTTGTATGTCTTAGCCATACCCTCCATCGCCGTTGCGGGACTAATAATGGCCGGTTTCGGCTCATATAACAAATACGCCATGATGGGCGGGCTTCGGGCAGCGGCTCAGATGGTCAGCTACGAAGTGCCGCGAGCGCTATCGGTCATCGGGATCGTAATGCTGGCGGGTTCGGCAAAGCTCTCGACTATCGTCGATGCGCAGGGTTTCTGGTACATCTTCCTCCAGCCAATCGGGTTTATGGTCTTTCTCGTCTCGACTCTCGCGGAGATAAACAGGGTGCCGTTTGACATGCCGGAGGCCGAATCGGAGCTAGTCCACGGCTATAGCACTGAATATAGCGGTATGCGATATGCGTTCTTCCTTTTCGGGGAGTATATAGCACTTATCGCTGCGGCGGCGCTTACCGTAGTGTTGTTTCTTGGCGGTTGGCATGGACCCGGTCCCGAGTTGTTGGGGCCGATATGGTTCGCCATCAAGTTCTTCGGCGTGGTCTTTGTGATAATGTGGGTGCGCTGGACGCTGCCGCGCTTCCGTATAGACCAGGTGATGGACTTGGGCTGGAAAGTGCTGTTGCCGCTCGCATTGCTCAATATCTTGATAACCGGAATTGTAATGTCAATTTAATGCTATCAGCTCAAAGCCGGCGGCGACCAGCGATGACATAATCGCTGAGAGTCGGCTGTGGCGAGCCGAGAGCTAGTAACAAAAAGGTTGATTTGGATGGCCGGACGTGTGACGGATTTCATAGAAGCATGGCAGAGCATATTTACTGGGCACAGGATTACCTTTCAGAGGATCATCGACAAGAGGCTGAAGCGGAATCCTATGCCGACACTGCTATATCCATACGAGAAACCACAGCTAGCGGAGCGTTATCGTGGTACTCCGAAGTTAAATGAAGTGATGGTCGAGACGACAGAGGTCGAGAAGTTTCCCAATGTTATCGGTGCGTTCAACTCTACCATCGAACAAAGGCGGGATGAGAACCTGCTTCCCCCGTGCGTCTTCTCGTGTCCCGCGCATGTCGACGCGCGCGGCTATGTCGAGCTTATAGCGAAGGGCAGGCATAAAGAGGCGCTCGACCTGATCAGGGAGAGGTGCTCGATGCCGGCCTCGATAGGGCGGGTTTGCACGCGCCCGTGCGAAGAGGGGTGTCGCAGAAACTTCTTTGACGAAGCGATATCGATACGTGACCTCAAACGCTACGCGGCGGATGCCTGTAGCGACATGCCGCACCCTGAGCCGATTCCGAAAACCTCGGACAAACACATAGCGATTATCGGTGGCGGGCCGGCCGGCCTGACTGCGGCGCAAGGCTTGGCCAAGCTTGGCCATAGCGTGACGATTTACGACAAAAACCCGGAGGGCGGCGGCACGCTTCTTACGGGAATACCGAAATATAGGTTGCCTAAGGATGTTCTCAAGTGGGATGTAGATTCGATTTGTTCACTCGGTGTTGAGTTTAAGAAGAATGTGGAGATTGGAAAAGACGTCGGTTTCAGCGAGCTGATCGATTCACATGACGCTGTGTTGATCGCGACGGGGTTGCCGGGATCGTGGGATCTCGGTATCGACGGCGAGGACGCGGAAGGCGTTTGGGGCTGCCTCGACCTGCTGCGCGCGATGAATCTGGACCAAAACCCTACTATCGGCAAGAAGGTCGCGGTAGTCGGAGGCGGCAACGTCGCCATGGACGGTGCGAGAACATCGATTAGGCTAGGGGCGACAGAGGTCTATCTGGTTTATAGGCGCGGCAAGACGGAGATGCCGGCGCGATATGAGGAGATTCATGAGTCGGAGGAGGAGGGCGTCATCTTCGAACTCCTTACGAACCCGACAAAAGTAGTTGTGGAAAATGGAAAGGTAGCAGGACTCGAATGCATTCGCATGGGCCTCGGAGAGCCGGATGCTTCCGGGCGGCGGCGTCCCGAGCCGATTCCGGGCAGTGAGTTCGTGCTTGACGTAGATACTATCGTGACGGCGATCGGGCAACAGACCGAACTGGGCTTCCTGGCGGGAAGCGATATAGAGCTGGCGGAACGAGGTGCCATCGTCTATGATAAATTGTCGCTTCAGACCTCTAATAAAAAGGTCTTTGTCGCCGGCGAGGTGGTCACGGGAGCGGGGGCTGCGATTCAGGCGATAGCAAGCGGCCACGAAGCCGTCGAATCGCTCGACAGGTATTTCAGAGGAGTCGATTTGAAAGAAGGCAGGACACCCCAGATCGTACCGAGGCCGTCGACCTATCCGCAAAGCTTCTTAGGGTGGGCCGAACCCGAGCATCGCCGGATCCATATGGAACTGATTCCCCTTGAGGAGAGAATAAAGGGCATGAACGAGGTTGAGCTGGGATTCAAAGAAGAAGAAGCCGTGCGGGAGGCGAACAGATGCCTTATCTGCAATACCGGGATTTGCAGTGGTTGCACCATGTGTGCGAGAACATGCCCGATGCATTGTATAGATGTAAACCGAACCGGTCCGACGGAGACCGAGCGCAAAGTCGTCAGCTACGACCTAAACCTAACGACGTGCATGTACTGCGGTTTCTGCGCTGAGATTTGTCCAACCGACGCGCTTGAGATGAGCAAGGATTTCGAAAATTCAGAGTATATAAAGGAGCGGCTCTTCTACGACAAAGAGCATGTCCTTAGATATGAGACTACGGGCATGAGCCGGTCGGGGGAGTAGTGATATGAACGATATTATCTCATACGTAATATTTTTCGCGCTAGCCATTTTAGCTGTTAGTAGCGCTGTGCTCGTAGTAACGGGCAGAAATCTTTTCCATGCCGCGATGTTTTTGGGCTTATACCTCCTATCGATAGCAGGGTATTATTTCTTGCTCAAGGCTGACCTTGTAGGCATGATGCAGGTCTTCGTCTATGTGGGCGGAGTGGTCGTCGTGCTGCTCTTCGGTATTATGCTCACGGCGCAGTTAACGAACGTGCGGCTGACCTCGGCGATGGAGC
>JASEGT010000031.1:15654-23580 GCA_030018005.1 Actinomycetota bacterium
GGAGCAGCGTTGGGTGACAATAGTCTCGCTCATCAGTCTTGTCGGGTTGCTCGTATTCGTCGTTAAAGATACCGCTTTTAGGGTTTCACAGCTATCGCCGGTGGAAGATACGATTTCGCATATAGGCACGATGTTTATGACAGACTATATTCTTCCGTTCGAGGTCATATCGGTTCTGCTGCTGGCGGCATTGATAGGTGCAGTTATCATAGCGCGAGAGGAGGGGGGGAAATGATACCGCTCTCTTATTATTTGATACTCAGCGGAGTGCTCTTCGCTATCGGTATGGCCGGAGTTCTTTTGCGGAGAAACGCTGTAGCGGTGCTTCTCTCTGTCGAGATAATGCTTAACTCGGCCAACCTCAATCTTGTGGCGTTTTCGAGATATATCGCGCCCGAGCAGGCCTCAGGGCAGATGTTCGCGCTTTTTGTAATGGCCATCGGCGCGGCTGAAGTCGCCGTCGGCTTGGCTTTGATTTTGATGATTTATCGAAATATGCAATCGGTAAATTTGGATCAGTTCAACATCTTTAAGTGGTAATCGGGGAAGGGGATCATGAATTACCTATCGTTAATTGTACTGTTGCCCGTACTCAGTTTCATATTGCTAATCGTTTTCGGCAAGAAGCTCGGCGATAAAGCCGCACACCTAAGCATTGCGGCGGTTGGAGCGGCGTTTGGGTTATCAGTAAAAGCGCTCTTGGACGCTATGGGAGGTGCCCATGCCGATTTATCGTTCACGTGGTTGACTATCGGCAACCTAAAACTGACCTTTGGTCTGCTTCTAGATCCGCTAGCCGCTATGATGCTGGTCGTTGTAACGTTTGTCAGCTTGCTTGTGCAGCTATTTTCAGTAGGCTACATGCACGGTGACAAGCGTTACGGTTGGTTCTACGCATGTCTGTCGATGTTTACCGCATCGATGTTGCTGCTGGTCTTCTCTTCGAACTTTGTACAGATGTACATGGCTTGGGAAGGCGTAGGACTCTTCTCGTACCTGCTGGTCGGGTTCTGGTTCGAGAAACGGAGCGCGAGCGACGCCGCCAAGAAGGCCTTTATGGTTACGAGAGTCGGCGACCTCGGTTTTGGAATAGGCTTGATAATCCTCTTTATAACGGCTGGAACGCTCGATATGAGCCAGGTCTTTGCAATGAAATTCGCGCCGGAGACTGCATCGCTCATAGCGATACTCTTCTTCTTCGGAGCTATCGGAAAATCAGCGCAGTTTCCGCTCCATGTTTGGTTGCCGGACGCCATGGAGGGCCCGACACCGGTCAGTGCGCTCATTCACGCGGCTACCATGGTCGCCGCAGGCGTCTACCTCGTCGCCCGCGCCTATCCGCTCTTCGAGCAAGGGCCGGCCGCGATGGAGTTCGTCGCGATTATAGGGACGATAACGGCCTTTATGGCCGCGACTATCGCGTTGACGGCCACCGACATTAAGAAAATATTGGCTTACTCGACAGTCAGCCAGCTTGGATATATGATGATGGGCCTCGGGGTCGGCGCGTTCGCCGCGGGAACTTTCCACCTGATGAACCATGCGTTCTTCAAAGCGCTCCTCTTTTTGGGCGCCGGTAGCGTCATCCATGCAGTCCACAGCCAGGAGATTTTCGACATGGGTGGCTTGAGCCGTAAGATGAAGATAACCTCGCTGACATTTGTCATCGGAGGGCTTGCGCTTGCAGGAATCCCGCCGTTCAGCGGCTTTTGGAGCAAGGACGAGATATTGCTTGGCGCGTTCGAGAGCGGACACACGGCTATCTTTGCCATTGGGCTCTTGACGGCTCTCTTTACAGCGTTCTACACTTTCAGGCTGATATTCGTGGTCTTCTTCGGAAAACCGAGAGGACACCACGGTGACCATGTCCACGAGTCGCCGGCTGTGATGGCTGTCCCGTTGATGTTGCTGGCCGCGCTGGCGCTTACCTCGGGTCTACTCGGTTCACCGTTTATGGGCAACGCATACCAGTCGTTTATTTTGGGAGGCCACGGTGGAACTGAGCATCATATCAACTACCTGGTTATGGGGCTCTCCATCGGAGTGGCCGTGCTCGGAATATTCGGCGCGTGGCTGAAATACTCGACAAACTTGCTCCCGTCGAATGTGATGAGCAAGAACAATATTATCTACCAGCTCCTGGTGAACAAATACTATATAGATGAGATCTATGAGTATACGCTCGTGAAGCCGACACATGCGATCGCGAGATATGTTTTGACCTTTGACCAGAGAGTGATTGACGGCGCCGTCAATGGTGTCGCCTGGGTCATATCCCGAATCGGCGGCGGCTTAAAGTACCTGCAGACCGGTTATGCGCAGAACTATGCGCTGGTGATGGTGATAAGTGTCGTCGTTTTGATAATCTGGTCGTTCCGGGCAATACAGCTGTTTTAATGGGTCGACGGAGACGGACTATTTAGGATTATATTAAGGGCGTGAAGGAATGGACTATCCAATACTGTCAATAATTGTGTTCTTGCCTCTGCTGGGAGCGTTGCTCTTGCAGTTTGTGCCGCGCGAAAAGGCGAATTTAATACGCGGCATTGCGCTTATCACGACTCTGGCCGGACTAGTCTTGGGCATCCCGATTCTGACGGATTTCGTAGCGGACCAATCGGCGATGCAGTTCGTAGAGAAGCAAGTCTGGGTGCCGGGTCTTGGCATATCTTATTACCTCGGCTTAGACGGGCTTAGTATGCCGTTGTTCTTATTGACGCTTGTGCTTACCGTGATATCTGTCTTGGCATCCTGGTCTATCAAAGAGCGGGTTAGGCAGTACTTTAGCCTGCTATTATTGCTCGAAGTGGGCATGCTCGGCACGTTTGTCGCGCTCGACTTTATTTTGTTCTACGTCTTCTGGGAGCTTGTCCTTATCCCGATGTATTTCATAATCGGAATATGGGGCGGCGAGAATCGCAATTATGCGTCGCTTAAGTTCTTCCTATACACGTTAGCGGGGAGCGTTCTTATGCTCGTCGGTATCCTGGTGATGTACTTCACGTCAGGGTTGAACACGTTCGACATGGTCCAGCTGATGCAGGCGGGCTATACGCACTACTTGTCGACCTTTGTCTTCGCGACGTTCTTCCTGGGCTTTGCGGTGAAAGTGCCGATGTGGCCGTTCCACACCTGGTTACCCGACGCTCACGTGCAGGCTCCGACTGCGGGTAGCGTGCTGCTTGCAGGTATTCTTCTTAAGATGGGAACCTATGCGTTTGTCAGGATCATCATGCAGATAATGCCCGGCGAGTTTGTAAGGTTTGCGCCGTATATCGCGGTGCTGGCGGCGATAAGTATCGTCTACGGGGCGTATGCCGCCTTGTCGCAGAGCGACCTGAAGAAACTGGTCGCTTATTCGAGCGTCAGCCATATGGGGTACGTCATGCTCGGCTTGGCCTCGCTGACCCAGATTTCGATTAACGGCGCGGTTCTGCAGATGGTAAACCACGGCCTGATAACGGGTATGCTCTTCTTGCTCGTCGGCTACATCTACGAGAGGACCCATACAAGAGACATCGCCAAACTCGGCGGGCTCTCAATTAAGATACCGATTCTAGGCGGAATGTTTATCTTCGCGGCGCTGGCTTCGCTTGGCTTGCCGTTTTTGAGCGGCTTCGTCGGAGAGTTTCTTGTCCTGCTTGGCTCCTATAGTGCATACAAGGTCTATACTATTCTCGGCGTTCTGACGCTCGCTCTGGGTGCGTTCTACCTCTTGCGCGCGGTTCAGAATGCGTTTTATGGTTTGCCGCCGGCCTCCATGGAAGATTTCAAAGATATGAGCGGGCGTGAGTTCATGAGCTTGATACCGCTGGTAGCGTTAATAGTCGTTTTCGGTGTATATCCAAAGCCGCTACTCCAATATATCGATCCCGCGGTGAGTGCAGTCTTACAAATAATAAGAGGTAGCTAGGATGAATTTGATGCAAATCGAGTGGATTAACTTAATGCCGGAACTTATGATCTTTGGCGTCGCGATAGTCGTGTTGCTGGGAGAATTGTACCTGTCGGCGAACGCAAAGCGCATTCTTGGTGTAGTTAGCCTGCTGGGAATATTAGCCGCGCTGTTCAGCCTTACTTCGCTCTACGGAGTCGAGGCGACCGAGTTCATGGACATGTTCTCAATCGACCTTACGGCTACGGTTCTTAAAGGTATATTGCTTGCCACAACCGCCCTAGTCGTCCTGGCGACTTTACGTTCGCGCATGACGATTGGGGAAGGCGAGTTCTTCAGCATGATGCTCTTCTCGGTCCTGGGTACCATGTTTATGGCTTCGGCGAACGACCTCATCATGCTCTTCATCGCGCTTGAGCTGACGGTGTTGCCGGCGTACATTCTAGTCGGCAGCAAGAAGACAGCCGGCTCAGCTGAAGCGGCGCTCAAATATTTCTTGCTGGGTCTTGTCGCGTCGGTTATTTTGCTCTACGGCATGTCGCTTGTCTACGGCTTGACGGGGCAGACGAATTTTACGGCGATAGCTAATGCGCTCGCCGGACAGGCAATCGAACCGCTCTTACTCGTCGGTATGGTGATGATAGTCGTAGGTCTCGGCTTTAAAGTAGCCGCGGTACCGTTTCACTTCTGGGCTCCGGATGTCTACGAAGGGGCACCCGTGCCGGTCGCGTCGTTTCTAGCGGTCGGACCTAAAGCCGGGGGATTCGCCGCTCTCATTCATTTTTTCCCGGTAGCGTTGGCCGTAGCCGCTCCTATCTGGGCGGGGCTATTCGCGATATTGGCTGTGCTCAGCATGCTCCTCGGTAACTTGGCCGCGCTCGCCCAGACCCAGGTTCGAAGGCTTTTGGGTTACTCGGCGGTAGCGCACACGGGCTATCTGCTCGTCGGCTTGGCCGTTGCAGACAGCTTCGGTTATACGGCGCTCATCTTCTACTTCCTGGTCTATTCGCTTGCCGCTCTCGGGTCGTTCCTCGTGATTCTGGCCACGACAGAGCGGGGGCTTGGAGAGAATGTCACCGACTTTGCGGGCTTGTTCAAGCGGGCGCCGATGCTCGCATTTGCCATGGCTATCTTTTTGTTCTCGCTCGTGGGAATTCCGCCATTTGCGGGCTTTATGGGTAAGGTCTACCTCTTTGGTGCGGCGGTACGGTCTGATTTGATTTGGCTGGCAGTCATTGGTGTGCTAAACAGTGTCGTCTCCTTTGGTTATTATGTCACAGTCATTCGCCAGATGTACCTGGTGAACCCGACGACTGACGACGCGGTGACTGTGTCAAAGCCGCTTTATCTTTCGATAGTGCTGATTATGGCGGCCGTTGTTTTCCTGGGTGTTTACCCAAGCGCCTTTCTGTCTATAATAAACCTATAGAGGGATTCGACGCAGGGGGGCACGATGGAGGAGCAGACTTTCGCGCTTATGATAAGAAACGCGCTTACCGAATATGATTTCGCGAGCATCGACATCGATGACACAACCGCCCGAGTTAGGTTGCAAAGAGAGGTCTACGCAGAGAATGGGAAGGGAGACTTGCTCGAGTACGTCTTCTCCGACCCGACGCTCATAAAGGTCATCTCCGAGCTGAAGTCATACCTGCCGGCTCTTTAAGATCGATAAAAATATAGTGTCGGTCTCAGACTCGTTAACCCAAGCCCCATCGCGGGGCTTCTTTGCGCTCCCAGCGGAACATTTCAAGCAAAGCGTCTCACAGCCCGGTCACTCTAACAAATAGTGCTCTCCGGTCATAGAAAACGCTAAATATTGGAAAATATAGCGGGCAATGTTAACAAAACGCAATCAAGACATTAGCGGAGCAGGGAGCGAGCTAGATAATGTCGAAACCTTCTCTTTACCTCGAAATCCAATAAGGTATGTCGCCTAACTTGTTAAAGCGGCTGGGCTATTGGTCGATATAAATAGTGTCGGTCAAGACGTTAAAGCAGAAGCGTTGCTTCTGGGTCGTGGCAGCCGCCTTGTCCGACACAAAACCCTCGATGTTCTTGAAAATCGAGGGTTTACTCTTGAGCGATGAATATTTTAAAATCGAAAGCTACCAGAGTCGACAGCGTTGACTATGCCTATTGCTACCTTGATTAGCAGCGAAAATAAAGATCTTAGAAACGCGTTAATAGACGAGAGGTTTGAGGATTATTTGATTATATCCATGGAGTTTTCGTGGCACTGGGATCTGGAGAATTCGGGGCTGTCGCTGTGGAAATACCGGAAGCACGCAGGTCAAACCATAGCCGCACAGCTCACGGGCTTCTATTTTATCAATCGTTTTCGCATGATAGTGATGGGTATAAGGAAGAGCACCGCTGTTAATGTGATCGTAATTAATATACTCGTCAGTACGGCTTGGTCGAGTCTGCCAAGGGCAAGGCCGCGACAGACCAGCACCACGTGATAGAGCGGTGTAAACAGCGCGAGTTTTTGCGCCCACGCCGGTAGCGTGGAGATGGGGAAGAAGATGCCGGAGAACAAAAAGAGCGGCGTTATAAATAGCGTGAAGTAGTAGTTGAAGAGGTTGATGTTGGAGACCAGGGCGGTGTATGTCATTCCGATTATCGCAAAGAGCGCGGCAAAGACGAAGAGCAGCGGTATGAGCAGAAGCGCCGCCGCCGATTCGATATAGCCAAAGACCGCGATGACTCCGAGGAAGGTAAGCGCATTGATATAGCCGCGCGTCGCGCCCCAGAGAATCTCTCCGGCGATAACATCTTCTATACTCAATGGCGTTGCCAGCACGGCGTCGTAGGTCTTCTCATATTTCATCCTGATAAAACTGCTGTAGGTCGTCTCAAAAGAGGATGCGTACATCACAGTGGAACCTAGAAGGCCCGGGGCTAGGAATTGAACATAGCGGAGGCCTTCGACATCTTGAACGAGAAGGCCCAAGCCTATACCGAGAGCCGTGAGGTATATAACCGGCTCGAGAAAGTTCGGGGCCGCCGCGAACCAAAATACCTTCCTAAATATCTTCCAGTTCCGATACCACATTCTTATGACTCCGGCGGGTGATATGGAACGAGCGGTTTTGATTAGGGACTTCAATCTCTCAGCCGCCTCCCGGTTAGTTTCAAGAACACATCTTCGAGCGTCGAGCGTCGCCGAAGCGCGTACTCTATCTCAAAGCCGCCGTCCTTGACCGCCTGCATTAGCTCATCCGCTGCTGGAGCGAAGAAGACATAGGTATCTTGTTCCACCTCGAAATACTCGCTTTTGGGCACGAGAAGCCCTTGCAGTGCTTCTCGCTGCCCTTCGGCGACCCGTATCTCGAGCGCTTCGCTGCTGACATGAGTCTTTATCAAAGCCAAGGGGTTGCCCTCGGCTATGATGCTTCCTTCGTCCATGATGATGATACGGTCGCAGAGCTGGCTCGCCTCATCCATATAGTGGGTCGTCAAGACGAGCGTCACATTCTGCTCTTGCAGGCTTTTAAGCCTCTCCCATATAAGATGTCGCGCTTGCGGGTCGAGACCGGTCGTCGGCTCGTCGAGGATGAGTAGCTCGGGATTATTGAGGAGCGCCCTTGCCAGCAGGAGACGTCTCTTCATGCCGCCCGAGAGCGTATCGACCATCGTATCAGCCCGTTCTTCGAGCTGCATGAACGCGAGAAGTTCATGGAGGCGTTCGCCCGCCACCTTTTTCGGGATACCGAAATAATTGGCGTAAACCTCGAGGTTTTCGCGGACGGAAAGGTCGGTATCGAGATTGGTCTCTTGGGGTACAACGCCGGTCCGTCGTTTTATGGCGCGTATGTTGTCGCAGACGTCGAGGCCGAAAACGGCGAGGCTGCCGGTGGTCGGTGGCGACATGCCGTAGAGCATTCGAATCGTCGTTGTTTTGCCCGCCCCGTTAGGGCCGAGAAAACCGATGCGTTCACCGCGCTCGACCGTGAAGCTTATTCCTTTTACGGCGGTCAAGCCGTCGAAGACCTTTGTAAGATCTCGTGCAACGACGACTTTTTCTC
>JASEGT010000032.1 GCA_030018005.1 Actinomycetota bacterium
GTACCCGGTGTGGGCAATAGACTATCCGCTCTTCAGGTCGCGATTCCTAAAGGTCAACTCGAGTATCACGACGATGACGAGAAGCCCCGCACCAAGCCCGAAAAACACGGTCGCCGCGTCGTGATCGAGGTAGGCAAGGAGGAAATACACGCCGAGTAGCGCTGCCGTTATCGCATAGCCGGTATTGGCGACAAAACCCACCCGGGAATACCTTCTGCCGACACCGAAGATGCTCCCCCGTGAAAGGTAAGCTTTGATGCCGTAACGCAGCCGGATGAGAGCTACCAACCAAGCGCTTATAAATAATGTAAGCTCAAGCCATTTCGGCAGTTCCATTACAACCCCTAAATAATTAACCCTTAAATATTCTATCCATTAAAAGATACTTTGTGTAAAATCTTTATATATACAACGTTTTCTCTAATAATCCGGATAAGCCTGCAAACTTGCGAATCTTACCCATTATTGCCGGATTATTCTTTCGAGGCTACGGCTTGACCAAACAAGAGCTGTACATGCTCTTCGAGCCATGGACCCTCCTTCGATACTCAAGGATGCCGGCGGGTTCTTAGATCATACGTTTGCGCCCAAGAAAACAACCGGCGCATCGGCGGAATAGCCGGACGGGCCCCGTCGATATAGAGGTTGACGTAGTAGAGGGTGTCCTGCTACCTCACAAGCTTCACGGTCGTCTGGTAGTAGCACGCATTCTCGCCCTCAAAGCTCATAATCGGTGAGGTAAGCTGGTTTACGGACTGGCGGTATTTCATCCAGCGGCCTTGCTCTATACTGACGACCCCGGCAGGTACGCCCTCATCGTGCCGCACAACTACCGCGAGGCTTCCTACTTCGGACACGACTGTCGCTGTCGCTCCGTCGGCCAAGCCGCTAGCTTCGGCGGTCTCAGGATTGACCTTTGCTTCGAGCGGTGATTCCTGGTCGTGGGGCAACACCTGCGAATGCACCCAACGCCGGGAGTGGGGCGTTAAAAGGATAAGCGGGTACTCATCGGAGCCCAGTCGCGGTTGCGAAAAACTTGTTACCAGGTTGAACCGGCCCGATTCCGTCGGGAAAATGCCGCCCTCAAAAGGGACCGCCGGCAGGTTCGGGATTCTCTGGTGGCCTTCGCGCAGCGAAGCCGGCGTGATGCCTTCCTTTTTGAGCGGCTCGAGAATCCGCTCCAGCCACTCGTCGGCGCTCCCCGCCATCTCTTCTCCCACCCCCAGGCGGTTCGCCAGTTCCTGAAATATCTCAAAGTCCGATTTCGCCTCACCGATCGGTTCGATAACCGGGTTGACCGACCCGATGAAGCCGTGCCAGAAACTCGCTACCACATCGGTCTCTTCGAGATAGGTCGTTGCGGGAAGCACGATATCGGCGGCCTCCGCCGTGTCGGTCATGAACTGCTCCAGTACGACGACATAGTCCAAATCCTTGAACGCCCCGGCAACCGCCGGCGCGTCCGGCGACTGGTTGAGCGGGTTTGCGCCATTGATAAACGCCATCTTTATCGGCGGGTCTTGCGCCTTGCGCAGCGCCGTTGCTAGAAGCGGTTTGGGGATGGTGCGCGAGCGCTGTGCAAACTCCTTACCTCTCACCTTCTGATCAAAGAGGCTATCGTTGTCATGGCCGTGGCTGACGCCGCCGCCCGCGATGCCGAAGTTGCCCGTGACCGCGCCGAGCGCGTCTATCAGGCGAAAGGTCTCCGCACCCCACTGGTAGCGCTGCAGGCCCCAGCCGCAAACGATAGCCGCCGGTTTGTAACCTGAGTATAGCTTCGCAAGGAACTCGATTTCTTCGACCGGAATGCCGCACATCGCGGCAAGCTCCACCATATCCTGGTTCTTTACCATAGCCAGGTACGCGTCGGTATTGTCGCAATGCTCCCGGAGAAACCTCGTATCGGCCTTGTCCGTATCCACAATAACTTTTGCCATTGCAAGCGCCAAATATCCGTCCATGCCGGGGCGCGGCCTTATCTGCTTATCACAGAAGCGCGACGTATCGGTCGACAGAGGGTCGATAAGAACCACCTTTGCACCCTTGGACCGCGCCGACTTCAGAATCGGCATGAGATGCGGGTTGGTGTCGGCCGGATTGCGCCCCCACAGCAGAATCACGCGTGCGTTGAGAAGATCCTCGGGGTCGTGGCTGCTTCGCCGGCCGAAATCCTGAGTCTGCCCGGCGATTGCGGCCCCTCCGCAAAGGCTGCCGCTCGCCTCCGTGACACCACCCAACAGATTAAAAAACCTTTTGTTAAGCATCTTCAGGGCGCCTATTGAGCCGGCGCTCTGGTAGTGAAGAATAGAAAGGCTGCCATACTGGTCGACGGTCCTCTTTATCAAAGCGGCCACCAGAGTGAACGCCTCGTCCCAACTCATCTCCCCCCACGCGCCGTCGACTTTGCGGATCGGCTTGCGCAACCGGTCTTGGCTGTAGACCCGGCGGATGTAGTCGGCGGCCTTGCGGCACAAAAAACTATGAGTGATATCGTGCTCGCGTACGCCGTTAAGGGCGACCAATCTGCCCCCAACCACGCGCGCGTTGATTCCGCAGGTATCCGGGCAATCCCTCGCGCAAGTCGTAAGCACGTTTTTGCTTTCAGACATCTAGACCCCCTGTTTAAGCTACGAATCCACGTTTAAACTACGAATGTTCTCATTTGAGCCGGCTATCCCATTTTGCTGTTTGATTAACAAGGCAGTTTATCGATACAATAGGTATGTTGATAGTAGCATAGACTTTTGAGCGGCCCTAGGAGGAACAACAATTAATTTCGAACACCTCGCCGCGAAGAGCGGCAACATCGAGCTCCCCGAAAATATTATCACGCGCGAGCGACTAGCCGTCTTAAGAGATACCGAAGGTCTAGCCGTCGGTGAGATAGCCGGCAGAGACAGCGTGGCGGCTATTATCAAGGCGTGCGAGACGCACAACATCGATGCGGTATTACCTACCATCGTATATACGGGCACGGAGTATGGCAACTGGAGTTCGCCGCTGCGAAACATCGACTTCCTTAAAAACGCGCTCGGGCAAAGATGCACTGTGTTTGAACCCGTCTTTTTAGGCAGCCCCGAACTCTGGGCCGCGCTCAGCGGCAAGTATGCGACAGTGATAGCCCAAGAATTCGGCGTTTACTCACCATGCCTGGCATGCCACCTTTATATGCACCTATGCCGCGTGCCCCTGGCTAAAGCCCTCGACAACGCGCCTATTATTTCAGGAGAACGCGATACACACCAGGGCGTCATCAAGCTAAGCCAGACGCCGGTCGGTATCGACGCTTCGGTCGAGGTGCTCGCCTACGCCGGCATCGAGCTGCTCCTCCCTATCCGCCACCTGGAAGACAACGCAGAGATAAGGCGCCTCGTCGGTCCAGGCTGGGAGCAAGGTCAGCGCCAACTTGAATGCGTCTTGAGCGGCAATTATGCCGGTCTTGATACAAATATCGCTTATGACGAAGTAGCCCACCGGCGATATCTCGACAAATTCCTGATACCATCTGGAAAAGCCATCATAGATACATGGCGCATGAACGCCGTCGTCGATTACTCTCAGATAGTCAAAGATGTTTTGATAAAGATCGTGGGTTCACGAGCATGAAAGCGATTCTGATCATCCTCGACGGGCTGGCCGACCGGCCTTGGCCCCAACTCGGCGGAAGAACACCGTTGGAGGCCGCGCAAACGCCCAACCTCGACAAGCTGGCCACTATGGGGCAGACAGGGCTTCTACAGTCGCTCGGACGGGGGCACGCACCCGCAAGCGAGATTGCTCACTTCGTAATCTTCGGTTACCCGCAAGGAGATTACCCCGGCCGGGCCGTCTTCGAGGCAACCGCCGAGGGTCATGTTTTAACCGGTGACGAGGTAGTCTACCGCGGTCTCTTCTCGTCGGTTGAACAACGAAGCAGCGGCCTGCAGGTAATGCGACGTTTTATGGGCGCCGATGATGACGACTGCGCCGAGTTGTCCAAAGAGATAGCACACTTCGAGAAAGACGGCGTTTCGTGCGAATTCATCTTCAACACGCACCAGGAGGGCATTCTCTTCTTACGTGACGGGGCAAGCGAAGATGTCACCGACGCCGACCCATATATCGAAGATTTGCCGGTCATCAAAGTAGAGCCACTCGAAGATGCGCGTGAACCCGAGAAAGCGGCACAGACCGCAGCTTGCCTGAACTCTTATTTAAGCATGGTCTACCGGCGTCTCTCAGAGCACCGAATCAATAAAGAGCGCGCAGCGAACGGTTTGCCGCCGGTAAACTTCCTCCTAATAAAGTGGTGCGGGAGAAAACGCTTTTTGCCGCCGTTTGAAAAACAAAACGGTTTGAGAGGGGCAAGCGTCTCGACCGGGCTTATGTATAAAGGGCTGGCCACCGAGATAGGGATGGACTGGATTGGGACCAAATACCTCCCCGACTGGCGAGATGACCTGGTAAACCGGCTCAAGCTAGCCGAGAAGGCGCTCGATGCCGGTTATGAGTTTATCCACGTCCACACCAAAGGCCCCGATGAGGCGGCGCACAAAAAAGACCCCGCGCTCAAGCGTGATGTCATAAGCAGACTCGACGAGGGGCTCGGCTATCTATTTGAAAGCTCTCTTATTAATGACGACAATCTTATCATCATCACCGGCGACCACGGCACCCCGAGCGGCACGCGTCTGCTCCACTCCGGCGAGCCGGTCCCCTTGCTCATGCTCGGCAGGTATACCTACGCGGACGATGTTAAGGTTTTTAACGAGAAGTCGTGCGTTTACGGAAGTCTCGGCAGAATCGAGGGGAAAGAGATGATGCCGATGGTCCTCAACCAGCTCGACCGCATTAAATACATGAGCGCGAAGCTACAGCCGTTCAACGCCATCTACTGGCCCAAGCGACTAAACGAATTCGAGCTGGAAGAAGAGAGTTGAGCTACAAAAGCTACAAAGACTCCTTCTTTATAAAAGCTTGTTTTAAACTCTCAAAGCTCAAGTCCTCCATGGAAAGCTCCGAGTAACGCTTCCCTATCTCGTTGACGCTGTGAGAATCCGATGACTGGATATAGCGGATGCCGTTGGTGCGCGTACGCAAAAGCTCGCGGCTCTTCTTGTCGACAACCTCATCGCCGACAATGGGGCGTCTTGGACGAGGTACTCGACGATGGGGCGGTTCATCAGACAATAATCCCCGAAGAAGCGGTCGATATGGGCGACAAATGTCATCCCGCCCAGCAGAGCGACCTTTTCCACCACGCGCACAGGGTCGAATTCGATAAGGACTCTCGGCAACAGCTCGATGATGCGCTCGTCCTTCGGAAAGTCTAAGAAGCCCATCAACTCTTCGAACCCGGCTTCAGCCGAGTCGGGCGGCAAAAGCGTTATCAGGTGAACCTCTTCGCCGCTCCAGGTGATTTTAAGTTCACTGCCGGCGACTACCATCAGCTTTTGAGAGCCGGTCGCAGGCAACTCTTCGGCGGCGTCATAGACGGCCCTGAAAAACTCTACTGCGAAGTGGTCACTTATGCCGAGTACATCGAGGCCCGCAAGCTGAGCCGCCCGCACGATATCGGCGGCGCTCGTCTCGGCGTGACCCCGATAGTCGCTCGTTATTATGGGGCTATGATTATGAAGGTCTATTTTGTAGCTCTGCATTATAACCGCGATTCGAATCGCCAGGCTTTATTACCTGTCTATAATGGTTAATTATACCAAACTGAGGCGCCGGAATAAATCGTGCGGGCTGAAAGTGCGGTGTTGGGCGCTAGACGTTGCCGAGGTGGACGAAGTCGAGCTTCCGCCTGGCGATTGCCTCGGCCGTGCGCAATGTCTCGATTGGGGTAGGCCCGGCTATCATCTTGTACGAGGGAAAATATCGGCTGAAATGAAGCGGGGTGTCTTTGCCGAGCTTATCTGCCACCCAATCTACCAGCTTTTCGATATCCTCTCTCGCGTCGTTAAGCCCAGGGATGAGAAGGTTAGTGATTTCGATGTGGCACCCGGCTTTCTTCGCGAACTCGGCGGTTTTCAACGGGGGTCTGAAATGGCCTCCCAGCAGATGGTAGAAATCTTCGTTGAAGCCTTTTATGTCGATGTTCATGGCGTCGACGAGTGGAAGCAGCTCCCGCAGGGGTTCTTCCAGCACATAGCCGTTGGTCACCATAACGTTGTTGAGGCCGGCCTCTTTGACCAGCACAGCGATATCCTTAACGTATTCGTACCAGATAAAGGGCTCGTTATAGGTGTAGGCTACCCCGATACACCCGCCGGGGGCGTATTTTTTTGCTATCTCGACTACCTGCTCGGGGGCCATCTCTTCGGTCAGTTGCTCCAGCGCGTCCTCAACTGCAAGACCCGGGGCACTATCGCGCGGTTGAGCGATACTCCAATTCTGGCACCATGGGCAGCGCAAATTGCAGCCGATCCCGCCGATTGAAAAGATCGTCGAGCCCGGATGAAAGTGGTAAAGGGGCTTCTTTTCGATGGGGTCGAGCTGTGCCGAGCTAACGCGGCCATACTCCATGGCATAGAGCACCCCACCTATGTTCTTTCGTATGAAACAAAAGCCGGTATCGTCGGGCTCGATCAGACATAGTTGCGGGCAGAGCCTGCATCTGACCACGTTGTCGTCGCGTTTTTCGTAGAATAGCGCTTCTTTCATAGTACGCTACTTGTCGCCCTCTTTGTCCTGGTGGTGCATATGCCACAGACCCCGCTTGCCCCCGTGCTTACAAGCATGGGGACCCTTATGCATCAGCATGGCTTTACCCATCAACTTGAAATAGGACAAGAACAAGCAGCCCAGAAAGACACCGAATATCACCACAAGCGGCCCGGTATCGGTAATCGGCTCATAGTAAACGCTCTCAGGCGTGACGATTATAAAGCCTACGGGCTTTATGTGCGCGCCCATGCCCATGCCGCTCCCTTCACCCTCCTGTTTCTCTTCAGCTTTCATCTCGCCTTTTCCGCCACCGCCGCCCCATCCGTATGATATCTTACCAACTGGAATAATGACCTTGTCGCCGGCCTGCCGGGATTCGCCAAATATAGTCTCCATGTTCATCTTACCGATTTGGCCTACGACATTTGCTACCATGTGCTCAAACTCAGACAAAACAATCACCACCTCCGTGTATTCTTCTTAGATATTCCCAAAGTCTTGATATTTTATAGGCTAAAACCTCCGTAACCCACAAAAGCATTGCAACACCAGCCCCAGATACGGTTTTCTTTCGATAGTTTTCATAATTTGTCTGTAAGCGGTTAACTATTAACTAAGCTTGTTCTATAATATTGGCAAAATAGCTTTTTCCAGCAATGATTGCAGCACCTATTGGAGGTCCTTACTTTGGCCAAAGGTTCTAGTAAGGTTGAAGCTTCGCAACTTGTATTGTCTTTAATCTATGTTTTCCTGGGAATCATCATCGGCGTGCGCTTGGCCGCCGAATTTTCGGGTGGCGCGAAAACTTCATCGCTGGCAATAGAAATTCTACTATTAATCACGGCAACGATTGCGATTTGGGCGTTCACCTATAGCTACTCAAAGCGAAAAGCAATAAATAAAGAGAAAGACCTTGCCAGAAACTCCATCAGAAAAACCTTCGAACTCCTCAAAACCGCCAACCGCACCCTCGACAACATCGATATGAAAGCCGCGACCATCCTCAACAGCAACACTAATAAAGACCTAGACCGGGCGCTTGCCCACGAGTTCGTCCAGAATATCCGCAACCAAGTCGTCGAGATATACAACGATATAAGCGTCTGCATCGAAGAGTGGCGCGACGTGCTAGAGGAAGAATTCGATGAGATAGAGCGACGTGAGCGTCAAATCGACAAGCTAGTCATTGACCAAATCATCAAGACGCGAAAACTCCACGAACTGGAACGCAAGAACGACGTTGACGAAAAAGACATTGATATTCTCAGAGGTGAGTTGGACAGGCTGGCTGAAAAACAGCGGGTCTCGCGGACAAGCATCTTGAGCGCATCGCGAAAATTGGTCGGAGCGCCCATAACCACCATAATGGACATCACCAGCGCTTCTTACTCCATAGGAAAATTCGAGCCGATAATAAAACAGCCGGTCTATGTCAGCAAGAGTACCGAAGTCGAAATTAAAAGCACGCAATAGCAGCGGATACGTTTAATTACTTAGCCATCACCACAACTGAGCACCCGTTGAAGCGGGCGGCTATTCGAATTCTTCCTTCTTTTTTCTATTTCTTATGAGCACAAATAGCTGCCAGCCGATGAGTATGAAGACAGCGGCGGCGGCCGCGATGGTTATTAAGTCGAAGACAGAGTAGCTGGAGCTGCCCTCTACTTCGCTGGCCTGCTTCAAACCTATTTCCCATTTGTCCGGCTCAAGCCTCGATGTGGAGGCGATATCACTGAACTCGATTTCGCTTATATATGTAACATCCGGATAGATACCCTTATAGACGCTGTCGACATCGATTTTTACGTACTTCGTCTGAGTCGGCTTGACTTTGAGGAACTGCATCTCCAGGCGATCTTTGAGTTCGAATTGCTGTTTAGTGCCGTCGCTGAAATAAATAGTGACAAGGCGTGGGCGGTTGAAGTACTTGTACATACTCTCTAGCTGACCATACCCCGGGATTATGCGAACTTCCCTTACCCATCTCTTTTTTTCAAAGAATGCTATAAGCCATTCGCCTTTGCCGGGTCCTCCGTAAGCCCAGGCAGTCGAGAAATCCTCGTCGAAAAGGTTTGTCCCCTCAAAAACATTGTTGCCGTCGGTGTAGACCAGGGATACCCTCAACCGCGATAGTTGCCTGCTTTTCTTGCCGAAAATCTCGACGCTGATTTCCCCACTGGGCTCAAAATTATCGAGGGTCCATCGCATCTGGTTTTGACTGGCTTCAAAACCAGCCGGCTGTATCGCATACTTGCCGGCGACCTCCCCGAGAGCCTTCGGGTATACCACATTCTGTTCGGTCACGCCTCCGGCCAGGTGTAAGATGTAATCGGCATGGTCGACCGTGCCTTTCCAGCTAGCCGCCGGCGCTAAATTAATCAGCAGCTTGTTCTTTGACGGTGATATCCGCAGCCAATAGCGGTGTACGACGATTCGGCGCTGGCCTTCTGCGAGAAAGACTTCGTGTTTATGCCAGTTTATAGTGCCGTTCACAAAACCTAGCTGCTCATCATTGGTCTTAGCCGTCTTGATATCGACCGGCTCTCCGTCTATATAGGCGCTAAAATTATAGACCCCGTACTTTAACTGGTCTTTGGTGTTTATCTCCTCCGGCAAACCAATAAAAAACGTCTGGGCTTCACCGGAATTATGGAATTGATATACGTTTTCAACTTCCGCATAACCATAGCGCAGCCATACTTGCATGACCTGGCGCTCCAGGGTTATCGAGGCGCTCTCTTTTGCTTTAAGCGGCCGCCCCGAAGAACCTAGATACATGCTGTTTGCTTGCGCGATTGCGGGAATTAAGAGAACGAAGAGCGCGGTAACGAATAAGCTAAAAACGAACCTTTTATTGTTCATCCAGTCCACCTTGCCGATATGGTCGGCTTGTTTCTATTGGCCAAACGTTCTTTAGCCTGCTAACTCCATATCTTAGTCCATTTTATAAGATTTCCGGCTAACAAGCGATGATTTGCGAGATTATCCACTGGAGGCTATTCTTGCGTTCAGAACAGAACGCTAAAGGTTATCTATATTGTCCTGCAAGTTCTCGAGAACCGCCAAAGACCAGCCCAAGAAACCCATGAAGAAGAAGTTGTCTTCATCGTGGTCGCCCATATGCCAGAGGGCGTGCGCGGTCTCGCCCGGACTAAAGCCTATCCAAGGGATAGATATCTCGACCAGGATTTCTTCGACATCGAGAACCAGGTCTTCGAATTCGTCGTCGAGGCTTATCATCCTGTCTATATGAGCGATAAGGTTGGTCGTCTCCACCCTCAGTTCGAAGAGGTTGTCGACAAAATAGTTCGACACGTCCTCCGGGCACCCTTTGGCTATGAGTTTGCGCATTAGTTGGCCGCTTTGGCGTCGCGTGTGCGCTTTTAACTCATCGTCCAGCCCATTCTCTAAATCAGGGCTCTGCAGGCCTTCAAGTATCTCGTCCAAGTCATCCGCCGCTTCAACATCCTTGCGGCCCTCATCGTCATACCACTTATCGGTCATCGCGTTCAGCCTGTCCATCAGCGTATAATAGCCGCGGGCGAAGCGCTCCGAGAAGTAGCGCAGCGTCTTAACCGACTCGCGCAGCTCCAATATCTTTTCCGCGAAATCCGTCGTGGTCTCGACTTTGAAAAGCTCGACGAGCTTGGTATTAAAATCGAGCGCCTGCAGATACATCTGCGCCAGATTATACGCAGGCTTGGCGGCTATCATAGCCGGCACCTGGCAATCGACGAATTGCCTATATATGGCCTTGTTCGTTCTCGACAAAGCGTTTTCACCATTCGCGGCCTCGGCGAGGTCTTTATCCCAGTCCATCAATATCCCTTCAAACTTTCATGTTCTCTACTAGTATCGGTAGCGCCGGAAACATCATGAGCTTCACGGCATACTACCAAATCGTAGCGCTTTCTTGCAGCGCATCACCATTAGGTTTGCGTCAAAACACGCAATCAGTAGATGCAGCATACCACGCTTGGCGCACACCTTCAAACAGCCGGCGCTCGGTCGCCGGTAACGGCTACGGGATTAGAACTCGTCCCGACCCAAGAGAGGACAACGGCGTGGTCGACTGTGAGTGGAGTCATGCCGATTAGCCGAAATAGCGCCCGCGCATGACCTCGGAGATTTCGCGTGTGAGGGTGAATGTGCGCTCGGCTAAATCCGGCCTCATTGTTCCGGTGCCGCAATTCGGCGTTATTAGCGCCCGCTCGACGATGAGGTCTTTGTCGATGCCTTTGTCGACGAGAAGCCCCATGCCCGCTTCGAGCCGCTCGACAAGGCTTTCGGTGGTCTCCCTGGCGACCTGTTCTGGGTCGGGTAGGCCGGATGGGACGATGCCCCAGGCCAGCGCGCCCCCTCGCTCCAAAAACGCCTTCAGTTCGGCGGGATAGAGTGCCACGGTCTCGCTGTAATCGTAAGCGTCGAAGCTTATGACATCGACGGCGGTCTCGGTCAGCAAGCCCCAGTCGGTGTTGCCGCAGCAGTGGATGCCGGTGAACGCGTCGATTGTGTTGATTATCTCGTCAAAGTACCGTATGACATCGTCCTCGTTGAGACTGACGTAAGCGGAGCCTATCTGCATAAGATACGGGTCGTCGATGAAGATGAGCGCCGGGAGTTCGGGGCGGACTTCTCGAAATTTCTTGACCTGGTATTTTCCTTTTAACGCGAGCGTTTTTATAATACCCTCACGGAGGATGTCATCGTAGAACCCGGGTTTCCTATCAAGGTCGGCCACGGTAAAACCGAGCGTGAGCGGCCCGACGATGTGGCCTTTGAGCATCTTTATCCCGGGATACTCCTCATCCCTCAGGATGTCGAGAAGCCGGTGGAGCCCCTGGGCGTACTCGCCGCTTATCGCGAGCGCATCGACGTCGTCGTTGAGGTAGCTCTCAAAAAGCACTTCCAGCTCGCCGGCTATGTTGCGCGTCTCGTCGAAATAGCATCTCCGCTCGGCCTCGTCGATTACGAGCCCCGGCATCCCCTCTCCGTACTGCGCGTAAATGCTCTCCCGGTAGCTGAGGTTAGGTAGTTGCGGCCACATCGGTATCTCGCGCAGGTTATCGAGGACCAGCCGGCACGCAACCTCCGGGTCGGTGTGGGGCACGCTTCCTATCGCTGTCGCCATACATCTCGCTTCAAGTGACACGGTCGTCTCCTTTAAGGCTTGTACGATACAGGCTCCATCGTGGTCGATGAAGCCTGTATACATGATAGCAGTTTATATTAGAACATCAACTTGATAGCCCTGACCGGGCAGGTGTCGATGCAGAGCTGACAGAATATGCACTCCTCTTGGTCGAAGACGAGCGTCCAATCGTCGGCGTTTATCGAAAGCGCTCCCGGGCGGCAAACACCGACACACGAGCCGCAGTCGACACAGATATTCCGGTCGACGACGATATCTTTGATGGCCTCCTGGACGGTGACGTGCTGCTCTTTGAGAAACTCGATGGCTTCGTCTATCTTCTCTTTCGGGCCCTCTAAATCCATGACGAGGGTCCCTTCGTTCTCATCTATCTTGGCGCGCAGGATATTCGGGATGAGACCATAATCCTTTACCAGGTGATATGTGATTGGCTTGTCTATGCTCTCCTCTGGAAAGTGGAGAACGATTTTCCTCTTCGCCATTTATATCTCCTCCTCGGTTACGATCTCAAGCGGCTTGAAGGTGCTGTCCATCGGGAAACTCTGTACCGGCTCCTGGACGAAGAACTTGCCCGCTTGGACCCACTCTTTAAGCGTAGCCGCTATCTTTCGCGCCTTGCTGTAGCTGGATATCGGGGCGGTCCGCACCTGCTTGCCGTTTATCTCTATCTTCCCACTGCGTAGCTCGGCGTAGCTTACTTTGCCGAGATTCGGGCGCGTGCGCTGCTGCACGCTATAGTCGTATATGGTCGCGTAGATATCTTTATCCTCGACGGCGGCCTTTTCGACGACATCCTCATCGAGAACCGGAATCGGCACGCCGACCCCTACGAACATCGAAGCTCCGTAGCCGTGAAAGGTGGCCGCGCGGATAAACTCGGTGTCCATCTGTTTCAAGTCGCCGATGAGCGCCAGAGTCCCCGCAGGTGCGACCGGCACCCCGTTCTCGCCGCGCGCCTGCATCGGGTTGAACTGTGTTCCCTGCCAGGCCACATAGCCCGGCGCTCCGCCCAAGAATATCCGCGTCCCGATACCGATGGTGCGGTAAAACGGGTCGTTTATGAGCGGACTTAGCTGGCTCGCGCTGCAGTAAGTCGCGTTGCCCATGCGCGGCATTAGCGTACTCATGTATGTATGCATGATTCGCGCCGACGAATTAACGGCGACCGCGTAGTTCTGGTAAGCGTTTCGCGGGTTGAAAAGATATGTCTCGTTTAAGACATCTTTGTTGATATAGGTCGTTATCTCTTTGCGCGGATAGCAATCGGTGCCGTAAGCTGTCGCGTGGAGCTTGACGTTCTTTCCCGCAATCAAGTCCTCGATAACGTGCGCGCCGCTATAGGCCATGCCGAGCGTCTCGGATAGCTCGGTGGCGCCGATGTAGGCGTCGACAGCGGCCAAGCCCGCGTAGGTCGGCACGTCGTTCAACCACACTTTGGCCATTTTTATCGGCGGGTCGGAGTGGCCGAAATTGATGAACGCGCCCGTCGAGCACATGGGTCCAAAGGTCCCCGTTGTTATAACATCCACCTTCGCTGTGGCTTTCGCCACGCCGTCTTCTTTGACGATGTCGATGATTTCTTCAGCGGTTACGACTACCGCTTCACCCCGTCTTATCTTCTCGTTTATCTCTTCGTAGGTCTTTGTGACGGCCATACTAACCCCCTTTTCATCTTTGACTATGTCGCTATATCGGTTGCTGCGGTGTAAACCGCCCGCAAATAAAAACACCCCTCATCCCGTATGGGACGAGAGGAAACTCCCGTGGTACCACCCAAATTCAGCAGGCAGATTGGTTGCGATGACTCTGCTACGCAATGCGCCGCGCGCCTAACGTCGACGCTTCTTAGCGCTGGTTTTTAGGATGCCGGTGTTTCGCCGGCGATGCCTGCTGCACTCTTATCCGCATAACGGGCGGAGAACCGTCCGGCTCTAATCGGGCTCTCACCCTTTCTTCCGGAAGCTCCGAGACCATGTTCGACCGTATCTCCGCCCCGGCTTTCACCAACCCCGGGTCGCTTCTTGCGTTAATTGCCGGTCTACTCATTCTCTTTGTCGCCTAAGCTTTATTTATTTGTAATTAAGCTAGCATGAGATGTGGTGTTTGTCAATAAAGGTCGTGCCCGGTCGCGGAAAGCACATAGGCAAGGTACCGGCGTATTTAATGTTTATCGAGCACCTTCAGTCGTTTCGACCTCAAGCTTGGTCGCCAAAGCGCCGAGTCTCATTGCTAAAATACGCAGGCCGATGTAATTCGTCGGGTTATCCGCGTAGTTCTCAAGTTCCTTGTCCTTCAGACCGTGCCGGGCCATTAAGCTAGCGAACATCAGGTAACCCATTGTCGGTATATCAAGAATGCCTTAGCGGAGCAACAAAAACATTTTGCGGGCGCTTTGTCAGTCACGCAAAGCAACGGTCGAACATTATCGCAAGTTACCGCAGGTATCACGTCTGCCTAAGCTTGCTTTAGTTATGCTTTGGGGGCAAACTGCAAACGTGCTACCACATCTTTAAAGCACTTTCGAGTTTAATAATAATGCTGGTGGAAAAAGTATAAAGAGCATTTACGAAGATACCAGCAAATCACAAAGCGCACCGCTGATACTTCGCAGAGGATGGTATGCCTTGATAATTATTAAGAAGCTGGCGTACCTCATAAACGACATACTACTTGCAAGCGCCGCCTTAATGCTGGCGTACCTTCTTCGCTTCGGTTTTGATATGCAGCCCCGCTATACCCAGTCGTGTTTCGCCTTGCTGCCGCTTGCTGTGTCCATAAAAATCTCGGTCTTCTATGTATCAGGCTTTTATAAGCAGCTCTGGCGATATGCGAGCCTACAAGAAGGTGTGCGATTATTGAAGGGAATATCGGTGGCCTCGCTTGTGCTCACAGGCGCGGTCTATTTTATCCAGAGTGAAAGCGTGCCGCGCGGTGTGCTCGTCATTGACTGGCTCCTCACACTCGGCCTCGTCGGCGGAAGCCGTTTTTTTGTACGCGTGAAAAAAGACCTGCTGCCCAATGCTAAGAAAATGCGCGATGGATCCTCCAAAAGGGTTATAGTTGTGGGCGCGGGCGAAGCTGGTTGCATGCTAGCAAAGCATATGCAAGCCCATCCTGATATGGGATACCATGTTGTCGCATTCCTCGACGACAACCCCACTAAGAAGAACTTGATGATTCATGGGGTCAAGGTTGCGGGCAGCACACGCTCTATCCCGCATGCCATCGCGGCCCTCAAAGCCGATGAGCTGATTCTCGCTATCCCATCCGCCGCAAACCGTGAACGAAGAAGGCTTGCCCTCGAGTGCCAAGAGCTCGGTATCCCTTGCAAGACCGTGCCAAGCATGGCCGAAATAGTTGAAGAACGAGAGGATATCTTCCAAATCAGAGATATCGACCTCAAAGAATTGCTCGGCCGTCGTGAAACCGAGTTTGACCTGCAAGATAGCGTAGGATGCCACAGGGGTCAGACAGTCCTCATTACAGGGGCGGCGGGCTCTATCGGGTCTGAGCTCTGCCGCCAGCTTATCGCGCTCGAACCCGCGAAGGTGGTCGCCGTGGACATATCGGAAAACGGGCTCTACCACATCGAAGAAGAACTGCTTTTGACCTTGAACGGCCAGGGGCTGCTCTTCGAGGCACGTGTCACAGACATCAAAGATGCAACTGCGGTCGAGAGGGTCTTTGCTTCATGCAAACCGGACATCGTCTTTCACGCCGCCGCCTACAAGCACGTGCCGATGATGGAGCGACATCCGATAGAGGCGCTCCAGAACAACTTCCTCGGCACGCGAATACTCATCGACGCGGCTCAAAGGCATAACACAAAGAGATTTACTCTCATCTCTACCGATAAAGCGGTCAATCCCACCAGCATGATGGGACTTTCAAAACAACTTGCCGAACACTCTATCATGGTCGCTTCGTGCGAACCGTGCGATACTAGATTTATGGCGGTCAGGTTTGGCAACGTGCTCGGTAGCAACGGGAGTGTTATTCCAAAATTTAAGCGTCAAATACAAAGCGGCGACGCCCTGACTGTTACACACCGCGATATTACCCGCTACTTCATGACAATACAGGAGGCTGTGCACCTGGTTGTTCAGGCTAACACAATAGGCGAAGGCGGCGAGATCTTTGTTTTGAACATGGGCGAGCCGGTTCGCATCATCGACCTTGCCCGTAGCGTTATCAGGCTCTCAGGGCTCGAGCCAGAACGAGATATCCCGATACGAATAACGGGCTTGAGGCCCGGCGAGAAAATGCAGGAAGAGCTATTTGGCGAGGATGAAGAGGTTCAAGCGACAACACACCCGCAAATCCTTAAGGTCTCCAGAGAGATCAACGAAATCTTTTTGCGAAGGCTCCTCAAAGAAATTGAGAGCACGTTAAACAATGGCGATGCTCTGGGGCTCGCGCAATACCTCAAGCAAAACCTCCCAATACGAGCAGCTTAATTGTCTCCAGACAGTCGCACTGGCAAGAGACAAAAAGAGTGCTCACCAATTGATCGTGCCCGAGTCCGCCAGACCTAACCACGATGACATGCCAACGCTTTCTTGTGGAATAATACTCCATAAATAGCTCGTATTGGGACGAATTGACTCTGCCATCATCCGCAACATAGGGGGTAAAATTGGTCGCTGGTAAGCAAGCCATCGCCAAGGCAACAATTATCATAATCGCCGGCAATATCCTCAGCAGCGTACTCGGATTCGTTCGCGAAACAGTGATCGCGTTCCAGTTTGGAGCAACGGCAAAAACAGACGCGTTTCTGATCGCCTATATTGTTCCCGGCGCCATAGTCACCCTGGTTGCAAGCTCGATATCCATCGGCTTCATACCCGTCTTTACCGAGTGGCGCATCAAGCGGGGTGAGGACGAGAGCTGGCGGGTCGCCAGCGCTTTCATCAATGTGCTGCTGGTTTTCTTAAGCGTGGTAGCCTTGATCAACGTTGTGCTTTCCGGCGTTTATATCCCTATATTGAGTCCTGGCCTCGCATCTTGGGCAAAAGACCTGGCTGTCGATTTGACCAGGCTCATGTCACCGGTCATCATCCTTACGGGACTAGTTGGCATCTCTACCTCCATCATGAATGCTTACCGGCACTTCACATATCCGGCTCTTGCAAGCTCGCTCTATAATATTGGAATCATCGGCGGAGCTCTCTTGCTGGCACGTTACTTCGGGATAGCAGGACTTGCCGTCGGCATGATAGCGGGCACGCTCGGCCAGCTCATCGTGCAATCGATCCCGCTTCGAAAATTTCAGGGCAATTACAGGCTGCGCCGCAGCGACATCGCTCACCCAGCTGTTAAAAGAATCGCGTTTCTGATACTGCCGCTTGCCGTCGGGTCGATAGCAACGAATTTCAGCATCATTGTAAACCGGGTTCTTGCATCACAACTCGCAGAAGGCAGTATTTCGGCCCTGAACTTTGCCACCCTGGTTATGCATCTCCCGGTAGGGATTTTCACAATGGCCGTCGTGACAGTGATTTACCCGGCCCTGTCGCAATATGTAGCTGAAGACAACATAGAAGGTCTCCGCACAACGTTCTCAGAAGGACTCCGGATGTTGTGGCTGGTGATTGTTCCGATATCCTTGGCGCTCATGTTGTTCAGCCGGCCTGTCATCCAACTCTTATTCGAGCATGGCGCATTTGACAAAGCTGCGACAGAGCTCACTTCGACTTCTCTTATGTACCTCTCCATCGGTATCTTCGCCTACACGGGCACGATAATGCTCTTCCGTATGTTCTCGTCGATGCAAGATACGCGCACACCCGTGGTCGCGGGTGTGCTATCGATGGCCATAAACATCCTTTTGAGCCTTGTGCTCGTACGAGTCCTGGGACTTGCCGGTATCGCAATAGCAAACTCGGTCGCGGCAAATATAAACTTCTTGCTGCTCGCGTGCAAGCTGCGCCAAAAGTTAGGGTTTATCGACGGTGCACGAATCGCCATCGCGACTGCAAAAATCGGTTTTTCTTCAGTTGTAACTCTCGCGCTCTGCTGGATTATTTTTACGCGGTTCATCCTGCAAAATAACAGCATGCTTTTCAATTATGAATTTATGCAGCTCGGGAGTATCGCTTGTGTTGGCGCAATCGTGTATATCATACTGGGAAAGGCACTCCGAATCGAGGAACTGGCAAAACTTAGGGCTATGTGGATGTCGAAATAGGCGCGGGTAAAGCCGCGCGCTTCACGCGTGGGCGCGACGCCGCTTCGGCGAAGACCTTTTCTACAGCATCACACGTTTCATCCATATCCGCCCCAGTCAATGTGGGATGCACTAGAAACATAAGACTGGTCTCACTTAACGCGCGACCAACTTTCAGGCGTTGTTTCGGTGCGAGGCCGGCATCGATAAACGCTCTTTCAAGGTAAATCTCACCACAGCTCCCCGTAGAACACGGGACTCCTTCAGCGCATATCGCCCCTATGATGCGATCGCGCGTCCACCCCAACCGCAATGCCCCAGGCCGCACAAAGACATAGTATTTATAGTAGGCGTGGCCGCATTCAGCCGTCGGGTCTGTTACTCTCAACCCGGGCATATCCGAGAAGCGCTCTGCAAGAATTGCGGCATGTGCCCGCCTGCCTGCAACCCATGAGGGCAGCTTTTTGAGCGCGATTCTTCCGCCAGCCGACTGCATCTCCGCCAGTCGCCAGTTCGTCCCAAAGGACTCGTGGAGCCAACGAAAACCGGGTGTATGTTCACGGTTATTGACGGCGTGAAAACTTTTGCCGTGGTCCTTGAACGCCCATGCCCGCTCCCACACGCTCTCATCATCGGTGACAAGCATACCGCCCTCGCCGCCGCTCGTCATTATCTTGTCCTGGCAAAAAGAAAACGCCGCCGCGTCTCCGAAAGAGCCAACCGTGCGACCCCTGTATGTAGCACCGTGTGCTTGCGCACAATCTTCTATGACTTTAAGGTCTTTTTTGCGTGCTACTTCCATGATGGCATCCATATCACAAGGCCAGCCGGCAAGGTGCACCGCGATAATCGCTTTAGTCAGAGGTGTGATAGCAGCTTCAATTGTTCCAGCCGTGATGTTTTGGCTATCTGCGTCGACATCGACTACCACAGGCCGCGCGCCCCGCAACACAACACTGCTCGCTGAAGCGATAAACGTCCTACAGGGAACGATAACCTCATCTCCACTCCCAATACCGAGAGCACGAAGCGCAAGCTCGAGCGCGACGGTTCCATTGGCAACGGCTACTGCATACCTAGAGCCCACAAAATCCGCAAACTCTCTCTCAAACAGGCGCCCCTGCTCACCGGTCCAGTAATTCACCCGACCTGATTGGAGCACCTCAACGACCGCATCGATATCATCCTGCTCAAACCAAGGCCACGGCGCAAACGACACTGTACGAACCGGCTCACCCCCATCTATGGCTAACATACCATTTTCCTATCCTTTCTTTTGCAACCGTAAGCCGAGTACAAGCAAAGAACCTTGCCGCCTAAAGACGCAACCACGTGCCTACGCGCATTTTTGTCGATACTCCGGAAAAAAGCCGGTGTCGACCTGACCATCGCCACAATTAAGCCTTCTCCAGCGATTAAGCAACAATTCATGGCGTGCCTCATCAAGGACCATTCTAAAAGTATGAAAGCCGGCTTGTGTCTTTGAAAAACCGGCCTTGCTTGCAAAGAGCGAGTCGTCCGAGGAACCTCCCACACCGCCGCCGAGATGATAGAGCAGGTTACCCGTATCCATTGCCCATTCTATTCCCGCATATATCTCGAACTTCGATGGAGCCAGGGGTTGGTATTTATTGAGAGCGGCCCCGAGGTGGCCCTGTACTATCCCGTTCACGGTTGAAAATAGACCCGCGGCAGCCACCTCACCCTCGGGAGACATAATAGCACAAAGGTGCAGGCGCTCCCCAAGAACGCTTCGCAGACCCTCAAAATAAGCATCGTTAAAGAAATAGAACGTGCTTGCGCTGACCCGTCTCATCGTCTCGCGGTACATCTCGAAGAATGCTCCAAGTTGGCTCCATTCGTCAAAGACAGCGTAAAATCCGAGATTCCGCAACCTGTTAATGTTACTTCTGTGGTTGTGCCTCATCTCGGCCCAGAGTGTCTCTCTGGGCCGAGACAGGTCAACGTATACAGTCTGTCCATGAAGCACGAGGGTGCCATAATCGTGCAGGCACTCACGCGGAAACTCGATGAGCGGGTGCAACCGGATGAAAGCTGTCACTATACCATAATCCCTTCCAATTGCTTTAAACGCCTCAAAAAAGAGAGAGGTCTGTGCTGGATTGCCGCCCCCGACAAGCAATGGCGCTGGATACCCGTAGGGTGAAGCTACGTCAAACCAATCTCCCGGCGCATTTAGATGTTCGGGCAATTTTCTTATGAGTAATGGGATAAGCATTGCGGCGTCTCCGTCTTCCGCGTAAAACGCGACCGGCAGCCCATCCTCATGCTCAGCGGCAAGCTCAACATACCCCGGTAAATGATAGAAATCGTACCGGGTGCACTCAAGCACACGCAGCCATCTAGGGTCTGATGGTTTGATGAATTCGGCTCTCACAAAAACTCCTTTCAGCCTGATATGTAAAACCCATAGTGTAACACCGGACCAGGATGATAAATATTCCTTTTACGACGTTCAAAGGCCGGCTCACGCATCATGGAACGCCTCCCCAAAATCGCGTATCATGGCTGCGACACGAAACATATCGCGCTCATCGTAGCGCATGTCGCAATGGACCGATAGCATTCGACGGCTCAAGTCGATACTATAGTTCGGAATACCGTCAACTGCGGGCTCATCAAGCGGCCAGAGAACTGCGGCATAAACATGCGACTCAACGAGCCGCTCTTGAACAAACGCGCGCCTCGCGCTCGTGTCGAAGATAAGAACACATGAAAACGGCGTATCAGCTGTATAGCTATCGGGTGCGAGAGCCTTCACCCAGAAAATATCCTGCAACGCATCGCACAGCGTCTCGTGATTCGAGCGTCTACGCATCCGCCACGACTCGACTGGAAATGACTGGAGTAGATCTTCGGTCCAGACGGGCATACCGGAGACCGGGCCTGCTGCGATACGGCTCTCCCCGGACACCGCTAAGCGCCTGAAATCCTCCTTGGTGGCGGGTCCGCCGCTTAAATAGAGGCTCTTCAGCTTCATCGCGGCGAGTTTCTCCAACGAAGCGCTTTGATGCTCTGGCGTCACTTGAGCTAACGTCGGCAACTTCTTTCTCATGGGCGACCACACCACGCCCCCATCCGGAATCGGCAGGGTCTTTCGCAATGATGCTATACACCAATCGGCATCACTCTCCCTTGCCCAGCTCGACCATGGGTCATGCGAGTGGTCCTCGATTATCTCAAAATCACCCCTATCGGCCACACTCGCATAGGCCTTGCCGCGCAAACCGAAGGAGTTCACAAGAAGAACCACGTCGCCTGGCTTGCCTTTGATGCTGTCGTGATGAGACAACGGGATATCGGGTCGATCCGGGTAGACGGCAACCTCGATGCCGGTCGATAAGATGGCGCGAGCGACCTTTTGGCAGAAGTAGCTTGGGATGTGGATGCGGCGCCATCCGCGCTCGCTCATGCCATGCGACAGGAGCGCGCGCAGTGCGTCCCGGCCCGACCCATAGAGCACGCGCGTCCCCTCCCAGGGAAACTTATCCGCACCGATGTTAGAGGCGGCCGGTATCGAGTGAAACTCAGAGCCTTGCTCCCATCGCTCGGCCATGCAATCCTTCATTATCCCACGTACTCCTCTCTCAAGATCCCCATGACGACCAGGTCCACATGTGCGCCATTCTTATATTGCGCCTGGCGAAGCACGCCCTCTTCTTTGAATCCGAGCGCAAGATAGAGGCGACGGGCTGGTTCGTTGCTCGCCATAAACGTGAGATGAACGCGATTTAAATTAAGCTCATTGAAGCCGTACGTGAGCATGTGCGCTGTACAGGCCCGCCCCAGACCTTTGCCCCACAGCGCCCGGTCACCTATCAGAATCGCAAATTCGGCGGAGCGTGCCCGATAGTCTATCCTGTAGAAACCGATATGTCCCACACAGTGGTCGCTCTCGGCCTCCGCGATTACCCACACCACTTCATCATCGCGTTTTCGGTGAAACTCTATCCAATCCTGGATATCCGAGAGCGAATACCCGCTGGTAAACCCACCGAGCGTGCCGGCTATCGCGGGGTCGTTCTTGTAATGATAGAGCGCCTCGATGTCCGCAGGCTCAGGGTCCCTCAGGATAAAATCGCCGATTCGGTAATTCATTTCGTTATCCCGTCTTTATGTCAACCGCATTGCGAGCAACACTGGGCTCTGCCGACAAGCCAAGGTCGTCCACATCGCCGATGTTCTGTCCGGCAATGACATCGCTGGTCTTGATGACGTTTTTTGCCGTAAGAAAGAGAATCTTAATATCGAGCGCGAGCCCGCGGTTGTCTACATACCATAGGTCGTACTCCATGCGCTTGCTAAAAGGAATCGATTGGCGCCCGTTTACCTGCGCCCAACCAGTTATGCCAGGCTTTACACTGTGGCGCCGACGGTGCTCTGCCGCATAGTGCGGCAAGTACTCCATCAAGAGCGGGCGTGGCCCCACTAAACTCATATCGCCTTTTAGCACATTGATAAGCCCGGGAAGCTCATCGAGACTGGTTTTACGCAGAAAACAGCCGACCAGGGTTAGGCGCTGATGGTCAGGGAGTATATCGCCCCCCACATCATACGCTTCTATCATAGTGCGAAACTTGTACATCACGAATGGTATTTCGTGCAACCCAGGTCTCTTCTGGCGGAAGATGACCGGCCTGCCGACGCTTGCCAGCGTCAAGATGGCAGCTAACAAAAATAACGGTGCCGCGAGAACGATGCCCGCAATGGCCACAATTATGTCGCAGATCCGTTTGACGACATCCCTCATGACGCCCTCACCCCCTTCCCTACATCAGGTGCTTTATGATGGCCAGTCTCGGG
>JASEGT010000033.1 GCA_030018005.1 Actinomycetota bacterium
CGAATCGATAGCATCCGTTAAGGGCATATACCGTAAGTTGCCGAAAGGCGTTTGGGTGCTTGGATTTGTTTCGATGTTCATGGACATCTTAGTTCCAGAAATCACCTGAAGTTGACCGATGCCAAACGCTTGTCCTTGCGGTACTGGCTTGTGGTCATGCTCGGGGCAGTCTTTACCCTCGCCCGTTTTAGCGAGGCGTTTCTGATTCTCCGTGCCCAAGATGTCGGGCTTGCAGTCGGTTACGTGCCCGCGATCATGGTTGTCATGAATATTGCTTATTCCATATTTGCATATCCAGCGGGTGCGGCGGCTGACCGGCTTTCGGCGCGAACGCTTCTAGTCTTTGGACTTTGGGTACTTGTCGCCGCCGATGTCGTGTTGGCGATAGCTGAGTCGCCTGGGATCGCGTTTATTGGTGCGGCATTCTGGGGCCTGCACATGGCGTTCACTCAAGGGTTGCTCTCGAAACTTGTTGCCGATACCGCACCCACCGAGCTTCGCGGTACGGCCTTCGGGGTTTTTAATCTGGTAAGTGGCGGGGCGCTCTTGCTGGCAAGCGTCATCGCAGGTTCACTATGGAGCGCTTTCGGTGCCTCGGCTACATTTATTGCCGGAGCATCGTTCGCGGCTCTCGCGGCTGTGGGGTTGCTCCTTTACCGTCCTAAAGCGCGAGCTATAGGGCACAAGGCAGGCATATGATCAACACCGCCCAACAATGCTTTGCAGCCCACTGATATTGACCGCGTCGAATAAAAACTATCCATGGAGCGGAAGAGCGCCTAACAATCTACTTTAGTATTGAATAGCGGAAGGTTAAACCGCTCTCTTCTCAACTGCTTCATTCACGTATTTAAGATAGGGAAGTCCACGTTTTCAGACGTTCATTAGCAACCCACCTATTGGAAGGCGTCCTGTGATATCCGAACAGTCCAAGAACTCCGGGGTCACAAAGACGTAAGGACAACGATGATGTACACACCTGTGTCCTCAACCGCAGACCAGCTGGAGTTCGCAGTCCAGTCGATATGTTGTAAGGTTAAGCAAGGCAGTTAGAGAGGGTTAAATACCGATTCGTATAAGACACCATGATAAAACAGCGTTTCGTGACAACAGCTACATCTAGCATTGATTATAGCGACAAGTGATGCATTCCTAGAGGCGTCTTATATGGACACAATCAATGTATTTGGAGTATTATATGGATCAGTATAAACATAGTTAGCCTAGTATGTTCTTATTTCACTTGACAAGAATTAGAATATGACTTATTCGTGTTCTTAAATAGGCTTATTTAAGGGCAAGGGGGTGTCACATGAGAAATATCGAGATAGACGACGAGGTGTTTGGTTATCTTCAAAGTAAAGCGATTCCGTTTGTTGAGACGCCTAATTTAACACTTCGTAGGATATTTAGTCTGAATGGCAAAGCAACAAGAATTGAAAAGCCTTCCTCTCAAATATTGCAGGAGCAAAGAAAAGGGAGGTTAAGAAAAAAACAGCCAAAGACAGACTTGCATAAACTCGTTCAAGTTGGTCTCCTTCAGGAAGGACAACCCCTTTTTCTCCTTGATTATCAAGGGAAGAAAATAGCGGGTTACGACTCCACCATTTCCGGAAATAACCTCCTTTGGAACAATGAATTGTTCTCGATGAGTGAGCTTGCAAAAGAATGCTTGAAGAAAGAAGGTTTCAGTAGTGAATCGGTGCGTGGACCAGCCCACTGGTCCAATACTGACGGAATCAGTGTCAAAGAATTATGGAAGCAATATCTCAAGACATATTAAATTAAGGGGATGAACGAAAATGTTACGATTTATTCTCACAGGTTACATTGAAAATGCTTTATCTCAAGCAGAATTTGACAAGCTTGAAGATGGAACATTTTCCGGACGTATACCATCCTGCAAAGGAGTCATCGCTTTCGGTAAAACGTTACGAGAGTGTGAAGACGAATTGCGCTCTACCCTTGAAGATTGGGTATTGGTGGGGTTGAAATTGGGGCATCCGATTCCAGTTCTGTCTGGATATGACTTGAATAAGGAGCCTACCAATGAGTCGATGGCAGCCCTGTAAACGCCGAGAATTCATTAGACGATTACGAAAGCTTGATTTTGATGGCCCCTATTCAGGGACACGCCATCAATTTATGGTTTTTGAAGAATACCGTTTGACCATCCCATCAAATAGTGAATATTCAGTTCCCCAGTTACGTATGATGCTAAATGAAGTCGAAGGAATCTTAGGGCAAGCGATTTCGGCCGATGAATGGAATAAGCTGGGCTAACATCGGGGTGAACAAGGATGCGCGGAAAAACCCTCGCGCACCTGTTACCCCGGCCGTTATGTAGGGATAAAATAATTAAACTGAAAAATAATCGATGTCCCATAACCGTTAAAACCCGCGATTTTGCGACCGGTATTCACGGTTATGTTGACAAAAGCGTGAAAAACCTATAATTTAACGGTATGGCTAAGATCCTGAATGTCTACAATAAAATCAATACCCTTCGGGAGCGATACTACAGGGCGTCAATGGGCAAAGACGCGCTTATTAGAATTATCAACGAGGCTGAAGTTGCCGAACAGGTATTTAACTCAAACGCCATCGAAAACAGCACCCTCACTTTAGAAGAAACAGAAAAGATTCTGCTCCAGATCGACCTCGATCGATATATCTCTGAACGTGAAATATTTGAGGCGAAGAATCTTGCCAGAGTCGTAACGTATATAGATACTAAAGCCAAAGAGCAAGAACTTTCCCTAAACGTCATTTTAATGCTGCACAAAATGCTTATCTCCAATATCCGCGATGATATTGCCGGTAGGTTTAGGCAAGATCAGGAATATGTTCGCGTAGGGAGTCACATCGCGCCTGACCCTCAGGTGGTTGTCGGTCGCCTCGAAAGAATGCTCGCGGAGTTCAATGCCGAAAGTCATATAAATATCATTAAGCGTGTGGCAAAGTTGCACCTCGTCTTTGAACATATCCATCCGTTTGTTGACGGTAACGGCCGTATCGGGCGTGTCGTTAATAACTATTTGCTGATACGCGAGGGCTTTATTCCGATTAACATTAAATTTGTTGATAGAAATAAATATTACGAGGCTTTTCAGGAATTCGACTTAAAGGGTTCGACCAAGATCATGGAAGAGATAGTAGGCAAAGCCCTCACCAGCAGCTACCATAAACGGCTGGCCTATTTGGAGGGCGCGGAAATAATGACGCTGGCCGATTATGCAAAAAAGTTTAAACTATCGCACCCAAATATGATCAATAAGGCAAAAAGGCAGACCATCGAAGCGTTTTTGGAGAAGGGCATCTGGAAGATCGGAGTCCCCAATAAATAATATGAACGAAGCCGAAGCCAGAGCCGGGAATAGGGGATTCTCCTAAGTCCCGGTCGACATGCTTTAAGGTTGAATAAGGCGGTTGCAAGGGAGTTAGATAACGATCCGTATAAAACGCCATGATAACGAAGCGTTTTGTCGGAAGGCGGCGGCGATAGCCGAGCAGCCCAAGAAAGCCTGGGTCATCAAAGATGCAAGAACAGTGATGATCTATACGTATGTTGACCCAGACCTCAAACCCCACACCCACATCGCTCTAGTCGCCGCCCACACCTACTGGTAATCCACCTTCATCGTCGTGGGGTCTACCAGCTCTATCCAGGTTTGCCCCCGGTTGAACCTGATTTCCTGTCCTGCGGAATCGAAATAGCGCGCTATTTCCGAGACGCTCTGGCGCTGCCAGGTGGCAAAAATGACTTTGCCGTCTTGAAATACCATCGCTTGGCCGGTGCCGCGCAGGTTTAGCTGCATTCTTCCTTTGGGGTCGTCCGCTATCTTCGAGACCGGGACGTATTGCACGACTACGTTCTTCGCCGATAGCAGCTTGTTGTTGGCGGCATCTTTATGCGGCTGTCCCGCCATGAAGCGGTTATAGGTGTTCTTGTTCCGGTCATATTCGTAGTGGACCCTAAACTCGGGCTTAGAAAAATCCAGGTTGATAGACGCGTTGGACGGGCGCAGCTCGGGATCATCGTCATCCTTGAAGTTAGGCTTTTGATAGAAGACCTGTGAATCAAAGCCCCGGTCAGCGGCTTTGCTCCATAATTTCTCGGTAGAAGTGTAGAGGTTATGCGGCGCTTTGCGCCCCTTTATGCGCCAGTAAGCCTCGCTGTTGGCGAACTCATCGAGGTCGGCGACGCTCAGGTTTTTTATGACGTCGTAGACGGTCGCCGGGCCGCCGCAATGGACATACAACGCATTATAGGCCCGGGCGAGGTCGACAAAATACTCGCGCGCGCTCCGTACCGGCCCAATCGTCGCCACGTCTTCGTGGAGAAAGACGGCCATAAAACGTGTGATACCGCCCTCGGCGACAGTCTCATATACAACGCATGCTTCGCTTAAACCGGATTGCGGACGTGCCTCGACGTGGTTTTCAATCATGACAGCGAGCGGGCGGCGCGTCGCGTTAGGTTCATGGGTATACTCGCCGTCTATAGGACAGGGGAACTCTGGTCGCGGGGCTTCGGTTGTAGTCGTGGTGGGGGTCTGCGCAACCGCTTGCTCGTCCTCCAAAACTGGTCGCTCATTGACGAGCGGCCATACGACGACAGCCATTACTGCCGTCATCAGCAGCAACGATACTAATATCGCTAGTATGATATAGATTGGTTTCATATAATAAAGCAGCTCTCAAACAGTACTGTATGCAAGTCCCGTTCTGGGTTCTTTTGTAGGATAAACCTGGTCGAACTATTAGTCAAGCTATGCCGAGTGTTAGCGATAGCGTCCCTGCCGGGTAGTGGCCCTTAATAAAGCCATAATAATTTGATTCATACCGCTAAAATGACTAGAATCGTAAGAGAGATTGATAATTGGAGGAAAAGCTTGTGCTAGGAATCGACGAGATAAAGCAGATCATACCGCACCGTTACCCGTTTTTACTCATCGACCAGATTCTCGAATACGAACCCGGCAAACGGGCAAAAGGCCTTAAAAACGTTACGGTCAATGAGCCGTTTTTCGCGGGACATTTTCCGGACTATCCGGTGATGCCGGGCGTCCTTATCGTAGAAGCGCTGGCTCAGGTAGGCGCGGTATCTATCTTGAGTCTCGAGGCGAACAAGGGAAAAATCGCGTTTTTTGCCGGTATCGATGGCTTCCGCTTTAAGAGACAAGTCGTGCCGGGAGACCAGCTCACCCTCGAGGTGGAAATCACGAGGTCTAAAGGACCGGTCGGCAAAGGCAAAGCGGTCGCCACTGTCGACGGTCAAGTCGTCGCTGAAGGGGAATTGACTTTTGCTGTAAAATAGGTAAGTTAATAGTTTGTCGATAGCAACGAGCAACACGGGTCAACAGACAAGTAGGAGACAAAAATGTCGCTTGCAGAGAGAATAGTTTCGCGGGATGCGCGCGTCGGCATAATCGGTATGGGCTACGTCGGATTGCCGCTCGCCGTCGCCGTCGCGGGGGCGGGTTTTCGGGTGACCGGCATCGATGTGGACAGGGAGAAAGTGTCCAACATCAACGCTGGTATAAGCTATATCCCGGATATCGATTCAGCACTTGTGGACAGAGCGGTAAATGACGGCCTGTTCAAAGCTACAGCAGATTTTTCCGTGCTTAAAGAGATGGATATCATAAGTATTTGCGTGCCTACGCCGCTGAGCGAGATGCACGAGCCCGATATCAGCTACGTACGGGCGGCCACCAGCGAAATCGCCAAGTATTTGCGACCCGGTCAGATGGTGATACTGGAGAGTACCACCTATCCGGGAACGACCGACGAGGTAATCCTCCCGGTTCTCGAGGAGAGCGGCCTTACCGTCGGCGAAGGCTTCTATTTAGGCTTTTCGCCGGAGCGGGTAGACCCGGGCAACAAGAATTACGGCATAGAAAATACTCCGAAGGTCGTCGGCGGCGTGACCGGGGATTGCATCGACCTGGCCAGTTCGTTTTATTCGCAGTTCGTGCAGATGGTCGTGCCGGTATCTTCGACCAAGGCGGCCGAGATGACCAAGCTTTTAGAAAATATCTTCCGGTGCGTAAACATCGCTCTCGTCAACGAGTTGATGCTCTTATGCGACCGTATGGACATCGATATCTGGGAGGTCGTCGAAGCCGCGTCCTCGAAACCGTTCGGGTTCATGCCGTTCTTCCCGGGACCGGGTTTGGGCGGGCATTGCATCCCGATAGACCCGTTCTACTTGTCCTGGAAGGCGCGTCAATACGACTTTCATACCGAGTTTATAGAATTGGCCGGCAAGATGAACGAGAGCATCCCGTATTATGTCGTCGCGAAGATAGGGGATGCCCTCAACTCGCATGAGAAGAGCATCAAAGGCTCGAACGTGCTCATCCTGGGTCTGGCATATAAAAAGGATATCGGAGACACGAGGGAGTCGCCTGCGAGAAAAATAATAGGCTTGCTCGAGAAAAAGGGAGCGAACGTGAACTACCACGACCCCTTTGCGGAGCGGGAGATTATCGAGACCAAGACGTATACTTCGGTCGAGCTGACACCGGACGCCGTTTCGGCGAGCGATTGCGTTGTGGTCGTCACCGACCACACAGACTTAGACTACGGCATGGTCGCCGCCAACGCCCGGCTGGTGGTCGACACCAGAAACCGGATGAAGCACTTTGTCGGTAATCATATTGTTCACATATAACTACAGCATTCAGGGGGAATCCATTGGTTAACGTAGGAGTAATAGGATATGGCTATTGGGGGCCGAATCTGGTGCGTAATTTCGACCAGATGCCCGGCAGCAATCTGGTCGCTTGTTGTGATTTGAATCCCGACAACCTCAAGAAAGTCAAAGCGCTCTATCCCAAAGTAGAGGTCACGACCGAGGTCGACGACATTTTGAAGAACCCGGCAATCGATGCCGTTATAATCGCGACCTCCGCGGTCACCCATTTCGATTTGGCAAAGAAAGCGCTCGAGTCGGGAAAACACGTCATGGTCGAAAAACCGCTCACTCTGGCCAGCAAGACTTCGCGGCAGTTGATAGACATCGCCGACAAGGCCGGCTGCATTTTGATGGTCGGGCACCTGCTCGAGTACCATCCGGCCGTCGACTATATAAAAGGCCTTATCGACGACGGCTCGCTCGGAGACATCCACTATCTTTATACCCAGCGCCTAAATCTCGGGCAGGTGCGCAAAGACGAGAACGCACTCTGGAGCCTTGCCCCGCACGATATCTCGATTATGTTTTACCTGCTCGGCGGGGAAGAGCCGGTCGAGGTCTCCGCGCGCGGCGAATCTTATATCACGGACGGTGTCGAAGACGTCGTCTTCTGCAACGTCTCTTTCAAGGACCGGGTCATGGCTAACATCCATGTAAGCTGGCTCGACCCGCATAAGATTCGAAAGATAACGGTCGTCGGCAACAAAAAAATGGCGGTCTTCGACGATATGGAAAGCTCGGAGAAGGTGCGAGTCTTCGACAAGGGCGTCGGCTCAAACCCGGATTACCGCTCCTACGGCGAGGACATGACGCTTCGCTTCGGGGATATAATAATACCCAGCATTAAGATGAAAGAGCCTTTGCGTGCCGAATGCGAGCACTTCATAGAGAGCATCCAGAGCGGACAGAGCCCGCGAAGCGATGGGCATGACGGATTGAGGGTTGTAAAAGTGCTCGAAGCGGCGCAGGCGTCACTTAAGAGCGGCGGCAAGCCGGTCAGAATCGCGGAGGGATAGCTTTGAGCAGATTCATACATGAGAGCGTCACGGTTCCCGCCTCCGTTGCGATAGGCGAGAACGCGGTGGTCTTGGCCGGCGTGGAGTTTGGCGAAGATATAGTTCTCGGGCATAATGTCGTCATTCACGAAGGAACTGCGCTCGGTACCGGCACCGTCATAGGCGACGGCGCGGTCGTAGGCAAGCAGCCCAAACCGCCGAAGACGAGCACGCTATCGTATAGCGAGCCGTTTGCCCCGCTGGTAGTCGGCGAAGGATGCACCATCGGCTCGGGAGCGGTCCTTTATGCGGGCTCGACGATAGGGAATAACTCGATGGTCGCAGACTTGGCCTCGGTCCGTGAGAACTGCAAAATCGGCGACTACGCGCTTATAGGACGGGGTGTTTGCGTCGAGAACAGCGTAACCGTCGGCGACTACACGAAAGTTCAATCAAATGCTTATATCACCGCTTACACGGTCCTAGAAGACCGGGTCTTTATCGCCCCATGCGTCGCGACGACCAATGACAATTTCATGGGCCGGACCGAAAAGCGGTTCAAATCGATCAAAGGCGCCCACGTAAAGCGGGGGGCACGCGTCGGCGGCAACGCCGTTCTTCTTCCCGGTATCGTCATCGGCGAGGAAGCGTTTATCGCGGCGGGCTCCGTCGTCACAAGAGATGTTCCAGCGAAGAAGCTCGTCATGGGCGTTCCCGCAAAGGTCGTAAGAGACGTCCCGGATGACGAGCTACTCACAGCTAAAAATAATAGTCTTTCCTAAGGAGTGTATATGTCTATTCCACTACTCGACCTTAAGGCGCAGTATGGCGCAATCAAAGATGAACTGGAGGCGGCCGTCTTGGACGTGCTCCGCAACACCCAATATATTCTCGGTCCGAAGGTGGCCGAGTTCGAGAAAGCGTTGGCCGAATATTGCGGTACGCAATATGCAGTCGGCGTGGCAAACGGAACAGACGCGCTCGTACTCGCGCTCGACGCGCTCGGGGTCGGTCCGGGAGACGAGGTAATAACCAGCCCGTTTACCTTCTATGCCAGCGCCGAGTGCATATCGCGTCTCGGCGCCACCCCTGTATTTGTCGACATCGAAGCCGACACCTACAATCTCGACGCCGCCCAGCTCGAGGCGAAGATAACCTCGCGAACCAAAGCGATAATCCCCGTTCACATCTTCGGTCAGCCGGCCAAGATGGACGAGATAAACAAGGTTGCCGATGCGCATGGCCTGAAAGTCATAGAAGACGCGTGTCAGGCGATCGGTGCCGAGTACCGGGGCAGGAAAGTCGGCACGCTCGGCGACGCGGCCTGTTTCAGCTTTTTCCCCAGCAAGAACCTGGGAGGTGCCGGAGACGGCGGTGCTGTCGTCACCGACGATGAGGAATTGGCCGCTAAGGTGCGCGCGCTTCGCCAGCACGGGAGCACCAAGAAGTACTATCACGGACTCGTGGGCTACAATAGCAGGCTAGATGCGCTTCAGGCCGCGATTCTGCTGGTAAAACTGGGATACCTCGATGGCTGGAACGACGCCCGCCGCGACAAGGCCCAGCTATACAATAAGCTCTTCGCCGGCGCGGAATTAGTGGTGCCGGTCGCGCTCGATTACGTCAAGCACGCCTACCACCTCTATGTCGTCAGGGTGCCGAACCGCGCGAGCGTCGAAACCGTCCTCAAAGAGGCGGGTATCGGTTGCGGTGTCTATTACCCGGTGCCGCTCCATCTCCAAGACGTTTATAGCGGTCTAGGCTACAAGTTGGGCGATTTGCCGGTCAGCGAGGCCGCCTCCCACGAGACGCTCGCGATACCGCTCTATCCCGAGCTCAAGCCCGAGGATATGGAGCGCGTCGCCGAACTCGTAAAACGGGGTTAAGGCGGATGCAAAAAATCGTAACGATCGTGGGTGCGCGCCCTCAATTCATAAAGAGCCTGCCCGTGTCGAACCAAATCAGGAAGAGCTGCCGCGAAGTGCTCGTCCACACCGGCCAGCATTACGATAACAATATGTCGGCCGTCTTCTTCGAGGAGATGGGTATACCCGAGCCGGATTATAATCTCGGCGTAGGCTCCGGCACGCAGGCCGGGCAGACGGCGCAGATGCTCGAGCGCATCGAGCGTGTCCTGCTCGATGAAAAACCGGATATACTACTTATCTACGGCGATACGAATTCGACGCTTGCCGGGGCACTTGCCGCATCCAAGCTCCACATACCGATAGCCCATGTCGAAGCCGGGCTTCGCTCTTTCGATAAGAAAATGCCCGAGGAGATAAACAGGATTGTCGCCGACCACGTCTCCGAGTACCTGTTTTGCCCAACGCAGACCGCGGTCGACAATCTTAAAGAAGAAGGTATTACCGAAGGAGTCGAGCTGGTGGGGGACGTGATGTACGACGCCGCGCTCCACTTCGGCGCCATCGCGGATTCAAAATCCGACATTTTGGATAAGCTCGGCGTTGCGGCGGGGGATTATCTTTTAGCGACAATCCATCGCTCATCAAATACCGATATCGTTGACAACCTCAAGGTGTTGCTCGAAGTCTTTGTCGAGTCGGGACAGAGTATCGTCTTCCCGGTTCACCCGAGGACACGCAAAGTAATCGGCGAAAGCGGGCTTCAAAAGACAATCGACGGCTCGAAGGTGCGGCTGACCGACCCGGTAGGCTACATCGACTTCTTAAAGTTAGAGAAGAACGCCGCTAAGATATTGACCGATTCGGGAGGGGTGCAAAAAGAAGCGTTCTTTTTTGCAGTGCCCTGCATAACGCTGCGCGACACCACCGAATGGGTCGAGACGGTCGAGAGCGGCTGGAACGTTCTCGTTCATGTCGACAAAGAGCTGATACTTCGGAAGATAAGCGATTTCGCACCCACCGGGACGCCCGCGCAACTCTTCGGCGACGGAAAAGCGGCCCAGTATATCGCAGAACGGTTAACAACTTAGCAGAGCAACGCTATAATCATTGTGGCGGCTATTTACGCCGCCCGTTTTTTGTTGGACGATAAGGAGCGCGGTGGCGCGGTTGCTCGCTAAACCGACGTTTTTTAGTTTTAATCATAGAACATAGGTGCTTGGGGGCTTAACCGTTGAAACCTAACGTCACAGGCGAAAAAAGATTGCGGATTTGGATAGATATAACCAACACGCCGCACGTCCTTATTTTTAGGCCCATAATAAAGGCGCTCACCGGGCAGGGACATGAAGTATTCGTCACCGCTCGCGAGTTTGCGCAGACCAGCCAGCTATTAGAGCGGTTTGGTATCGAGCACACGCTTATCGGCAAACACCAGGGCAAAGAGATTTACCGGAAAATATACGGGCTTGCCTCTCGTACCAGTAAGCTGGTGGCGTACGCGGCGGGCAAGAAGTTTAACCTCGCGGTTAGCCATGGCTCGAACGATTGCGCGGTCGCCTCGTTCTTCTTGCGAATTCCACATGTAACGATGTTCGATTATGAATATGCTAAAGCGATGCATAATATCAACCTTCGCGTATCGACGAAAGTCTTGATACCCGATATGATACCGTCCGAGCCCCTCTACGAGTACGGGGGGACCGATGCTAAAATCGACAAGTATCCCGGTCTTAAAGAAGAGTACTACCTGGCCGATTTCGAGCCGGACGAGACGGTGGTAAGAGAAATCGGACTCGACCGGGGCAAGATAATCGTGGTCATGCGCACACCACCCGACGTCGCGCTCTACCACCGTTTCCACAACCCCATCTTCATGGATGTCCTCCAAAAGCTGGCCGCGCGCGACGATGTCCAGGTTGTGATGTTGCCGCGCACGCCCGAGCAACGCGAAGAGGTGCTGGAACTCGGCTTAGCCAACGTCTTCATCCCGGACAGAGCGGTTGATGCGCAAAGCCTTATCTACTATTCCGACCTGGTCATAAGCGCGGGCGGTACTATGAACAGGGAAGCCGTGGCGCTCAACACGCCGGTTTACACTCTATTCGAGGGAAAGATGGGGGCTATCGATACCTGCCTCATAGCGGAAGGCAGGATGAAGAAGCTGAACAACCCGCAAGAGCTGGTAATAGCGAAAAAACCGGTCTACGGGCAGGGTAAAACTCGTGACATTAACGTTTTGTTGGATAAGATAAAAGAGATAGCTAGATAAGGAGGAAACTTTTTTCATGGCATTAATCGACGAAAAAGGAAGGCTTTTCGGGCGGGTTAACCTCATAGATGTCGCGCTCGTCATTAGTGTGCTGGTCGTAGCGGCACTCGTTTTTGTAGTCTTGAGGGGACAGGGCAAAGTCGCGACCGTGCGTGAAGACAAGACCGTTACATACACGATGATAGTCAAAGAGATACGCCCCGATGTCGCCGCCTTCATAAAAAAAGGTGACCTCGTTAAGAAACAAGTGACCATGGGACCGATCGGCAAAGTCATCGGTATCGAGATAAAACCTGCCGAAGAGGTGCTCGAAACCGCTGATGGGGGCAAGGCGCTTAGTGTATCGCCGACTGAGAAAGACGCATATATTACGGTCGAGACGAAAGGCCGTGTCGGCAATGATATCATAGCGACCGGCAATGAGGTCCTGCGGGTAGGCGACAGGTTCAATATCGTCACCAAGTGGTTTATGGGAGACGCTGTCATCATCGATATGGTTGTCGCAGGCGACTAGCCCCGGAATAGAGGAGAAATCTTGTCCGAACTAGTTGCGGCAAGGCCTAAAGCTCTTCCATATGTGTATATTATCGTCGCCATCGCGGCGGCATTTCTCGGCATAGTCGGGGCGTTCTTGCCGTTCTCAAAATTTATTTTCGTCGCCGCCGGTGCGGTCGTAGCGGCGTTCGCGCTCGCCAACACGACATTTGCCATCGTTCTTTTGGTGATGGCGGTTCCGCTGGTCAATTTGCGCGTAAACGTAGGCCCGGTCCCAATCGACGCGGTCACTATCTGCACGGCTCTCATCATCATCTCTTATGCTATTCGCAACCTGGGCACTCGCGATAGGCGACCCTCGGTTCCGTATGCCTGGGCGTTCTTGGCGTTCCTGATCTTCAGCGCCATCTCGGCGGTGGTCGCGCCATCGACGGTCGACTCGGCCGCGGTCATAATCCGTTTCATCGGCTACTTCGCGCTTGTCTACGCGGTCGGCTATTCGGTAAAATCGCGGGAAGCGCTGACCTGGATATTGGTCCTTATGATAGTCGCCGGCGCTATAACCGGGCTTTACGGAATATACCAGTACGCATACGCCCCACAGACGGCAAAGATCGGCCTCTACGATTTGACCGACGAGGTAGCGGCCAGGGTGGGCTCGACCTTTGAAAACCCCAATTTCTACGCGGAATACCTGGTGCTCATGGTGCCGCTCGGCCTCGCGCTGGTGCTGGGCTCGCGGGGGCTGTTTCGCAGGTTTGTAATGGGGGGCGCGACGCTTCTTATCTTCGCCGCGCTCATCCTTACCTATACTAGGGGCAGTTGGATGGCGACCGGGATAGGCGTTATCCTGATGTCGCTTTTGACCAACGCATGGCTGGTTTGGGTTTGGATAGGGCTCTTTGCGGTGGCATTCACGGCCGCGCCCGGTGTCGCCAGCCGCCTTGCGAGCATCACTAATATTACCGGCGGCACCGCCGGCTTTCGCATGAAACTCTGGCGCATCGCCGCCGGTATCATCGGCGAGCACATGTGGATAGGCATCGGCATCGGCAATTATTACGACGTCTTTACCGAGTACATCTTCCGGCACCCCGAGCTGAGCGTTGGCTGGGTCATCTACGGCGCGCACAACTCCTACCTTACGTTTTGGGCGGAGACGGGTATTTTTGGCATCTTGTCGTTTGTCGCTATCGTTCTTATATCTATAAAATATAGCCTCTATCTCTCGCGCGCCAAGGCTAAAGACAAGTATCTCTCCTGGATTAACTCGGCTATCGCCGCCGGCGTAATCGGCTTTGCCATAAATAGCTTGACCAGCAACAGCTTCCATCACCCGCAGGGCGCGGTATTCTTCTGGCTCCTCCTTGGCTTACAGGTCGCCATAGACGGATTAGGTCCTGAGCCGGCGCGTGCTGGAGCCTCACCATATGCTGAGGGGAGCGTTATCCTGCGCAATCTCAACCGGGCCAAAGCTACTCTTTCCGCCGCCTACCAGGCGCACGTAATCAACCGGATTTTTCTCTTCAGCGGCGGATTATGGCAGAAGAGCGGTTTTATGGTATGGCTCTTCAAGAAACCGGCGAACCCGTCGCTTGTGGGCGGGAGCAGGTTTTACGCACCCGTAGAGCGGATGGCGCAGGCGTTTCGCAGATGGGGAGAAGCCACACTTACGGCTAAGTTCGCCGCAGGGGTTGTCGATAGACCAATTCTTGCGTCGCTGCTGTTTGTAGGAATCGCTCTAGCCGTCTGGGCGCTCTCAGGATTGGCGGTCGGATGATGCGAGAAGGGCGTGTAAACATCTTCTCTCCTCAGGTCTTCCTGCCGCTGTTCGTCTCCGCGTTTTATCTCGCCGGCTTAGCGCTGGTCGAGTTCTCACCCCGGGCGCTCTTTATAATCGCCACCGGGTTGCTCTCATATTTGGGCGCTGTCTACCTGGCGCAACGCATCCCAGGTGATAAGGGGGCTCTCAACGGCGAGCAAGCATTTGCTTATTTCGAACGGCTGCTCTTGTCGCTGCCGGCCGTATTCATCCTCGACCTCGCGCTCAAACATGTCGCGCCGCTAGCGCTGCGCGCCCCGCTGTATCTCGCCCTGATGACCGCGCTCTTTTACGTTTTGGGCAAGTCGAAGTTTAAGCTTACCGGCATACACTACCTCGGTCTCGGTCTTCTAATGATATGCGTCTATGTAATTCCGGCGTTTGCCATGTTCGGGCTGTACGGCTCATATCTCAATCGCACCGGCGGGCTGATGCCGGCGTTTCTCGTCGGGATAGGCACGATAGTCACGGTCTATGGCTTGATGAAGATAGCGGGGGCACTCGATACGCGCCGCCTACTTCTTATGGCCGCCCTTATCGCGGTCATCATCGGCCCACTGATGGCGGCCGGTGTCGGATACCGCGCATACGCCATCATCTACATTATGCCGCTCGTCTTCCAGTATTATCTGGAACGCAAGAGGCCGGTTGATTTTAGGGCGGGCGCAAAAGCGGCGGCCGTGGTCATCCTCATCTTTATCTACACCTATCTGGCTACCTCGGTAGCGCGCGGGGTGATGTATAACCTGGCTCCGCTCGATTCGCCTAACGCGCCCGCTTTTGTCATCGAATCAATGGAGAAGGGCGGCTATACCTACAGCGATATGGCGCTTAGCAGCTCGGAGGTGGGGCAGAAGTTCATCACACGGCCCTTTTTCACATACAAGGTCTTTCTAGAGGTCATCGAAGACAGCTATCCGTGGGGGCGGTCGCACGGGCGGTTGACTCTCTCGCTCATGCCTGGCGTCAACCTGGGGCGCGCTACGACCATCAGTATCTTGGGCAAGCCTTTCTCGACATCCTTCTTCGGGCTGGCGGTTCTGGAATTCGGTATTCTCGGGGTTATCCTCTACTCGGGGCTGCTCGGAATATGCCTGGCGACTGCGGCCCGCTTTCGCGACCCCAAAGTCTACGCGCTGATGCTGACAATCGTCATGCTCTGGCTCGATACCGGGCCTTCGGTATGGTGGCACTGGCTGCCGTTTACAGCCGCGCTGCTGGCGTTTGGTTCTCTGGTTCTAAAGAGCGTAAGACGTTCTTGATTAGTATACCGCCTTGTATACTTTGATTGATCAACCGGCTTGCTATCTATCGAGCAGCCTATAGAACGTGAGCGCCGCTTGCTCGCGGGTGAGTTTCAGGTCGGGTCTGAAGAAGTTCGGCCCGTATAGGCTTATCAGCTCGTTGCCGACAGCCAGGCGTATCTCGTTATAATATTTATGGTCTGCCGGCACGTCTCTCATGGTAGGCTTTCCATCGATCGGCGTATTGTAAGCCGCGCTCAGGATAGCCGCGGCCTCATCCCTGGTGACCTCATCATCCGGGTTGAACAACCCGTCCTTGTCGCCAAGGTCTACGCCTCGCTCCTTGAGCGTTTCGATATAGCTCCAATTGGAGCGGTCGCGCCCGACATCGCGGTAGTACCCGTGAAAGACCTTATTCGGCGACCAGTTCTTTATCCGGCAGAGCCACATTGCGAATTCGGTCTTGGTCATCACGTTGTGTGGGCCGAACCAGCCGTTCTCGTTGGTGATGATTCCCGCCTCGCTGAGTGCGGTTATCTGTTTAAACGAGCGGTGTTCTTGCGGGATATCGATGAAGTTGTATTTCAGGTAATTATTGAACTTATCCGCGTACTCCTTGAACGTCGCTTCGCCGGTGAACTCGTAGAGCCGGTAGAGGAGCGTGGCGTGAATCTTGTGGTATTCATAGCTCGCCTTGTTGCCTTTGACGAGTGAATAGTTCGACCAGTAGCCGAGGTCGTACTCGCCCAAGTGCTCTTTTGCCTCGGCGATGCCGGCATCAAAGAGCTTGAGCGCCTTTTTATTGCCGGTGCGCTCGTGATAATCGTGGAGGCTGTCGAGCGTGAACAGAAAACCGTTGAGTATCTTCAATTGGTCGGTCGCTGCCACCTCGAGATACCAGTTGCCGTGCTCGTCATAGTCCGTGACGCCGCCCTTGTCCCATGGTACGCGGAAGGAGTTTAAAATCTTCTCGCCCGCACGCAGGTATTTCTTGTCGCCGGTTATTTCGTAGCATTTGCCGGCGAGGTCGAGGATGAGGCCTTGGGCCATGGCGGAGTTCCAGGGGGCGGCGAATTTGCGCGACCCGAATTCGAGGTCGAAGTGGTTTTCCCAGATATAGTAGGCGCCGACGCCCGGGTATGTCGGCTCTATCGCACAGTCTAACAGTTCGTCGGTGATGGCGACGAACTTCTCGTGGTTACCCTTGGAGTAGTGTTGGAGCGCCATGTTGGCGGTGGTTACCGGGTTAAAGTGGACGCCATAGTTAGGATAATAGACGTACGCCAGGTTCGCGCCCTCGTAGTCCTTTAATATCTCCATCTTCTCCGATGCCGTGTTCCCGGCGAGGAAATAGCTGATGGTCTTATCTATATCCTGCATGATTATTTTGATGCGAGTTTGAGCTTCGGGGGTGTTTTTGTCGATTTGGGCGATAAGGTCGAGGCTGTATTGTAGCTCCGCCGCCTCCCGTCTCCGACCCTCCTCTTCCAAGTCTTTCTTGACCTGCACCGCCTTTTCGAGCGTAACCGTGCCGGGCGTGTTTTCTACCTGGATGCCTTCGACGGCTATGCCCGACTTGCTCGACAAAGCGCCGGGGTTGAGTTGTGGCAGGGAGGGCCGCTCCAGAACAGGCATGACGTTGGCGAGCGAGTCCGGGTAGAAGTATGCCAGCGCCAACACAGCGAGGAGTGTTGCCAGCAACATTTCTTTGATTCTGAATCCGCGGTGTTTCTTTACTTTATAGTAATAGAGCATGGTTCTCCCAAACCTTGTTCTTCTTTCTAAATCCTTACCCAAAAGGGTTGTTCTGTGAGATAGACGACAGCCGACGCTCTGTTATAGCCTCCTATAATAGTTTATACCCTGCAAGCGCAAGATAAACCAGTAGGCCCGCAGCCAGGCCTCGTCCCACTTATACCCAAAACAGCCTAACATCTTAGCGTCGCTCGCCTGATTTAATAGTCGGACCTATTGCCGGCATGATTGGAAAGTGCCGAGTCCGGTGACGCCAACTGGAATAATTATACAGTTGCTTGGTGGCCTAACGCAAGCTCGCTTACCGGGTGGCTGAGCGAAGGGGTTTTCAAAAAGCCCCGCGACGCGAGAGAACCTGCCAAAGCGTCAGGAGCATGATCTTAAGGTCGAGCAAGAACGACTGGTTGTCTACGTATTCTAAGTCCAGCGCGAGTCGCTCGCTGAATGTTATATTCCCGCGCCCGTTGACCTGCGCCAGACCGGTAAGACCGGGCTTTACATCGAGACGTTTAAGGTTGTCGTCCGAGGCTTCCAGCTCTTCGGGGACGAGCGGTCTCGGTCCGACCAGGCTCATCTCACCCTTAGAGATATTGATGAGCTGGGGAAGCTCATCCAGGCTGGTCGTCCTTAAAAACTTTCCGAACGGGAAGACTCGCGGATCGTCCTGAATCTGGCAGACGTCTTCATCTTGGGCACTGAACAATTGGAACCGGTCGATTATGTTGTCCGCGTCGGGCATCATCGTTCTGAATTTTATGATGTTGATGATGCGCCCATGCTGACCTACGCGTTTCTGGTGGAAGAATACCGGCCCGGGGGAGGTGAGCTGTATGCCGATGGCAATCGCGAACATTATAGGCGCCAGGAACATCAAGACGAATATACTTGCCGCGAAGTCAAGAATTCGTTTTATCAGCGGATATATGATCATATGCTTCTGGCTGGCCGGCGCATAATGCGCCCGCTGCTCACCGATGATGCCGCCGAACATTAACAGCGTCAAGATGGGGATATAGCCGACGAGTAGCTTTACAAAGAAGGAATATGGCAACAGCGACGGGACATCCTGCGCGGATATGTTTATTCTTATCACGCTGAATAAAACATAGCCGATTATCCCGATTATCCAGCCGTCGGTCTTTGAGCGCCAGCCGGCCCAATAGCCGCAGAATACCGCCGTCAAATAATAAGCTCCTATAAGAAGAACGATCTCGATCTCGTTGGCGATCGCTGTGTTGCCGATATCGGTCTGCCGTAACAGCAAATTGTAAAGGAGCACGAATCCGTGGAACAAAATAAACGAAAAAACGCCCGATTCGATTATCGCTCTAATTTTAGTGAACATGAATTCTCCCGCGTAGTAGGCTCTGTTATAGTTTAATGGGCTTCAATGCTCATATCAAGACAGATGGGGTTGGCGCTTTTAAAAGAAACCATTTGAGGGAAGATGTGTTTTTATGATAATCTTGCGATTGAGCTTTTTATTGGAGGACTAGTTTGTACGAAGGAAAACACTCGGCCGGAAAACCGCGCAAGCGTGATTACATTCGGGTCTTTACGCTCTGGGCGTTGATGATAGTACTCTTCGTCGGCGCAGGGAGTTTTGTCTTTGCCAGAATCCTCGAGGAAAGAATCCACGGACCCAATACGGCCCAGGGCGCAGATGAAGATTTTGTTTTCAACGCTCCCGAAGATAACGAGCCGGTCACCTTCTTGCTTCTCGGTAGCGATACCAGGGGTGGAGAGAACGAGCAGGGCCTATCCGATACTATTATGGTGTTGCGCGTCAATCCCGAGAAGAAAATCGGCTATCTAATCTCAATCCCCAGGGATACCAGGGTCGAGATTCCCGGCAAAGGTAAGCGCAAAATTAATGCCGCATACCAGTATGGCGGCCCCGACCTGACGGTAGAGACGGTCGAGGATTTTCTGGGGCTCGACATCAATCATTACGCGGTCGTCGATTTTCAGGGATTTAGAGATATAATCGACGCACTCGGCGGAATCGATATCGACGTGGAAAAGAGGCTTGTCGACAGCCGCCACCAAATCGATATACGCCCCGGCTACCAGCATCTCGATGGAGTAGAAGCGCTCAAGTATGTCCGTATCCGCAGGGTCGATGACGACTTCGGGCGCATAGGAAGGCAGCAGAAATTTCTCAAAGCTGTGATGGACAAGCTCCTGCGGGTAAGCTCGCTTTTGAGGATACCGCAGCTAGCCGATATTACGTCGCGAAACGTTAAAACCGACCCCGAACTCGGCGTGACGCAGATGATCGGGTACGGCAAGGTCTTCAAATCGTTAGGGCGGGAAAACCTCCATATGGTCGTGGTGCCGGGCACGCCGCAAGTAATCGGCGGCGGGAGCTATGTCGTCCCCGACCAAGGAAAGCTTGCCTGGCTACTCGAGCGAGTCCGCTCCGACCTGCCACTCGAGCTTACCGACGAGGAAAAAGAGAATTTGAATATCCGGGTCGAGGTGCAAAACGGCAGCGGCAAAGCCGGCATCGCGCACAAGATGGCCGATAAGCTCGGCGCGCTTAACTTCAAAATACACGAGGTGGGTAACGCACAGAGCTTCACCTACTACGATACGCAAATCATCGCTTCCGAAGAAAAAGCCGAACTAGCGCGGCGGGTTCAGGCGAAATTGGGCTTTGGCCGCGTAGTCATCGAGGGTCCAGGCTCCGAAAACATCGATGTTTTGGTCATCGTCGGCAGGGATTACAGCCGAATGATAGGCGAGGCCGACGAGGAGTAGCGGCCGCTAATCTCTAACCACCCACATACAATTTAGCCAGGCGCCCGGCGATCGCAATATAGTCGTGGTATTTTACGACCCACTCGCGCCCCGCAAATCCCAGCTCTTCGCAAAGGGCTGGTTTTTCCAGCAGTTCTGATATGCGCTCGACTATCTCGTCCTCGGTCTTTGCAAGCGCCAGCGGCGGTGCCTCCGCGTACCAGTCCTGGTACTCGAAATGACACACCACCGGGCGAGCGCAGGCCATGGCCTCCATCTCCGACATTCCCATGATGCCCAGCTCGAATTGGCCGACGATGATCCGGTAATTCGGGATGAGGCGCGCTAATTCTTCGTGAGTCATTTTGGGGATGAAGTTGACAAAACCGCAGTCCTTGAACCTATCCAGGTCGGGCCCCCACGTTAGAGCGTCGATGCTGAGCCCCGGATTGTCTTTTTTGACGCGCTCGAGCGCCCGAAACGCGACATCGATACCTTTAACTTTGTCGATTCTGCTGATCAAGAGCACCTTGTTCTCCGTGCCTTCAAAACCCCGGGGTTCGAAAAGCTCCGTGCGAATCGGGTTAGGTATAAACATCGCGTCGGCCCGCGCTTTCTCGGCGTGGACCTTTAGGTCAGGCGTGGAGTAGAAGACGCGCTCGGCCCGGTCGAGACTTATTTTAGTAACCGCCTTAAAGAGGGGATGGTAGAGGTTTCGCCGGATATCGGTTCCGTGGCAGTGGAGCCAGTAGGGGTAACCGCCGAGCACCCCGAGCATTCCGAAGTAGGCGTAGTGGATATGGACGATATCGAAGTGCTCGCGTGCGATTTTTGAGCGAAGCGCTTGCGCATCCGCGAAACGATTTGCGACGACCTTCAATTTGCTCAGTTTTCCGCTGGTGTTGATGCCGGTGTATGGTTGGTATAGAGACGCGTCGATACCGATTTTACGCAAGCCCTCCACCAGGCCCGCCGGCACGTTCGCGACGTTGTTGACGTGTAATACTTTCATATGCAGGGCTCTCTCTTGAAGTTGGGCATGGTATTAAGGTTTTGCTAAGCTACGATGAAATTGTAAAGGGTTCAAGGGGCCGCGTCCAGGGGATAGGGCAAGTTGCGAGGAGCAGGCAGGTGCAATCGTAAAAAAGGGTCAGGTCTTTACTTTTTAATTTTGTAAATTCTTTGTAGGCATTCGCGGTTTGCGGTTGGCAATACAATCCGTTGCTGTTAAGCTATTAAGAAGTATGTTGGCCAAAAGATTTCTCTTGCGCCGATGATTATCAAAGCCTTGCTTTTGGTATGTATAGTACAACCGCTCATGATTTAAGTAAATGTAAAAATTTGCCGATGTTTTTGTAGTAATTCATTGCCGTAAGTATGTTTGTCGAATGAACGGTAGTCCGCTCGTACCAGGAGGTTTTGTAATGGTGAAACGAGGGCTAACAGCACTGCTTCTTGTTTTAAGCCTGATTTTTATGCTCGCTCTTCCCGCGTATGCTTCGTTTAGCGATTTATCCAGCAGCGACGAGTGTTACAACGCTGTAGTCGACCTTACGTCCAAGAACATCATCTCGGGATTCCCGGATGGCACGTACCGCCCCTTCACTCCTTTGACCAGAGCACAGATGGCTAAACTTATCTGTGTTGCCAAGCAGTACCCGCAGCCGACCACGGCAGCCGGCGACGCCGTCTTCAACGATGTCCCGGCCGGGCATTGGTGTACGGACTATATCAAAGCGAGTTCCGCCGCCGGGATAGTCCGCGGCTACACGGATGGCACTTTCAAGCCCGAGCAGCAAATCACCAGGGCTGAGCTGGCGCGCATGTTGCGCCGTGCCATCGAAATGCCGGTCGTCACGACCACTACGGCGAACTACAGCGATGTCGCATCGGGCTACTGGGCGTACGATGAGATCGAAACCGTCGCGTATTACGGGATTATGGGCGGCGCAAACGGCAAGTTCAGGCCGACCGACGCCGCTACACGAGCCGAAATAGCTCTGGCTATCTACAATATGTTGAACGCGGATTTGACCCCACCCGAGGAGCCGCCGGCACCTGAGGATGACGGTAGGCTGATAGTGGCGCTCGACGCCGGACACGGCGGTAAAGACCCCGGCGCGGTCGCCAAGAGCAACGGCTTGAAAGAAAAAGACGTCAATCTAGCCGTCGCTTTGAAAGTACGTGACCTCTTGAAGAGCGCCGGCATCGAAGTCGTCATGACGCGTGAGACCGATGTTTTTCTCGAGTTGAGCCAGCGCGCGACGACAGCGAACAACGCGAACGCCGACGTTTTTATCAGCATCCATCACAATTCAAGCGTCAATAACGCGTTAGACGGGACAGCCGTCTACAGTCACCCGAATTCGCAAGAGGGCGCGCGCCTCGCCAAAATCATCCAAGACGAGCTTGTGAAAGCGTTTGGTTGGGCGGGAGTCAAAGGAAAAGACGACGGCATCAAGACCGCGGATTTTAAAGTCTTGCGAGAGACACTCATGCCCGCGGTTCTATGTGAGTCGGCGTTCTTAAGCAACGCGGATGAGGCGGCGCTCCTGGCGACCGATGAGTTTCGCCAAAAAGAGGCCGAGGGGATATTTAAGGGCATCGCCAAGTATCTCGGCGTGTCTATCTAAGCTTGAGTCACGAGCCTGCGGCAACGTGAAAGCGCCGCAGATGCCAATCGGCGCATTATGTATTATAATTGAAGCGCAACAGTAAGGCTTAGGTGAAAGGAACTCCAGTGAAGAGGACCATTACATTACTGCTAATCGTTGCCTTGGTTTCTCTACTAGCAATACTTGCGACCGGCTGTGAAGACGAGGCAAA
>JASEGT010000034.1 GCA_030018005.1 Actinomycetota bacterium
GATTAAGAGTGCCATTTCGGCGGGTGAGAGTACTTCAACGTCCTTCTTCGTGCGCTTGGGTGCTTTGGCGAAGACGGCCGGATTCTTTCCCAGATATCCCCACTGGACCGCCTTTTCCAGAATTGCTTTTAGCGTCATCAACGTCTTGCGCTGCGTCTCGGGAGCGAGACCGCTTTTGGCAAGCCTGGCGGCATAGCGCTCGACGTCTCTCGGTGCGATTCCCGTCACCAGGTAGAGGCCGAACTCGGGGATAAGGCGCAGGCGAATCTGATCGCGATAATTGCGCATCGTCTCCGGGCGAAGGCCCGGCTCTTTTATTTCCAACCACTCCTCGCAGAGCTTGGCGAAGGCAATGGTTTCGGTCGGGGTAAACTCGTGGCGGTTGAGCTTGCCGTTCATATCGGCACAGAAGACGTTAGCCTCGCGGGATTTTCTGAAATGCTTTGAGTGCATCTTTCCCACATGGTCCAGCGAACCCGATAGCTCTTTGAGCCGTCCTTATTCGTTATGGGTGGGCATACCCAGGCACTTGCCACCTTTCTCCTCCTTACAGTAATCCCTCGTTAAGCAGTGCCTTAATCCTTACGTGTGCTAGATGTTCGCTCACATTGAAAAATTCTGCAAGGTCATACAGGGTGGATTCGGGATGTTTCTCGAGAAAAGAGCGCACGGCGTGTACCGGCATGAGGCTCTCGGCCGCTTTCTTATCGATGAAGTTCTCGTGTTGGCGGTAGTAGAGGCGCTCGCGAAGCGTCTTGGGCTTCTTGATAGGCCCTGCGCTATAGCGGTCGTGGGCGAGCTCATGGGCGATCACGCTTCGCTTCTCGGCGGTGGAGAGACCCGAGTCGACGAGAATCGCACATAGGTGCCGGTTCGCTGGTAGTAGCCTTTGATGTGGCTGATCGGTGTCTCGAATATATGTATGTCTCTATCTTCAGCGTCCTGGTACGGATCGTAGTGTGTATAGTGCTGCCTTAACACCTATCTGCCTCCTCGGTGCTTAAGGAAGAATTCTAGCTTGTCTCTTGCGTCTTTAAGGATAAATTCGCGCTCGTCGTCTGAGAGCGCCTCCCAGTCCTCAAGGGGGACGTGTAAGGCTTCGGTTAAAACCTCCTCCTCGGTTTTCGGGGCGTCGCTTACCGGTTGAACCCCGTAGCCAAGAAGATTCCCAAGCGTGCCTTCGCGCACGCCTAAGACCCGCTCGAGGGCCCGCACTTTTCTCGGGTTCATGCCGGCGCGCGCTTCCTTACGTAGGTGCGAGATCTCAGATGCCCACACTTTCTGGTAGCGCTCGGGACTTTGTTTGCCGAGCTCTTCTGTTTTAGCCTCGATCTGGTTGTTGCCGATGCTCTTCTCATCCATAAGGGAAAGGAGCGCCTCTCTAAACGAAAAATCGGTTGCTTTGTGTGCCATCGCATAATCACCTCCTTGTTTATTCTACTAAATAAAAAGTGATAAATAAAGGGTTTATTTAGATAAACTTTTATGCTAGGTTATTTACAGCAATAAATTGGAGGGCGGAGCAAGGGAAGCGGTATATACCAATGTAGTGCCCGGTCTCCCAAGTCCAATGGCCGGTGCCTCGCCCGCTGGCACGTGTTCACCCATAGTATACGTTTATAAACAACAATGAAGGAGGCCGAGTTGGAGCAATTGCTAAGGGCCGCCAAGGTAGCGGAACTTCTCGACGTGAGCGAGCGCTATGTGTATCAGCTTGCAAGCGAGGGGAAGATTCCCTGCGTCAGAGTCGCCCGATCGGTGCGCTTCCGCCCCTCGGATATCGACGCCTGGCTCGAGGGCCAGGTGCGGGCGAGCGCGGCCGTTCGGGGCTTGATGCTCTCGGGCAGGGAGAGGCGGGGAGCCCATGCTTAAAGAGACGGTTTGCTTCACGCTTGTCGGCTGCGCCAAGGAGGAACTCCTGCTCACGGTTGAAACCCACGTGCACCGCTTCGGCAAGACCCGCGTAGGTGTTGATTACGCCGGCGCCGCTAAGCCCCGTGACTTTGAGTGGCCGGATGAAGCCAAAGCCTATATCGAGGAGCTCATGGCCGCATGGGAGGGGCCGCCGATCGAGGGTCTCGGCGAGCTTCTAAGTGAGCTTGAGCAGCTAAACGAGAGGAGCCGTGAGCGCTGGCAGGAGGCGCATGCGGCTGCGACAGCAGAAGTAAATGAACTAGAAGAGGTGAGGTAAGTGGCAATCAAACCAAAGGTAATCATTAACGAGGCGAAGCTCGAAGACGGCGTGTACGACGCGAAGATCGAAGGCGTCGAGCTCCTGAAAAACCAGGAGACGCCATGGGGTGTTACCGACAAACTCAAACTCGTCTTATCCGTCGAGGGCATCGAGCTTATCCTTCGGGTCAACAACGTGCTCTCTAAAAAATCCAAGCTCTTCGGGATCGCAAAAGCGGTGTTTAAGAAAGAGCCGCCCTTGGATGGCAGCTTTGACGCCGAGTGGTTCATCGGACGGAAGTGTCAGGCTTTGGTGGAGAACAGCGAGAGCGAGCAGGGGATCTGGACTAATATCTCGACGGTGCTCCCACTGAGGAGCGCTCAGCAAGCTCAGCCTCAAGCACGCGAGCCGGAGCCCGACTTCGATGTGCCAGAAAATCTCGAAGACATCGTGTTTTAAGAGGAGAAGAAGCACACATGGCAGTTCGCATCGCAGCAGAAGATGATTATCAACCACACGACCGGCCGAACCTCACAAGAGGCGAGCGGGTAGAGCGCATGCTCGATTCTTTCATGCGTCTGTTCGGCTCGTTCGTGGAGCGCATCCTCATTCCGTTCATGATCGTCGCCGGGATCATCATCGTCGCCCAGGTGGTCTCCGCGCTTCTATCGGGGAGGTTGTAAGTAGATGGCTAGGTCGCGCAACATCAAGCCGGGCTTCTTTTTCAATACGGACCTAGCCGATATCGAGCCGCTCGGGCGCCTGCTCTTTATCGGGCTCTGGACGATCGCCGATAGAGAAGGTCGGCTGCAGGACTGTCCGCGCAAAATAAAAGCGCAAGTGCTCCCGTATGACGATGTGGAGATCGGCGAGCTTTTAAGTGAGCTCGAAGTCAAAGGGTTCGTTCAGCGCTATGAGGTAAAGGGTTCAAACTATATCCAGATCGAGAACTGGCACAAGCACCAAAACCCGCACCACATGGAGGTGCCGAGCGAGATCCCGGCACCCAAGGGAGCCAAGAATAAGTACAATCACCGACCCGTAACAAAGAAACAGCGCGAGCGAATATTTAAGCGAGACAATTACGGTTGCGTTATTTGCGGAAACTCCGCCGATTTATCCATTGACCACATCATCCCGGTATCGAAAGGCGGCACGAGCGACGATGAGAATTTGCGCACGCTTTGCGGCCTCTGTAATGGGAAAAAGGGAAACCGTGAACAAATCGTCAACGGTTCGAGCACGGTTAGTGGACGCGCCGATAACGGCAAGACCACGCACGCTGATTCCCTTAACCCTCTTACTGATTCCTTTAACCTGATTATTGAATCCTTTAACCGCGAGTGCCCCTCGCTCCCTTGTGTCATGCGACTTACGGAGAGGCGCAAGAAGATCTTGCGGGCGCGGCTCAAGGAGTACCCACCGGAGAGGCTTACCGAGGCGTTTAAGAAGGTTACGGCGAGCTCTTTCCTCGCGGGTGAGAACGACCGAGGCTGGAGGGCCGACTTTGACTGGATACTCAACGAGAACAACCTCGTAAAGATTCTTGAAGGCAAGTATGACGACAAAAAGGAGGCGCAAGCACATGGCAGAGCTAGAACAAGCACTGAGTTCGACACTGAGTTCGCCGGCATCTACGAGTGAGCCGCCGATCTGCGGCACGCACGGCTGCGAAAACCCGTGCAAACCTAAGGTTGCCCACCCGTTCACCCCCGGCCGCGCGGCCTTCGGGGTCTACCGCCGGGTCTGCGCTTTGCACTACGAGCAGGCACCCATCGTCGTCGAGGCGCCGAGCGAGGCAGAACGTCAACGCGCCGCACAAGCGCGCCATATTGCCAGAAGAGAGGAGAGGCGCCGACGCTTTGCACAAGAGCTTGGGCATGCCGGCCTTGAGAAGCTCGAGCTTAAGTGCCGTTTTGGCAACTTCGAGCGAACAGCCGCCAACGGCAAAGCGTATACGGCGGCGTTCGAATTCGCGCGAGGCCTTGAGCGCGAAGTGGGCGGCAGGGGAGTATTCCTGATCGGCGCTCCTGGCATCGGCAAGACGCACCTGGCCGCCTCGACGCTAAAAGTCTTAAAGGCCCGCGGCAAAAACGTCGCCTTCTACAAGGTCACCGATATGCTGGGGTACCTTCGCTCCTGTTTTCGGGATGCAAGCACGATCACTGAAGAAGAGGCCATCGAGGAGCTCGGCTCTATCGACGTATTGTTCTTGGACGACTTTGGGGTAGAGCGCACCACCGATTACGCCATCGATGCGCTGTATCGCGTAATCGATCGGCGATATAGGCGGGAGTTGCCGATCTTTGCGACCAGCAATCTAAGTTTCGCCGAGCTTAAGGACAAGCTCGATGTGCGCATTCCCTCTCGCCTTGCCAGTATGTGTAGGGTGATCTCCTACAAGGAAGAAGACCGGAGGCTGAGAAGATCATGAGCCAAATAGCGGAAACCACGAAGATGCCTGCGGAACTCCACGCGCTTTACAACTACCTGCGCATCGACGCCTACGGGATGAAACATGGCAAAACCCAGCAGGAGCTCGCGGCGAAGTTTGGGATCAACGTGCGAACCATTCAGGCGCGATTAACCGCTCTCGTCACGGATCACTTCAAGTGCATCTGTACCACCGCGGCCGCCGGTGTCTACATCCCCAAGACTCGCGAGGAAGCTAATGCCGGCATCAAATCGCTCTACTCGCGCGAGCTCGAGATCAGAAAGCGGCGCCAGGCTCTGGAGAATGCGCCGAGTACACTTTCGGCGCACCTCAGCTTTTTGAGCTAGAGAATTACGGTAAGCAGTAGAAGCGTTTATACGAAGACAGGAGGCAGCAATTGAAGCAGCAGATGAACTACCACGAAGCGCGGAAGAAGCTTGAGCGCTATTTTGAAGATTTAGAGTTCTCCCAGGATGTCGGCTTGAAATCGACCGGTATCATTATCGTTCTAAACGCCGGCGAGCAGCTTCCCGTCTCACAAGTAGAAGGTGCCACGGCAAAGGTGTTCGACCTGATGGCGCGTATGAGGGATACCAAAGAAGCACTGGAAGCGCTGCCGGCAGAGTACGTCCGCTTCATCGAGATACGCTTCAGAGAGCGCTTGAGCGGACGCCATGCCGCAAAGATAATGGAGGATGAGAAGATTGCGAAGATCACGCACCCGCATCGCTACGAGGGCGATGTGTTAGCGGCGTATATATCGGCGCTTGGGTATGTGGTGGTGAGATGAAAGAACTAAGCAGATGCCATGTACAGCAGCTAAGAAAGACTATCCTGCGCGCTTTTCCTCGTCTTCAAGGCGCTCGTAAACCCATGAGCGCATAAGCGTTTGCCACGGCATACCTTTGCGCTCCGCCAGGGCTTTGATGCGCTCGATCGCCGCATCGTCCAGGCGAACGGTGGTTTTTCTTTTTGGAGGCGTGACGACAACCGACTCGGTGACCTCCTCAAGCTCATAGACGTAGTCCGCGCCGCTGTGCGTCGACCAGAACTCGTGTTCTTCCTCTTCGCTTTTAAATTCCGGGATACGCTCTTTCTTCTCTTCCATCTTCTCTCCCTTCTTTAGCTCTTGAATAATTTTCGCTCTTTCTTATCCATGTCGCGCACGCTGACGACGCGGGCGACCGTCCCTTTAACCTCGAAAACGACAAAGAGCAAGCGGCCAGTCTGCGTTTGCCCATAGAGATGGTAACGACCATACTTCGCTTTAAAGACTCTGCGTGGATTGCTAGAGAAAGCCTCTTCCGCCTCTTCGGGGGTCACGTTGTGCTTGAGAAGGTTCTTCTCGATATTTCCTTCGTCCCACTCAAAGTCGTCGATTCGCATGCATCGCTCCTTATCTCTATACGTACATTGTACGGACATAAGACGGACGGGTCAAGATTAAAAGGGTGAGTGAGAGCATATCATGGTGCCGATAGCATCAATCCCGGTGTTGTCCAGGGAAAGTTTCCAAGAAGGGCGCTTGAGTAGCGGTTCTCGAATGGTATAATTTGCATAAAGATGAATTAATGAAAGACTGGGAGTTAGCTCTTACAAAGAAACCTTTGAACAAAATCGAACCTTTGGAGTAAGAAATGGTACCGTGGGTAATCAAGGCAAAATATATCAAAGACTATAGAGTGTGGCTTGCTTTTAATGATGGCGCCGAAGGTGAAGTTGATCTCTCAACAGAACTAGAAGGTGAAATTTTTGAACCGTTAAGGGACGTCTCTTTTTTCAAGAATTTTAAGATTAACGGTCACACTTTAGCTTGGAAAAACGGCGCCGATTTCGCACCGGAATTCTTGCGAGAAAAAATATCCCAAACACAACAAGAAACCGCCTAACAAACAAGTCCAGCGAATAGTAAAAGCAGCCACCGCTGATTTAACAATAAAACCTGCAGCGTCCCGTATCAGTCACCACTTAAGCGAGTTACCAGCGATAATACTAATTCGGGCGGCAGACTTATAGCATCGATGCTAAACTGTACCCGTGAGTCAACGGAGATTGAATGGAGGTAATAAGGTGGCCGACCTTGATACTTACATCGCTGAAAGGGAAGCTCGAGATCCCGAGTTTCGGGATGCCCGCGAAGAGCTTAAGCCCGAGTATGAGTTTCGCCGTGCAATAATAGGCGCACGGCTTGCCGCCGGCCTAACTCAAAAGGAACTCGCAGAGCGCATGGGAACAACCCAATCGGCGATAGCGAGGCTTGAAAGCGGGAGCCAAATGCCGACGCTTGACACTCTTTTTAAGTTGGCAACAGCGCTTAGCGTCGACTTCACCATCACCCCGGACGAGCCAATTAAGGTCAATCCGCACGAGGCGATGCAAGCGAATACAAGGTATAAAGGCTAAATTGTTCTGGTGTTAGCACTGGCACTGGTGTCGGGCACCGCTCAATTACGACATGCCCTCAATAAAGAAGACCATATCTATTACCTTCGCCCTTGTGTAACAACGCCGAGTTGGCGCTCCACTCACGAAGTCGAGCGTCGGTACTCGATACTTATCGATCACCTCAGCGTTATCGTTATAAAAGGCAGCAATCTTCTTCAGCGCTTTGGCACCGAACGTTGCTACTCCGAACCCGCGCTTAAAGTTATTGCCGAAGGCAGGAACGTTGCCAAACACACCAAGCATGACCTTGGTCACAAGAATGTCAGACATGCCACCGTTAGCGTGACGAATTGTATACGCCTGCTTCAAAAGCCGCTCGATATTGGATTCTGTGTAGCAGTTTGCGTCAAGCTCCCATAATGAAGGCTCGGTGCTGGTAATTGCCTTGATAACAGGAACGAAGTGTCGGGCACTCTTTTGTAGCAGTTCAGCTGATCCGCGAAGCATGCCCCAGCTAGCAAGGTAAAAACCAAGCTGGAGACAGCTAAGCTGGATATTGGCAGGACTCGCCAACTCGGAGATGCTCTCGGACTCACGGAATGACTGAAAGTAATTGAAGCAGTAGTCGAACGAGGCGTATCGTACGTCCGGCTTGCGGCCACTCGAAGCCATCGCACCGTCAAGGTACCTTCGTAGATTGGTTTCAATATCTATCGTGATCACTCCTTGCCAATCTTTCATCAGTCAAGGGAGGGTATACTTTTTTAGTTATCCAGCGTCAAGCTTTGCTCTTACATTACGAACTAATCATACCGCCTAATCATTCCGATTGATTCCGGCCACTGATTTCGATCCCTTAAAAAAAGTGGCCGGTTAATCCCGGAATCGGCGGCCGGAATGCTTCGGAATGGGTGGCCGATTTGGGCCGGAATACGCACATACACGCCAATCGCATTGCCGGCTGAATACAGGCGAGATAATAAGGAGCGAAAAAGATACTTTACGGGAATTAAAACATGAAAAAAATCAATATACATATCTATATTGCAAGTATCTTGATAATCTTGCAATATAGATATGTATATTGCAACTTACTTTACCGAAAGCTATGAAAAATATGCAAACATCAAACAGTTTTGTTGCTGGGAGTTATAAAAAACACTTCTGGAACAAAGAATATGAATACCAGAGCTTTTGGCCCACTCCAGTAAATAGGTCCTACGAATGGAGAGATAAAAGAATTCCCGTTTTATTGGAAGAAGCTATTCGCCTTGTTGGCGAATTGAACGCTTATTCTGTATTAGTGCCGGATGTAGATTTCTTTATTCAAATGCACGTACGCAATGAAGCTCTTAAATCCAGTCGAATTGAGGGAACGCGAACCGAAATGGACGAGGTTATTTTGCCTGAGGAAGAAGTGGCGCCAGAAAAACGAGACGATTGGAAAGAGGTACAAAATTATATTAAGGCGATGAATCATGCTGTTGATCGGCTGAAAGAACTGCCGGTGTGTATGCGCCTACTTAAAGAGGCACACGACATTCTTTTATCTGATGTGCGTGGTGAAGATAAACAGCCCGGCGAAATCCGTACTATGCAAAATTGGATTGGCGGAACCAATATTGAAACCGCTTCATTTATTCCACCACATCCGGACTATCTACCGAAGTTACTTCAGGATCTTGAATTATTTTGGCATAACAAAAGTCTGAATATGCCTCATCTCATAAAAATGGCAATTTCACATTATCAGTTTGAAACCATACACCCATTTAACGATGGTAACGGTAGGGTTGGCCGTATGCTGATAGCGCTTCATCTAATTGAGCTTGATATATTACAAAAGCCGACGTTATATCTTTCGGATTTTTTTGAAAGAAACAGAAGTAAGTACTATGACGCCTTGACTTTTGTGCGAGAGCGAAACGATATGGATCAGTGGATTGTATTTTTTCTTGCCGCTGTCATTGAAACAGCAAAAAAGGGGAGAGGAACTTTTGAAAAGATTATCAGCCTTCGCGCTCGTTACGAAAATCAAATAGTAGACTTGGGTCGCAGAGCGAAACCAGCTCATAAGTTGCTTTTAGGGTTATTTTCTACACCGGCAATTACCGTTGCGCAAACCGCAGATTACCTCGGAAGCTCAGTGAGCACGGCAAATACGTTGGTCAACGAATTAGAACAAAAGGGTATATTGAAAGAAATCACGGGATTTTCCCGAAATCGTGTTTTTATCCTGCACGAATACCTTAATTTATTCAGGGGTTAATATTGACAAGGGGATTGTCTTAAATGCAGCACTAGACGACTATGGAAATCTGGCGGGGCGTGTAGCAGCCTATGTTAACCAAGAGGTTAATCACTGCAAACGGACGATTCTCGATAATGTATCTGTTATTCAACAACCCGGATATCCGGACCATTTAGCTCCGTTATATTCTGGAAGTACGCCGCAAATAGTGCACTGAACAGCATTTGTCGCTAAAATAGTGTACAATTAGGCCTACAGCGTGCGGTCGGCCATAAGCCGGACCAATCGTTGCGCCCGCTACTTCGATAGTCAGACGCCGCCTTATAAGGAGCGCATTTAAGTTCGCGCGAAATAGCTTGCAGCGTTTTTAATACCAATAAGAATTTAGCAGCTAACGCAAGCCATTCTGGGTGATAGGAGGAATACCATGAAACCGAGTGCCGACGGCCACGGCGAAAAAAGCGCAGAGAACACAGAAACCGCAGCCGATGGGTTGCTCGATAGATGGAGTTGCCTGGCGAAAGAGAGCAGCCTGGTCGACCCTACGCTTTACGTGGAATACGACGTCAAGCGGGGGTTGCGCGATGTTTATGGGCATGGCGTGCTGGCCGGCTTGACGCAGATAGGGGATGTTGTCGGAGCCGCCGCCGACGGCGACATACTCGTGCCGATTCCCGGGCAGTTGATTTATAGAGGGATAAGCATCACAGAGCTTGTCAACGGCTTCGTCGCTGAGGACCGCCTTGGCTTTGAAGAGACTTGCTACCTGATTCTCTTTGGCGAGCTGCCCAACGAAGCGGAGCTGGCGCTCTTCCATGATTGGGTGGCTACTCATCGCGTATTGCCCAAGCGCTTCGTGCATGACGCGATTTTGCGGATGCCCAGTCGCGACATAATGAATGCGATGTCGCGAAATGTCCTGGCGCTGTATGTCTTGGACGAAAATCCAGACGATATATCGATTATAAACATCCTGCAGCAGAGTCTGCGACTAATCTCCACCTTTCCCGTGCTGGCCGTTTACGCTTATCGGGCATACGTGCATCACTTCCAGGATCGAAGCCTGGTGATTCGCAGTCCGCTTGCCGAGTTGTCTACTGCTGAGAACATCTTGCGCATGCTAAGACCCGACAACCAGTACTCGAAGCTCGAAGCGATGGTGCTCGACCTGACCCTGGTACTCCACGCTGAACACGGCGGCGGCAACAACTCTTCCTTCACCGCGCATGTTGTTTCGTCAAGCGGGACCGACACATATGCGACCATCGCGGCAGCCCTCGGATCCCTCAAAGGACCGCGGCATGGCGGCGCGAATATCAAAGCGGTTCAGATGTTCGAAGAAATTAAAGGCGAAGTGAAGGACTGGGAAGACGATGACGAGGTCGAGAACTATCTTCTACGAATGCTTAACAAGGACGCGTTCGACCGGTCGGGGTTGATTTACGGCATGGGGCATCCGGTCTACTCCATTTCGGACCCGCGGACGCTCATCCTTAAACAGTTCGCGGAGAGGCTGGCGCAGGAGAAGGGTCTGGAAGGTGAATATCGATTGCACGAGAAGGTCGAGGAGCTGGCGCCGGCGGCCATCGCCAAATCGCGCAGGATGTACAAGGGTGTCAGCGCCAATGTCGATTTCTACTCGGGGTTCGTCTACTCGATGCTAAACATACCGCCGGAATTGTTTACACCACTCTTTGCCGTCTCCCGCATCGTTGGATGGTGCGCGCACCGTATCGAGGAAATCTCGAACAGCGGGAAGATTATTAGGCCCGCTTACAAGAGTGTCGCGCCGCGCCGGGTTTATGTCCCGCTTGACGACCGGTAGACAGCCATCCCACCATTTCTCATGACGAGCGTTTTGGATTTATATCCGATGCGGTATATCTTTATTAAGCAACTCTATCGTCCGCGATGGATTGCTGTTAAGCCGGTCGGCCATGTCATGTGGATTTCACGGGAGGGGACATAGACCATGGACTCACTTATTAACGATTATTTAGCCGGGTATTTTGAAACCCATGAGCCGCCATGTCTCTCACTCTACCAGCCGACTCATCGGTACCAGCCCGAAAGCAGCCAGGATCTGATACGGTTTCGCAACCTCTTGAAGGTGATGGAGGAGTCGCTGCGACAGAGGTATCCGACGCGTGAGGTCCAACCGCTTCTGGAGCCTTTCCAGGCTTTGGCCGAAGATCACGACTTCTGGAGTCACACTCTTGACGGATTGGCCGTGCTGGGTGCAGCCGGGATGTTTCGAGCATATAGACTTCAGCGCCAGGTTGGTGAGTTAGTCGTCGTGGCCGACAGCTTCCATACCAAGCCATTGATGCGCATCGTTCAGTCGGCCGACCGCTACCAGGTTCTCGGTCTCAACCGGCACGAAGTCAGGCTATTCGAGGGCAACCGCGACGCCCTCGATGAGGTCGAGCCGGCCAAAGGAGTCCCGCGTACTCTCACCGAGGCGCTGGGTGAGGAATTGACCGAGCCGCAGCAAACCGTCGTCTCCTATGGCACGGGGGGCGCCGAGCCCGCGACGTACCATGGCCACAGCGCGAAGCAGGACGAGGAGGACATCGACGCGGAGCGATTCTTCCGCGCTGTCGACCGTGCCGTCCTGGAACATCACTCGCGGCCATCGGGCCTGCCTTTGTTGCTGGCGGCGCTGCCCGATAGCAGCAGTCTTTTTCGCCAGGTCAGCCGCAACCCATTCTTGTTGGCCGAGGGAATCGACATCCATACCGGCGCCCTGCCGATAGATGTGCTCCGCGATCGCGCCTGGCAGGTAGTCGAGCCCCATTATCTTGCCCGGCTCGCTGCGCTGGTCGAGGCGTTCGGGGAGGCAAGTTCCAAGGGGCTCGGTGCAGGCGAATTGGCTGCGGTCGGCGAAGCGGCTGCGGGTGGAAAGGTGGCGACACTTCTTATCGAAGCCGAACGCCAGGTTCCCGGAAGGCTCGACGCCGAGACCGGTCGGATTGACTTCGATGAACTGGTCAATCCGGACGTTGACGACCTCCTCGACGACCTGGGAGAGCTGGTATTAAAGATGGGCGGCCAGGTCGTGGTTGTCCCCGCTGAGAAAATGCCGACGCGCACGGGAGTAGCTGCAATCTACCGATTTTAAGCCGGCGCAACCCGCTTGCGTGATCATTACCGCTTCTTCATCTGCTGGAGATTGTACTTCTCCAGGGCTTAATCGATGATATGCTTGTTTATATGGTAAAATAGCCGGCAGTAGCTCATAAAATGTAATGAGCCGAGGCCCGCCCGGTGTTGGTGGGGCCGCTTAAAAGGAAGGCGTTTTTTGTGCAGATAGAAGTCAGAATAATCACTCGCGATTGTGAGTTGGGGCTTAGGTTCTTTGATACCCGTAGGTTTCCGAGCCGGTATCCGAAGAGCGTGCCCGGCGGCGCTGTCGTCAGCTCGCAAAGCCTAATAGAGAACGTGGAGTCGACGGAGTGGTCCGAGGTAATCGATCTCGTCGTCGATTTCGATGAGAACTGTTCCGTAGAGATGTTTGCCAACTGGTTATATGCCAAGCTTACAGTCAAGCCGGACGATATATATTCATTGACTATTGCCGGGAAGACCGTCGAAATCGACGAAGCAGAGATAGTGCGCGCGGTTGAAGCGGGGTAGGAAAACTAAGAGCGAAAACTAAAAAACCAAGCTGCTCTAATGCAGCTTGGTTTTGATTAAAATCGCCGGCCGTCTTTGTCGTGTTGCTAGAGAGAAGCTATATATAACCCGCCTATAAGACGCCTAAACGTTTCAACCTAAGCCAGCTGGATACGATTGGCTGGTACCAGAAGACTAACGCGCACCCGATGGCCGCCGCCACTAAGAAATACAGCATCTTTTTCAAATGTATCGCCTCCTTTATTTGATTTTTTGCCAAAAACGTCTATTTGCTAACGTTGTGCCCGCGTTTTAGCAGTACCTTATGATAGCCGCTATTGCGGACGGTCGTTGGTCTGGCTATTTCTATTTCGACTATTACTGTGATGTTGCTGGTTGGCGTAGGGCTTAAGGGTTATTAAAGTTTCTAAGAGCTGTCTAACAAATATACTGGGCTGATAAGATACTATACCATAGACCGACCGACAACGGCATCTATATTATACCCATAGCGGCACTATTTGCGGCTCTGCGTTATTTGTCGCCGGCGTAGCCTGAGGCGGTCGCCATTACGAAAGGACCGAAGTTTTCTTGCTCTTTCCAGACCTTGCCATCGACGATTATCTCGACCTTAATCAAACCGGAATCTCTAGCTTGCGCCGATATGTATAAAGAGGTGCCGGCCTCAGCCCCGGCAGGGGATTTCCATCGCCAGGGTACGCTTGTTTCAAGCTTGTTGGTCCAGCCTTTTTCATTGGTGTAGGTGATTATGGCTCTTTTAGATGTGCCGGTCACACTATACTCGACTTCGTAGCCGGTGTTTTGTTCCGAGCCTAGGCTGTAAAGCAAGGTCGTGCCAAATCCTAAAGCACCCAAGATGATTATCGAGGCTGCTAAGATAAGCGGTATTTTTACGACCCATTGCGCGTTGCCGAACCAGTCCAAGAAATTTCTCATTGCTCTGCTCCCAAGGGCATGCTTATCCATATCGACTGAGCTAATCGTACCACAGGCGCGCACCAAGAACATATCTTTTTGGCGCTGTGCGCCACTGCGCGGCAAGAGGTTTGCACGGTATTGTGCATGGCAGTCGTTGACTCCAGGGTCGGGCGATGCGCGCGGTTTTCCCCGGATTTTCGGTATATGGGGCCGTGATGCTAGTTCGTTTCAAAGGGATTTTATCGCCGGCGGTAGTTATGGATTACTGGCTATTCAAGCGCTTGGCGTTTAGAACCTTCAACCTGTGGAACATACCATAAGGAGGGAGGTGAATGCGTGAACACTAAAGCGTTGCAAAAAATCAGCTACGGCATGTATGTCATAGGGTCAAAGAATGGTGAGCGGAGCAACGGACAAATCGCGAACACTCTCATACAGACGACGTCGGAGCCGCCTATGATTGCGGTCTGCATAAACAAGGATAACCTCACGCATGAATTTATAGAAGGCAGCGGGGCGTTTTCGGCTTCGGTGCTCTCGGAAGAAACACCGATGTTGTTTATCGGCCATTTCGGGTTTAAATCCGGCAGGGATTTCGACAAATTCGAGGGGATGAACTACCGCGCGGGACAGACCGGCGCACCGATCGTTCTCGACAATGCCATAGCCTTTATCGAGGCGGAGGTTGTCGGCACCATGGATGCCGGGAGCCACACATTGTTCTTCGGAAGAGTAATCGATTGCGACTTGCTCGCTGAAGGCATCCCCATGACCTATGCGTTCTACCATGAAGTCAAACGCGGTAAGTCACCCAAAGCCGCGCCGACCTATATCAAGGAATAAGCGCTCTGTAAGAGAGAAAAGCTATTAAAGGAAAAGGAGCCGATGTGATAATGGACAAATACGAATGCCTGGTTTGCGGATACATTTACAACCCGGAGGAAGGTGACCCTGATTCGGGCGTAAGCGCCGGGACCGCGTTCGAGGACTTGCCTGAAGATTGGGTGTGCCCGGTGTGCGGCGCCGATAAAAGACCAGTTTGAAAAAATTTAGATTTCTTCGATTTTCTTAAGGTATATGAAGCGTTCCAGCACTTTATTGTAGGGGCTCCACTCTGCTTCGGCATCCGATTTCTCATCGATGAGTAGGAGCGCGTTGATTTTGGCGTCCGCGTCGTCGCAGAGATGCAAGAGCAGGGCTTCGATGGTCTTTGGTTTGCGCGGCGATTGGTTTTCGTAAGACCCATGGTGGCTCAGAATTAGGTGTCCGAGCTGAAGAACGATTTCGGCATCGATATCGCCGAGCCTGCCGGCCCTCTCGTTTATTATTTCGTAGCCCAGAACATGGTGGCCGATGAGCCGCCCAACGGTCGAGTAGTCTATAAGCTGCGCATAGGAGAACTCGCGCAGTTTTCCTATATCGTGCACGAGGGCACCCGCCACCAGCAGGTCCCGGTTGACTTTGCCTTGGTAGAGCTCGGCTATGCGGTCGGAAAGTCTGGCTACGCCGACTGAGTGCTCCAGCAAACCTCCCAGATAGGCGTGGTGAAAACCTTTAGCGGCCGGTGCCTTGGTAAACTCCGCCAGAATACCGTCGTCGAAGATTTCTTGGAGCAGCCTTCTGAGTTGAGGGTTTTTCATAGAACCGACGATTTCTAGTAGCTCAGCTCGCAACGCGTCTGTGTCGGCGCTGGTAGCTGGTATGAAATCCGAATAATCTATCTCGCTATCGACAACCGACTCGAGGCTGCTGATTTTTAGTTGTGGTTTTTGTTGGTAAAGCTCGATGACGCCGGTGACTTTGACTATCGAGCCCACGTCGAAGGAGTCGTAAGTCGCGTCGGGCACGCTCCATATCTTCGCGCCGATCGTCCCGGTTTTGTTTCCAAGGACTATGTCCGCGTATGCGCTGCCGGCCTTTGTCAGTTTCTTCTCTTTTCTATGGACGACAAAACAAGCGTCGACATGCTCACCGCCTGCTAGCGAGTTAAGATCTTGTGTCATGGAGCGCCCCTTATTCTCTTAGACCCTTCGAAATGCTTCACCCATTATATATTAAGCGGACGCAATGTTGTCAATTTTGGGTCATCCTATGTTTGGCCAAGCGAGTCCAAGAATCAGGTAGCCGGCTCAAGAGACCGGCGGCTCAATGGCGTTGTATGGAGGGCGCACAAAAGATATTATTGGTATATTCTAAAGATGGAATCGTTTTTCGAAATGGCCGGGGCTTCTCAAGCCGAGCATGCGTCGGCGAGGCAGCATATATTATTATTTTAGGGGAGATTATGAAGCTTACTCAGATTGTCGCTCGCGATATTCCGGACGCCTGGTTTCAGGCGATAAACGCCACAGTGGCAGACGGCTTTGACTATGTCATCGACCGTGGCAGCTACCAGGGCGCCAGGAGAAAAGAGCTCGATTTCGTGACCATTCAAATAACCCATCCCGGCGTCAGACCGCTCGTCCCGGATATCCCGCCGCAGCTCGGCCTCACGCCGCCGGCGTCCGAGGAGTATGTCCAAGATTACATGCGATATCTCATGACCTCGGAGAAGCAGGCGAACGAGCAGTACACATATGGTGAGTATCTAGAGCCGCAGTTGTTCGAGGTCATACGGATGTACAAAGAAGAAGGGCTCGGCACGAACCAGGCGTGCATGGCGGTCTGTGACCGGGAATCGATTCACCTCGAAGACCCCCCGTGTTTGCGTCAGGTGGACACGAGAGTGCGCTATGGTAAGCTCCATTTCTTCGTTTATTTTCGCTCGTGGGACCTGTGGGGCGGGTTTCCAGCCAATCTCGCGGGTCTTCAGCTGATGAAAGAATTCATGGCCGGCGAGATCGGTGTCGACGATGGTGAGCTTATCGCCGTCTCCAAAGGTCTTCACCTTTATGAGTATGCTTGGCCGCTGGCGAATATGCGACTGGGCAAGAAATAGCCGGGAAGGTACCCGCTTATGGCCGAACTTAAGAGGGTTGATTTCCTTGCCGATAGGCTGACTATGGGAACCATATTGCCGCTTGAGATTGAAAAAATAGATTGGCCGGCTATCCGCGCGACGCTAAAACCGGGCACGAAGATAGACGTCCAGTTTAACCAGTTCGACGCGCCGGTGGCGTATGCTATCGTTATGGCGCTAGACATCCCGGTATTTTTTTGCCGCCGCGTGGAGGCCAATACCACCCCGAAGCTTGAATTAAGCGAAAATCCCATGGTCTACATACCGACCACGCGCGACCTGTGCTCGCTTAGGGTCGTCGTCAAGGAATCCGTGCTGGGGGCGGGATACTTGGCGCTCATGCCGGCGGAAAACGCTAAATTTTTAAGGCGGCGGCGGTCCGTACGTCTTCGCACCTGGGAGAATATCAGCTACCGCGTTCAATTTGACGGGAAGAGCAATATCTACAAAGGTGTCGCTGTCGAGGACCTCGGCAGGGGAGGCATCGGCCTTCTTGTTTATGCCGCGGGTCCCGTCGAGAAAGGCGTGTCGGCGCAGATAAAGATAGACCTGCCGGGAGAGAGTGAGCAGTTGGCGGCGTTCGGTGAGGTGACGCACTGCATCGCTCAAGACAACATGCCGCGCATGTATAGAGTCGGCATCAAGTTTGTCACGATAAGCCCCCGCGACCAGCAGACGATAGCGATGTATATGGAACAGACGCGCTTGAAGGATAAGCCAAAATAGCGCTCGCTAATCCATGAAGACGGTCACTTCGGCCATTGGCACCTCCGAGCCGTCCTTCGGGCTGTAATAATAGAAGAGTATTTTGATGTAGCCTGCCTCTTTCGGACTCTTGTACCCGATTTGCTCTTCGAAAGTACCCCAGTCGAAGTCGTCGGCCATAACCGGAACGTCACTCAACACGCTTCCGTTTTTATCAAGTATTCTGACCTGGAATTGCGCTTCGAAGACCTGCGCTTTGCCCTTTACGGTCAGGGGGTTTCCGACTGTGCTAAAAGCGCGCGGGGACTCGACGATGATCGTTCGTTCTTCGGTTTTTACGCCTTTTATCAGCTTCTCTGTTCGGGTGAAGGGTTGCTCGTACAGGCCGACATGTCCCCACCAATCTTTAATCTCGCGGCCATCGACCAGCCCTTCCTCGCGGCCATCGACCAGCAACTTTACTTGCTCGATGTCGGGAAGCTCGGTGAGGGTATTTACGATTTGAGCGATACCAAGCTCCTCGCCTGCAGCCCCGACGTTTGCAGAGAGTACTTCCTTGCTGAAATCGATCGTCGCCAGCTTATCCTCGACTTGGACTGAGAGGACTTTTGCCTTGGGTGGGATAAGCGAAGTGCGATTATCATTTTTGGTCCCTTTTATTAGTTCCTCGACCGCCGCTTTCGGCAGAGATTCCGGTTCCGCGACCGATCGATCCTCGGCGACCAGGAATTGCGTGCCGGCTTTTTCTTCGACGAAGTACAATTTAATCGATATTTTCTTTTCGGTGGTCGTTGTCGACGCTCCCGCCGGTTTGGTGGTGGTCGTCGCCCCGCCTGGTTTTTTCTGTGGGCACCCGGCGAGCAGTAATGCCGCTAGCACAAGTAGCCCTATAATAAGTACGGAACGTTTCATATCCAACACCCCTTATCCCGGTCGCGTCTGCAATTATTAATATTATTATGTACCTGAAGAGCGCTGACTAAACCGGCGCGCAATTGAAGATAATTTGGAATCCATCCATTGAAGCGGAATCTAAATCACTATACAATCGGCATGTGACGACTTTTAAAATTTTACCTAAGGCCGGACAAGTGATAAGGCTCTCGGATGACCTCGGTAATTCGTGGAGCTTTGGCATAAGATTTCTTCTCGCGGGAAACCGTGTATTGTGCGAGTGGCTTGGTGCGGAGTCGGCTCCGCCAAATGCGTTCGCCAAAAACCTGAAGTTCTCAATCCCCTTTGAAAACGGCATAAATCTAGTGTCGACCGAGATTGAAGAGATATCCTGGGATAAGCAGGAATTCAAGTTCGCACTGGACACACGATACGAGTTTGTACAACGGCGCGCCTTTTACCGGCTCGCTAATCCGTTTATGTCGGTGCAGTATAAGACAGGTGTCGGTTCGCTCCAACCGGCTTTGGTAGAAGATATTGGCGGCGGCGGTATCGGCATTATCATCGACCGGTTAATCAAGAGAGGCACTACGGTCGACCTGGAGATGATTCTGCCGGGTGGCGAAATAGCATACGCTATCGGCGAAGCCGTCCGGGTATCGGCTACACGAAAAGAGAAGGGTTATCTTGTCGGTGTCAATTTCAGGCGCATCAGTGAGGTTAATCGCGACAAGATAATAAAGTACGTCTTCCAAGAGCAGCTCTTAAAAGAGCGCTTGGGGGAGTAGCCCGGTGCAGCCATCGTTGTTGAATTCCAGCCGGCGCGGTTTAGGGCGGATGGTGAAGATACGGCCGAAGCATGTAATATGATTGTAGGCGATATTTGCGGACCAACCTTGAATGTTCGATAGTGGAGAAGGGCTCTATCACTATTGGCTTGCCTGCTTATTGGGTACAATTATCAGAACATCGAGGCGGCGACCGAACGATCAGGGGTCTTCGCTTTGACTTTTTTGAGGGGGGATTATGTCACACATACACTTGCCGGACGGTGTTATCCCGGTATTCTGGTGGGTTGTCGGATACGTGCTGACCGCCGCGATGTTGGGTTTGGCGATATCCCGCACCAACTCGACCGAGGCGAGGCGCAAAGTACCCCTGCTTGGAATCATAGCCGCTGTCATGCTTATCGGCCAGTCGATACCGCTTGGATTTATCCCGTTTCACCTAGGCCTCGCGGTTCTCGCGGGCATTATTCTCGGCCCGTGGCTCGGCTTTATGGCGGCCTTTATCAGCAACATGTTTTTGGCGCTGATAGGACACGGCGGCATTACGGTCGTAGGGCTTAATACCGTAGTCGTAGGCAGCGAGGTCATCATCGGGTATCTGTTGTACAACATATTTCGCAGGGCCACCGTAGAGCACATACTTCCGGTGATACTGGCAACGGCACTCACCCTTATTATTACAATAGCCTTTATGATAGGAGTCGTAGCCATAGCGCAAGTAAACCCCGCACTCGTTCTGATGGGGGAAGATGCGGGAGCTATCAAGGATAGCGTTGTCGTGGATTCGCCGGTCGCTCTATCACTGCGAAGGTTCGTAACGATTATCGTGCCGGTCGCGGCTATCGGTATCGCAATCGAAGCTTTTGCTACCGGACTAATCGTAAGATTTATTTTGGGAGTGCGTCCCGAGATTGTCGGAGCACCCGCTAGGGAACGCGAGAGATGATGACTTTAGGAGAACCCTTGTGGACATAGCATTCATCGATAATCTTGCATACAATCGCGACAGCGTGATGCACAGGGCATCGGCCGTCTCAAAGGTCTTGATGGTGGCGCTCGTTATTGCGGCGGTTGTCATAAGTACCGAGGTCGTTGTCTTCATTATGGCCCTGGCTTTTTTGCTGATGGCGTTCTTAATATCGAATCTCCCGGTGCTTCGGATTCTGCCGTTCGCGGGGTATGCGCTGGTGTTTAGCCTTGTCTTTGCAGTCAGCAGCACCGGCGGCGGTATCACGCCCCTCGTGATCATGCTTAAAGCGGTGACAGCGGCGGTAGCCATGCTTTTGCTGATAACAACGACTCCGTATCCCCAGATATTCGCTTTGGGTCGCAAGATTTTTCCGACCATCTTGATTGACGCGATGCTGGTGACATATCGCTCGTTTTTCATACTGATGGAGCAGGTAGAAAGGGTGATAATCGCGCTTCGCATGCGCGGCGCGTACTCGCCGTTGCGAGTCGCGGGGAACCTCAACATCATGGGCAAAGTTATAGGTCATGGTTTCATCCATGCATGGGAGTTGAGCGAGAATATGCAGAACGCGATGCTCATCCGGGGCTACCGTGGCGGGATGCCGGTCAGCGCGACCCGGAAATACTCTATAAAATACAGCCTGTTACCGGTGTTATTGGGTGCTTCCGTCCTAGTGGTGGCGGTGTTCGCATGAGCGAGATAGCCAGAATAGGATGTATCAGCCACATCTACCCCGACCAGACGACCGTCAAGATATGCGGGCTTGAGTTCAGCGTCATGGAAGGGGAAAAAGTCGTGATACTCGGCCCCAACGGGTCGGGCAAGACAACGCTGCTTCAACATTTGATGGGGCTGCTCAGACCGGTCGAAGGCGAAGTCCGGGTCTTCGGTGTCGACCCCAGCAAGCATTTCAACGACATCATCGAGAATTATGGTGTCGTCTTTCAACACGTCGAAGACCAGCTCGTCGCGCCGACCGTCTGGGATGACATCACCTTCAGCCCCCGAAACTACGGCTATCCCGAAGATAAGATAGAGTCCCTGGCCAACGAGATAATCGAGCGCATCGGGATAGCGGACCTTAAAACAAAGATACCGCACTATCTTAGCGGGGGCGAAAAGAAAAAGGTAGCGCTGGCGGGGGCGATGATAGCCCATCCCAAACTGCTCATTCTCGACGAACCGTTTGAAGGTCTCGATCCAAAATCGAAACACGATATGCTCATGCTCCTAAACGAGTTCAATCGGATTTACGGGACGACGATTATCTTGACTACACACGATATCAACATCGTTCCTATCTTTGCCGATCGTGCGTATGTCATGGTGCGAGGTAATATTATCCTCAGCGGCGCCCCGCAAGATGTCTTCACCGAGGCCGAACTGCTGCGCTCGATAAACCTCGAGCCGCCGCTCCTTACGGTGCTCGTCTCCGGGTTGCGTGACAGGGGTGTATCCATAGATTACACCAACGACCAAGAGCAGTTGCTTGACGAAATAGTAGCGTTGATAAAGAAGCCTTAAGCGTGGGATTATTCGCCCGCTATAGGGTATAAGGATACGAGTGGCTTGTAATTCAAGGCCCCGCCCAAAGTGCAATCTAATATATACCGGCTTTACCACGTGCAAGCCTTTGACAATCATCATCCAAATATTATTAATGTGAGCGAAATGCGCGTAAAAGACGACTTCGACACGGTTGTAGGATAGAGCCGCCAAATATCCATAGTTAATTAGTCGGTGTAATGTGGAAGATACCAAATGGGGTGATTTACACGTGCACGAAACTAGACTAAGCCACCTGAAAGTCAGAAGGATGGCGGTAAACAATGTAAACATGGTCATAGCATGTGGTGAATGCGATATATGCTCGGCGCAGCTTTTAAAAGACATGATGGCCGACGCGATAGGCGAGGGCGAAAAGAAGCTCATAGTCGATATCAAGAACTTGCGCTATATCGATAGCAGCGGCCTGGCGGCAATGCTCTGGGCGCGCCACAAAATCGAAGAGGAAGGCGGGCGGCTTGTCGTAATCGGTCTCAACGGCAACCTTCACCGCGCCTTTATCCCGTTCGGCGATATGTTCGACATGGCGGATTCTTTGAGCGACGCGATGGATATGCTCGGATCAGGGGCGTAACCCGCGCATTTTTGAGCGCTCTAGCGGTTGAGCGCTCTAGTGGGTGAGCGAAGTCGGAAATTAAACTGTCGCGGCGCCGTTGCGATCAGCTGATTTTCG
>JASEGT010000035.1 GCA_030018005.1 Actinomycetota bacterium
AAAACCGGTGCCTTACCATTTGGCCACACCCCAATATTAATAAAATAAAGCTGTGCTCTCGTCACAGCTTTCGCGACAATCCAGGCTCGACCATAGCCGAACGCAGAGCCTAAAAAAATATAACATGCCGAAAAATAAATGTCCAATTATTGAATTATAATAGACTCCGCGCGAATGCATGGCGGCAAGATCTAAAGCCCGGCTTTTTTCTTCTGTTTTAGCACTTCCATGAGATGGCTTCCTCTGAGCCAGATGCCGCTGAAAATAAAGAATAAATGCACCGGTAGCACTTGCGACACCTTATATCCCATGGCGAACCCGATAGGCCATGCCAAGCCCGCAATAATGAAGCAGATCAGACCGATTTGTTTCCTGTAAGCCTTCAAAAAACAGCTCCTAACTCTATTTGTCTAAAGATAGCACATTTCGCCGCTGTCGGCTAAGACTACCTGCTGAACCAAGCAACCGCTCGCCTTTAGAGGGTAGCCGTAAGATTATCGCGCGCTGTTCGATGATAGGCCCACGGTCATTGCGGGTACCAATAAATTAAGCCGGCATCCTATGGATTTCTCAATCACACAAGATTATAATCTTAATCGCCTACAAGCACCAATAGCAATGAAGGGTCGTGTGGTTTTTGGAGCAAACAAATTATTCCTATGTGGTCGATAGCAAGCCCGAGAACCTTGCTCGAATTAGGGATTACTTCAAAGGTATCGCTGAAGCCAACAATATGGTCGACTCCGACAGCTACGATATCCTGGTTTCAATCGGCGAGGCCACGACAAATGCGATAGAGCACGGCCGGGGCGGCAATGTGGAGGTGGAGTTCAACCTCGTCGGCGACGTTCTTACCGTCTGCGTTCGCAGCAATGGAGCGTTCATCAAGAACATCCCGCTCCCCGAAGAGGACAGCTTTAGGGGTAGAGGGATTCTGCTTATGTTGGCCCTCATGGACCAAGTCACCATCGACGAACAGCAAGACAGCGTGACGGTCGTCATGAGTAAGCACTTTAAAAGGGCGGGATAAAGCCGATTTGAGCCCGCATTTCGATAGCAACGATGGTTGCTCTGGTCTCCTAGCGCCGCGCGTTGCCCATCGCCTCAAGCGTCAGAACTAACTGCAACGCTTTAGCCGCGACTACAACCTGGTCATCGTCGGGCTCGCGTGTCGTGATAAATCTCTGCATTTGCTGCCCGCCGAACAAGATGACCCGCGAGACGATGAACTTCGGAAACCGCATTAGCTGGCGGAATATCTCAAGCGACATGGCCAACGCGAATACCGTGTAAAATATAACGAGCAGGGTATTAATCCCGGCGCCGGGATTCGGGAAGTAGAGAGATGTAACGACTAGTATCAAAAATGCAAAATTGGTGCCGCAACGCTGGTGAATCCTCGAACAGCCCTGCACGGCCGCCGCATCCTCGATATCCTTTCCCTGCTCAAACGCATTGACCACTTTATGTTCGGCGCCGTGGTAGGTCCATATGCGCGCGGTCATCCCCATGCTAATCGCCCAAAGCGCCGCGATGAAGCTGAAGAATTGAAAAGCCCCGTATACGAGCGGCCCTCCGCCGAACATATCATCGACAAGCATAGAGAGCGGCAAGGTAACGGCGAGATAAATTCCTATCCAGAGCAAGAGCCTTTTGTTTCCCGCCGCCGGAATTCTACTATATGTCTTTAGACCGAACTTCATCATCTCCGCGAACATGATAATGGAACGGATAAAGAAGATGTTCCACCTGGGGTGATGGTCGAGCCACGAAGTGACCGACCCAAACTCGGTCGAACCGTCTTCCCTCACCAGAGCCCAATATCGTTTAGTCCGCATTAGGACGCCATCACCGAACGCTTGGCCGCCGACTTTAATTTCAGACACTAAAACACCTGCTTAAGGACGAAAAGACACTTCCCACGAGTATACGCAAATGACCTTGCATAAACAAGGTACAACCGTCTGCTCAGCATATTACCGCCGGCAAGCACCCACCGCCATAACAGCCCATAACTATATGCCCTAAAAATCAATACGGCTTGCGATATAATCGACCGGTAAATAAATAATCAACCGATCGAAAAATTAATAGAAAAAGTGTTGTTTGGATAGTTTAAACATGATATTTTTGGGCAAATTCTCAGCAGAACGGCGATAACTAACATTACCGGAGATTTGTTGCAGAAAGGAGTCATCATGAAAGGTCAGATTGTTCGCGGCTTGTCGTTCGGCAACTTTAACGGGAAAACGCTCGACGAAATACTTGCGGGCCCAAAACGCATCAACAATTTAGCGTTTTGCCAGCGTTGCGGCTGCAAGTTGTCTCAATACCGGGACCATCATGAGAACTTCTGCTGCAGCTGTCAGCGAGCACTAAATCCCTTATTCAGCCGTACTGCATCATAGTGTTTGGACACCAGAGACTTAAGAAAAGCACTGTACTAGAGTCTAAACCTTCTGCAGCTGGTGCTTGGTGTGCAGGCCGCTATCCGAATCGACCCGTAATATAATCCTCGGTCTTCTTATTCGACGGCCTGGTAAATATCGTCGTGGTGTCATTAAACTCGACCAACCTGCCGGGGGCGCCCGTCTCTTCGACCAGGAAAAAAGCGGTGTAGTCGGATACGCGTGCCGCTTGTTGCATATTATGCGTGACCATGACTATGGTGTAATCCTTCTTGAGTTCGTCTATAAGGTCTTCGATTTTCTGCGTCGATATCGGGTCGAGCGCGGAGCACGGCTCGTCCATCAAGAGCAGCTCCGGCTTGATGGTCAGCGCCCGCGCGATACATAGGCGCTGCTGCTGCCCGCCCGAGAGCTGCATGGCCGACTTGTGCAACGTGTTTTTGACCTCGCCCCATAGCGCGGCTTTCACCAGGCTCTCCTCTACGATGCCGTCGAGGTCGCTCTTCTTTTTAACGCCATGGATTTTGGGACCGAGCGCCAGATTTTCGTAGATGCTCTTCGGGAAGGGGTTGGGCTTCTGGAATACCATGCCGACCCGCTTGCGAAGGAGCACCGGGTCGACACCGTTGTAGATATCGATGCCGTCGATGAGCACATGTCCCTCGACGTGCGTGCTCATGGATATCTCGTTCGTCCGGTTTATGATACGAAGGACCGTCGACTTACCGCAGCCGGAAGGCCCGATAAAAGCGGTGACTTTGTTCTCTTCCAGCTGAAACGAGACGTCGTCTATCGCCTTAAAGGCGCCATAGTAGAACGAGACGTCTTTAAATTCTACTTTTATCTTTCCCGACATACCAGGGTTCTCCTAAAAGTACTTGCCTATCAACACGATAACGAGAACATTATTGACTATTACACCATTCTAAGCAAGTTCGGATTAATTTGCCACGTGCCATACTGCTCTCTCCCGCAAATAGTCCTGCCCACCGACTGGAACTATAGGGCGAGCAACCCGAGCCTCCTAATTGAAAAATCGCTGGAACTGACGTACTATATAGCCGAAAGGGACTGAGAAAATTTTATGGCTCAAATTCTTGTTATCGAAGACGACCCGCTTATCAGGGAGACGCTCGCCTATAGCCTCAAGGGGGCGGGGTTCGATGTCGCCACGGCGGAAAACGGCACGGACGGGCTGGCGCTACTCAAAGACAGCAACGCCGACCTAGTCCTTTTAGACCTCTTGCTCCCCGAAATCGACGGTTTTGAAGTCTGCAAAAACATCCGCTCTTTCAACGAGGATGTCCCCGTCATCATGATAACCGCGCTCGACGACCGGCAGAGCAAGCTCAAAGGATTCAGCCTCGGTGCCGACGACTACATCACCAAACCGTTCAGCGTCGAGGAGCTGGTGGCACGCATCAACGCCAACCTGAAGCGCACTCTTAAGCTAAATAACCAACCGACCGTTATCGAACTGGGAGACATTAAAATCGACCCGGCCAAGCACTCGGTCGCAGTCGACGGCAAAGAGATTTCGCTACGCCTCAAGGAGTTCCAACTCCTTCACGTGCTCGCCTCAAAGCCTGGCGCCCTATTCACACGCCAGGACTTGGCTGCCCGGGTGTGGGGCCAAGAGTTCTACTCGTCGAGCCGGACCATCGACGTTCACATAAGGCGCATCCGCAACAAAATAGAAGAGCACTCACACTTTTCCTATATCCAAACCGTCCACGGCCTCGGTTATAAGTTCCAGGCCGAGGAGAAAATCCCATGCGGATAGGGCAGAGACTGGTCGTAAGCTACACACTGCTTGCGTTATTGACCTTCGTTATCACCAGCGTAGTGCTACGCTCTTCCATTCCCTATTTCTTGATAGCCATCATCGCGATAGGCGCGTCGATGCTCGTCATCGGGGCAAGCTATGTGCTTTCAAACTCGTTTACGACGCCTTTGAAGCGGATGATGGTCATGGTAGAGCGGATGGCCAACGACGATCTCGAGCAGAGATTGCCGGTACGCGAAGGCGACGAGATAGGCGAGCTGTCGAAATCCTTGAACGAGTTGGCGGAAAAACTAAAGGCGCGCATCGACGAGTTGCAGGCCGAGAAGGCCAAGGCCGACCTTATCTTTAACAACATGGCCGAAGGCATCCTCCTCTTAAACCAGAACGGCGAGGTTGTTCTGACCAACCCCTCCATCGAGCGCATATTTCGGGTGGCAGCCGACGATGTCATCGGGAATCCGGTCCTTCACTCCATCAGAAGCTACGATCTCGATCATGCGATTCGGGAATCGGCCGTGAACAAGCACGAGGTCGTCGACGAAATAGTCCTACAATCACCGTTTAAGCAGCTGAGGATACGCATCATGCCTATAACGAACAGCTTGGGCGAAGACCAGACGCTCGTGGTTATCCGCGACATCACCCGGCAGAAACAGGTCGAGCGCCTAAGAAAAGATTTCGTGGCCAATGTATCGCACGAGCTTAAGACGCCGCTAACCGGTTTGAAACTCTTGTCGGATAATCTACTGCGCAGCATCGACACGGATCCCGCTTCGAGCAAGGTCTTCATAAAACGCCTCGATAAAGAACTCAGCACGCTCATCAACTTGGTTCGCGAACTCATCGACCTCTCAAAGCTTGAAAACCCGCAGGAGGCCGCGGAAAGAATCCCGGTCGACCTGGAAGAAGTCGTCGTCGAGGTCTGTGCGAGCTTCTCTCAGCTGGCGACATCGAGTGACCTCAAGCTCGCCTGGGATATCGCGAGCGAGGTGCCCGATATCGCCGGTGACCGGGAGCAGATTTTTACCATGGTCAGGAACCTGGTCGACAACGCGATTCGTTACACGCCCGCGGGCGGCAAAATAGATGTGCGCATTGAGAATATCGGCGGGCTGGCAAGGCTCGCGGTCATCGACAGCGGCATCGGCCTTGCCAAGCGCGAGATACCGAGGATATTCGAGCGTTTCTACCGGGTAGACAAGGCCCGGAGTAGGGAGACCGGCGGCACCGGCCTGGGCCTCTCGCTCGTCAAGCACATCGCCGAAAACCATGGCGCGATAATCGATGTCGACACCTCGCTTGGTATCGGCAGCACCTTCTACGTGACATTCCCCGGCAGCTCGACTGGGACCTCCTAAGCCAATGCCCCCAAGCTTCTTCTCGGTTAACAATTTTTTTACATAACTGTTACAACTTTTTCACCACAAGCGTTTGCGGCAAGACTATCCTTATGATGGTGCGGTTCGAAGAAGGGCCCATAGAAGGCATCACACAAATTTTACAGGAGGTTTATATGAGACTTTTTTCACGCATATCACAAAAGAACGCGCTCTATACATCCATAGTACTCATGCTCGTTCTGTCTTTAGCTGTCGTCGGCTGCAACTCAGGCGGAAATACCAACGGTGGCGGAGATCAGCTCTCCGGGACCATCAAAATCGATGGCTCAAGCACGGTTGCCCCGATTAGCGAAGCGGTGGCCGAGGAGTTCATGATCGCCAATCCCGGCACGCAGGTAACTGTCGGCACATCTGGAACCGGTGGCGGCTTCAAGAAATTCATCGCCGGCGAGATCGACATAAGCGACGCATCGCGCCACATCAAAGATGAGGAAAAGAATGCGGCGGAGAAAAACGGTGTCGAATATATCGAGATACCAATCGCTTACGACGGAATATCAATCGTCGCAAACCACGATAACGACTGGGCGAAATCGATGACCGTCGAGGAACTCAACAAGATTTGGGCGCCCGACAGCAAAGTCAAATCATGGCAAGACGTGCGCGCTGACTGGCCGGACGAGAAGCTGGTATTGTACGGCCCCGGCACCGACTCGGGAACCTTCGACTACTTTACCGAAACCATAAACGGCGAGGCGGGCGCGAGCCGTACCGATTATACCGCGAGCGAAGACGACAACGTGCTCGTACAGGGTGTGGCGGGTGATAAGGGCGCGCTCGGTTATTTCGGCTACGCTTACTATGCGGAAAACACAAGTAAGATCAAGGCACTCGGTATCGATGGCGGCGACGGAGCGGTCGAACCCACCGATTCGACTATAAAAGACGGCACCTACAAACCACTAGCGCGCCCGCTCTTTATCTACGTGAATAAGAAGGCGCTCGAGCGGCCGGAGGTCAAGGAATTCTTGAAGTTCTTCTTCACCGAAGGCAAGGCACTCGTCGCCGAGGTCGGCTACGTGCCGCTCAATGACGAGGAGTACGAGGCGAATCTGAAGTTTCTCGAATAAACGTATGATCGCTTAGGACTGACGTACATGACAACATCATGATGCGCGCAGCATTACCGGGGACCGATACGCCGGTAATGCTATCGCGTTATATTGCAAGGAGTGACGGATTTGAACGTTACTGAAGAAGCCCGAAACACAAAGTTCGAACTGCCGGCCGCCAAGGTCAGAATGCGAAAGATAAAGGAGCGCCTCGTCTATTCGGTTCTACTCGGCTGCGTCCTGATATCGGTGCTGACCACCGTAGGGATAATCCTCTCGCTCATAACCGAGACCTTTTCGTTCTTTCAAGAAGTACCGATAGGTAAATTCCTGACGGACACCCGTTGGACGCCGCTCTTCGCTGACAAACACTTCGGTATCATGCCGCTCGTCGCAGGAACGCTTATTATCCTCGTTGGCGCGAGCCTCGTCGCGCTACCCATCGGACTGGCAAGCGCGCTCTACCTTAGCGCCTACGCAAAACCGGGAGTGCGCAAGATAGTCAAACCATTGCTCGAAATACTCGCCGGAATCCCGACTGTCGTCTATGGCTACTTCGCCCTTACGTTCGTCACCCCGCTCCTTCGCACTTTCATCCCCGATATGAGTATATTCAATGCGCTCAGCGCGAGCATCGTCGTCGGCATCATGATAATCCCGATGGTCTCCTCGCTCAGCGAGGACGCTCTGATGGCGGTTCCACACTCGCTGCGCGAGGCGGGGTTCGCGCTCGGGGCGACCAAGTTCGAGGTGGCAACAAAAATAGTCCTGCCAGCCGGGCTCTCAGGCGTCATAGCCTCGTTTATCCTGGCAATATCTCGCGCGATAGGCGAGACGATGATAGTAACGCTGGCCGCCGGCTCAACACCTAAGCTCACGCTCAACCCGCTGGAAAGTATCCAGACGATGACCGCGTACATCGTTCAGGTGAGCATGGGCGATACGCCGCAAGGCACCATAGTATATAAGACGATTTTCGCAGTCGGTATGCTCCTTTTTCTTATCACACTTGCGATGAATATCCTCGGGCAGATGGTGACGCGACGTTACCGGGAGGTGTACGAGTAGTGGACGAAGAATCGATAGCGTTCCAGAGACGCCTGAAGCGAAGGGCTACACTCGATATAGCCTTCCACGGCCTGGTTCTTGCGGCGACGGCGTTTGCGCTACTCGCGCTGGCGGTTTTGCTGTTCGACGTCTTCCGTAAAGGCCTCGGCTGGCTCGACTATCAATTCCTGGTCAGCTTTCCGTCGCGCATACCGGCGCGCGCGGGCATCTACTCGTCGCTTATGGGAACTCTGTGGGTCACCGTGATAACGGCGCTCCTCACCTTTCCGATTGGCGTTGCAACCGCCATCTTTTTGGAGGAATATGCTCCGAAAAACCGGTTGATGAATTTCATCGATATCAATGTAGCCAACCTCGCCGGCGTACCGTCGATTGTCTATGGTATACTCGGCCTCGCCATTTTTGTGCGCGGTATGATGCTCGGTCGCACCGTCTTCGCGGGCGCGCTCACGATGACTCTGCTGGTCCTCCCTATCATGATAATCACTTCCCGCGAGGCGATTCGAAGCGTGCCAAGCTCGCTTCGCCTGGCCTTTTTGGCTATGGGCGCGACAAAATGGCAGACGATTCGCCACATAGTGCTGCCCGCGTCGCTTTCCGGCATCTTTACCGGCTCCATCCTGACCGTATCGCGCGCTATCGGGGAGACCGCGCCGCTCATCCTTATCGGGGCGCTTTCGTTCGTCGCGTTCGCGCCGCGAAGCCCGATGGACGAGTTTACGGTCTTGCCGATTCAGATTTTCAGCTGGGTATCACGGCCGCAGGCCGAATTTAGCAACCTGGCGGCTGCGGCCATTATAGTCCTGCTCATCGTCTTGCTCTCGATGAACGCGGTGTCGGTGTGGCTCCGGCACAGGTACGAGAAGCGAAACAGCAAATAATTACCACTGAAATGGGTCGGCGAGCAACGGCTGGCAGGTGATTAACGTCGGCCGAGCAGCACGCGCGCCGGGGCGCCATCGGCACCTATGATTTTTAGCGGCAAACACATCATCTCGTAGCGACCAGGTTCGACCCCAGAGAGATTCAAGCCCTCTACTATGACGATACCGCTCTTAAGAAATGCGTGATGAACTTCGGTTCCTTTATGGTATTCGCCCACTGAGAGGTAGTCGATTCCGACCAGTCTCACGCCCGCTTCAACGAGATACGCCGCCGCGTCCGGTGTGAAATAGACGAAATCCTCGGCAAACCCCTTCTTCTGCCAGAGCGCCGAGTTTCGCGTCTTAAAAAGAACGCGAGAGACGCCTTCAAGGCCGAGCGCTCCAAGCTCAGCCGGCGTGATAGCCGTTTCGACGTCAAGCCCAAAGACGGCGGCCTCTCCCACCAGCACATCAAGCGGCAGTTGGTCGACGGTCGGCGCGCCCTCCAAGAAGTGCGCGGGCGCGTCGACGTGCGTACCGGTGTGGCTGCCCATCTTAATGACACTCACGTCCGAGGACGCGCCTCCGCTTATCGAATGCAAGAGCGTGCGCTCAAACCCCGGGTCGCCGGGCCAGGTCGGCATTGCTTCATGGATGTCGATAGATACATCGTATAGTTTTGCGTATATGTGTTGTTCTGACATGTTAATACTATACCAATTAGCGTCGCGGGATGTATTGAACAATTAGCTATGCTGCCGAGATTAAGATCCCTTTCTTTCAATAACCGCCCTGACAGCGCCTGCGACTCGTTCGACAGTTAAGCCATATTTCCGCCACAACTCTTGCGGTTCGCCCGACTCGCCAAAGATATCGCCGATGCCGACTATCTCCATCGGCACCGGAAACCTCGTCGAAACGGCTTCGGCCACCGCGCCGCCAAGCCCGCCGCATACCTGGTGCTCCTCGCAGGTCACGATTGCGCCGGTCTCTTTCGCCGCAGCGACAATCACATCAACGTCGAGCGGCTTGATCGATGGATTATTGACAACGCGCACCGAAAATCCGGCCTCGGCAAGCGCTTCAGCCGCTTCTAACGCTAGGTAGACCATCGTGCCGCACGCAATTATCGTCGCATGTGAACCCTCTCGAAAGACAGACGCTTTGCCAATCTCAAACGGCGTCGCTTCCGTTGTAACAACGGGCGTTTTATCTCTGGCAAAACGTATGTATACCGGCCCCGAGTGCCTTGCAGCGGCGAGCGTCGCTTTTTTCGTCTCGACCGAGTCGCATGGGGCCAGGACGACCATGTTCGGCAGGCACCGCGTCATCGCAATGTCTTCTAGAGCCTGGTGTGTGGCACCGTCTCCGCCGGTAGTAAGGCCGGTGTGCGACCCCGCTATCTTCACATTCGCGTTGCTGTAGCAGATGCTGACCCGTATCTGGTCCCAGTTTCTGCCCGGTGAGAAGACGGCAAAAGAACTGACAAACGGGATCTTGCCTTCCATCGCCAGTCCGGCGGCCATGCCGGCCATATTCTGCTCGGCAACCCCGGCCTCAACAAAGCGCTCCGGGTAGCGCTTGGAGAACTCGAGCGTCCGCGTCGACTCGGTTAAATCCGCGCTCAACACCACCACATTACGGTCGGTTTCGGCAAGCTCCAGAAGTGCCTGGCCATACCCGTCGCGTGTGGCCGCTTGCTTTAGCTCTTGGCCGAATAACGGCTCGACCAGATGGACGTCTTCATTGACGATTTTTATAACCCCCTCAATTTCGCTATCTCTTTCCGTATCCGCTCACCCTCGGTACGCAACTGCTCCAGCGCCCGCTCGCCCATCTCGGCCGAGGGGGCTTTGCCATGCCACTCGGGCTCGTTCTCCATGTAGTCGACGCCTTTGCCGGGGACAGTATGACAGATAATAGCGGTCGGCTTCTCATAGACCGCTTTGGCCTCCTCGCACGCCTCTACTATCTGGCGAATGTTGTGACCGTCAATCTCTATCACATGCCATTTGACGGCCTCATACTTCGCCCGCAGCGGCTCCAACGGGAAGACATCTTCGGTGTGCCCATCGATTTGGATGTTATTCCTGTCTAATAGCGTCGTCAGGTTGCGAAGTTTATGGTTTCCCGCGAACATCAAAGCCTCCCAGGTCTGACCCTCATCGTGCTCACCGTCACTCATCGCACAAAAAACCCGGTAACGCTTGTCGTCCATCCGCGCCGCCAAGCATCGCCCGATAGCTTGCGACAGCCCTTGTCCGAGCGGGCCGCCGGTGTTCTCCAAGCCTGGCAGGGAGAGGTTGTGGGGATGCCCCTGCAAGCGGGAATCGATTTTGCGATAGGTCAACAGTTCGTCGACGGGGAAGTAGCCCGAGCGGGCCATTGCCGCGTAGCGAACCGCGCAGATGTGCCCGTTCGACAAAACCAACCGGTCGCGCTCCGCCCAATCGGGGTTCTCGGGGTCGTGGCGCATGACGCGAAAGTAGAGCGCGGTGAAGACCTCGGCCATCCCCAGGGGGCCGCCGGCGTGACCGCTTCCGGCCGATACCAGCATACGAATGATATCCCGGCGCAGCATGTTAGCGGTGGCCTCAAGCTCCAGCGCTTCAAGGTCGGATATTGTCAATACTCTCCCCTCCCGGAAATCTTAGAATAATCCCATCAATTAATCACGCGCCGACGTGCTCGTCGTAAACGACCAGTCCAGGTAGATAGGGTCATCGTCGGCTGTCGCTTCGATCTCGACACGATATACCATCCCGCGCTCGAGCGGCTCTTTCGGAATGATCGCCAGCGAATCCCGGATAAACTGGTCGGAGTATGGCAACAAGCTATAGCACGGGACGATTACGCCGTTGGAATCGCGTACCTCGGCACTACTTATCTTTATGTTCTTGTATCCGTTGAACGTTACCGTAATCGGGTAACCGACCGGGTATTTCTTCCCCGGAAGCGGGTCGGGCGTCTCATCCCCTTTAAACTCAAAAGGCACGTCGCGCTGCCGGTCAATCGGATAGTGGACTACCCTTTTAACTTCGGCGAAACCCGGGTTGGCGAAATCCATGACATAGGCGAGGCGCTTCTCCACTTTGCCCGCGCCGAAGCCCGCCTCGAAGACCCGCGGGCTTATTATCGGAAGGCGATGGTAGACGGTGTCGACCCAGCCGTCGACGGCCCAGGTCGGGTCGATTTGTAGTAGGTATTCGTGTGAGGCCCAGCGCATGCTGGCAACCTCGGTGGCGTAAGTAAAATCTTTATAGCCGAAGAATTTTATCCGGTCCCATGGCCATACACCGGTAAAGCCCTCTTCGCGGGACGACTCCTCGTGTCCGGACTGGGTATGGGCAACATTGTACTTAGCGTGGGCTTGCGCGGCCTTGTTTATCGCCTCGTTCAAAGTGATATCCTTGAGGCCGACAAAGTCGCGATAGTAATTAACGCGCTCAAGCGCAACGCGCTGCTGCTCGGTCGGGTTTAGTTCAGGCTCGATCTTCGGATTGGTAGTGGTCGGAGAGATAGCGATCCGCCATTCATCGACTGTGATTTTTCCGTCGTCGTTGGCGTCCCGAAAGGGGCTCGTCATCTCAAAGCCCGGCTTCTTACACGATACGCACGAGGTCGAGATGTCGGTGAATACAAGTGAATCGGTTAGGTAGAGGGCCACAAAGAATACCAGCAGGGAGACCGCAACAAAATTTATCATCGCGCCCATGAGGCGCAGAACCGCATGTAAAAAACGCTTTCCGCCGTTCATCACTACCTCAATCGCTAGTATCTAATAGACGAAGCACCAAGATGCTAAGGGGCATCTACTCTAGATAATAACCGTTTTGGGACTTTTTTAATAACGACAACCCTGCCTGCAGTGATTTACAAGGGGGAATGTCAGCGGTTGGTACGAGTTTCGATATTAGTCGCGTGCTTGCGCGTCGACAGCGATGCGCTTGCTCTCGCCCTCCTTTTCGACGGAGAGATTTCGATACCTGCCGGCCTCGCTTCGCCACTCGTTAAAGAAGCCCCACTCGTCCCACCGCCACACCGCGACATACCGTCCAGACGAACGGTCTTCATCCGAATATTCGCCCTCGACGACGACGAGTTCTTGGCGGCCGTCACCGTCGACATCGTCGAAGAGAAACTCACGGTTTGGCGCGTCGAGGGCGGACGATTGCCAGACCGGTTTTATGCGCCCATCTCGAAACCCGAAAACGAAGAAGTGGTTTTTTATGCTCCAGTCGTTTTCTCTTATCCAAAACGGCTTGGTCGTGCCGAAACTTCCCGCTTTCCAGACGGACATGTTTATATCGATTACGCCATCCCCGTTGGCATCGGCGAGCGCAAAATCATCGACCCACCAGGTCGCGGGCGTACGCCAGATGCGCTCTCTATCCTCATAGACGGAGACAAGGCCGTCGTCCAAGTCATAGCGCTCGAGTCGGCCGTCATTGTTCAAGTCCGCTTCGAGTGATTTAACCGATTTATGTCCGCCCGTCTCCCGCTTTTGCGCACCATAGACGACCTTCCTGCCAACTGTGGTAAATCTCTTCGAATCCGCGTTCCAGATAAACCCGCGGCGCTCACCCATCTCAAACTCACACCGTCTAAGAATCGCCCCGGCCTGCTCGGCTTCGACCATCTTCGGCTGCGCAAAATCCTCTATAAAAACCGGTGCCAACTCGATCCTTTCTACCCCGTTGTTATTAAAAACCGCTTTGGCGATGAGCCCTTCCCTGGTCTCGCGCGACCACATCTGGTCAAAGATAAAATTGCCTAAGCTGCAAAGAATATATTTTCCTTTATAGCGCTCGATTCTCTGGACGACATGGGGGTGATGCCCGACGACTAGGTCGGCCCCGGCATCGACCGCCGCCCTGGCAAACTCGGTTTGAGTCGCTGCGGGGTCGTCGCGATATTCGACACCGGCATGCATCGAGACGATTACCACGTCGGCCCGCTTCTTTGCGACTCCCACCGCCGCCGCCATCTTCTTGTGGTCGAGTGAAGCGATGCGCGCACTAGTCCGCTCGCGCGTCCGCTCGTCGGCGCCGCGCGGCATTAGAGCGTTCTCACAGAAGGCGAGAAACGCGAAGGTCATGCCCGCTCGCTCGACGTAGGCGGGCGCATAGGCGTCGTGCTCGCTCAAGCCTGCGCCGGCGCCCGCAATCCCTGCTTCATCAAGACGCTGCATCGTCTGGCGCAAACCCTGCTCCCCGAAATCGAGAACGTGGTTGTTTGCAAGCGACAACACCGAAAAGCCCGCTCGCTTAAGGGCGGCTTCGGCCCCGGGGTCGGCGCGAAAAACCATCTCATGCGTCGCGATGTCGCGCCCCGGAACGATAGGGGATTCGAGGTTGCCAAAGACAATATCGGCCGTCTTTAGATATTCGCCCGCTTTTAGAAAAGGGTAGTCGGGGTTGCCGTGCTCCGTTATCTTGCGCGCGACATCGCGCGAGAGCATCACGTCGCCGACGAGGGCTACAGATACCTCGGCTGAACGCTCGGGCAAAGCACGCTGCGCGGCTCTGAAGCGCGCGAACTCATCGACGGCAGGGGAGTCGTTGTGGCCGAGAATCGCTACCACAATAACGATGGCGACCGCTATCACCGCTAACATATCGACAGGCTTGATAGTGCGCGCAGACCTCATACTCAATCCCTATCTTAATCCCGAGTCAACGTTCGCTTTATCGCAAATCCATCTCCCTCGGGCGCCACCATGAACGCGTCCGTCCATCCGGGCAGCGCCGGAGCCTTGTTATCATCGAGCATCGACCGCCACTTGGAGTCGGTCAGCCTATCGGTCGCAGGCCAGGGGAACTCATAGTACGAGTAGACCCCGCCTGCGCATATCTTCAGTTTCCCGGCGACCGGCGCCACAACATAGATTTGAAATACATTGCCCGTCGCCTCCTCAAGGACTCGGCCGCTGCCCGGGTTCGTCGCCACGTCGGCCACTACCGCAGCCGGGCTGTTGTCGAGTGTCGCACCCGACTTGACGTCGGCGTCGCGAAGCGCCTCGATCCAGAAGTGCTCCAGCTGCGCCCCGTAACCGCGAATCAGCTCGTATTCCGCATCTGTCAGCGGTTTGTTTTCAAGTTCTTTCTCGGAGATGGTCTTGAAGGAGAGCGCTAAGGTCTCCATCCGCTCAAGACTAGTCTTGTCGCGCGCATCGAGCAGGCCTCGCGCTTCAAGACCCTCCCTCGTCATCGCCAGGAGCGACGCGAGCCTCGCATAGAGATAGGGGTTGGGCTCGACATAGCCTCGGTCGTCTTTCTTAGCCGGCACGTCGCCGCCCGCCTCGGCGTAGACCTGTTTGGCGTAGAGGATGGTGTCGTGCTTAAGCTCGGTCCAGCTCCCCAGATAGGTGCTGAGTTCTTTGCGCACCCACGCCGCATTCCGCATGAAACTCGGGTAGCCGTCCGACTTCTCCTCGACCAAGCTGAGCAGGGAATACATCCAGGACCAGTAGAGGTTTTGCGTCCATATCCGGGTATCGAGGCCGCCGATGTGCTTCCTCATCTTCCCCATGTTCTTAGTATAGTTCTCGAATTTCGTCTCGCCCATCGAGTCGAGAATACCGAGCGCCTCGTCGGAGCCCATGGCCGCCGGTATATCGAGGCCTTTGGGCAGCATACGTCCTACAACCTCGCCATCGACCAGGCGCTGGAAGATATCGGCGTCTACGGTGTAGCGCTGGCCCATGAACCGGAAACCTTGCACCAACTCCTCGCGCTCTTGCGGGCTTATCTCCCTGAATATCGGTATCGAATTGATTTTTGGCGGGTCGAGTTTCTTCGCCTCTTTTATAAAGCCTGCGAACCGCGCTTCGGCGTTATCCCCTCCGACCACGGCGGTGAGGCCGGCGTTCTTGCCGTAGACCTTCCCCACCAAATCCTTGAACTCGTAATAGGCGATATCGTCGCTTTTCCCCACAAAGAAGTTGGTCGGCTCGTAGATGGCGTTCCAGCTTCTCTCGCGACCGGGATTGTCGAGGGCGAGCGTCATAAGCAAAGCCGAGCGCATCTCGTCTTCATTGCCGACGCGAAAGGTCAGGCGCCCGTACCACATCATCGATTTAAAATACGCCTGCAAGAGCTTCGACTTCTCGTAGTGCCCCCGCACGATGTACTGGGTGTAGTCTTCTTTATTCGCAAGCTGAGACGCCGCTATATCGGGCGGGACGCCGATGTTCATAACAGGGGAGGCCGTCATCGCCTTGCGGGCAGCGATAAGTTTTAGCTCCTGCGCGACCTCTTTTTCGACCACCGCCGGGACCTCGACACCCGGGTCGAGGAGCTTGCTTGCGACCGCAAAAAAACCGACGTTTCGCTTGGCGGCGCTCTCCCACTCGGTCCCTTCGAGCGTCTTATACTGCTCGACGGCGGCGGCAAGCATCCCTTTGTTCAGCTCTTTCAGCTCTCCTGAGAGCTTATCTTTTTCGACGGTCTTGAGCAGGTGGCTGAAGAAGAGGTGGTAGTTGTGGAGCATCGAGTCGGTAGTGATGAAATTCGGCGTAAACTCGTAGCGGTTCGTCTCGTAAATCGGATAATACTCGCGTGACCAAGACGGTGCAACGACAAAGCCGTTTTTCACCAGCATCTTTTTCGCGGCGGGGGAGAGTTCAAAGTCCTTCGCATTGACGACATTCCCCAAATCCTTTTCGACGGTATACGCCGGCACTTTCGGATCGACCGTTACGGTTACCTCTATATACTCGGCAAAGGATGAGGCCGCAGTCGATATCGATCGGCCCGATGCGCCGCTTTTAGTTGCATCCGGCGCTTCTCCTGTTTGCCCTTTTAGCTTGCCCTGCGCGCAGCCCGCAACCGCGATTGCCGCCGCGAGAGCCAGGACAATAAAGGCCGTTCTTACCACCGACACTTTTCTACCGCGAGCTCGTCTTCCCATCGCTCTGCCTCCCCTTGCACAACACTGCTCTATACAAAGCACGACTTCGCCGCCGCGACCCCTCAGCTTCTCAGCTCAATAAAACCCATAATGGTTTATTTAATTCGTAGTATTCGACATAATACGTACTCTCCCTTCACATGTACATGAAAATCTTCGGTAGTTTGTTCACCCTAAACTTTGAGGAGTCGTCCCCGTATACATATCGCCCTTATTGGATAGTTTAAAACTGCTGAAACGATATCTCACCAACGCAAAAACCGGCTTTCGCCGGTTCTTTTGTGTTGGTGGGCGTTACTGGGATTGAACCAGTGACCCCTGCCGTGTGAAGGCAGTGCTCTCCCGCTGAGCTAAACGCCCGTATCATGTTTGACAATAAGTGCCCTGATAGTTATTATCCCGAATTCTGGGGAAAACTCAAACAAAAGAACGATTGTCTAACAATGTTTTAGAAGGGAAGTCCGATGAGGGGCAGAGCGAAGAGAAGACTCATACTAGCGACACTAATTATCGTTGTGCTCGCGCCCACCGTCATCGGCATCCTCGCGCTGCAAAACGACCCGTGGACCCACTCTCCCATCATCCGAGACGGCCAATCCTTTATCGCCGGGGCGATTCTATCCCGCGTCGACCTCGTATCCATACCCGAAGGGGAAGACCCTCCTCGACAGACTTCGCTTTCCCCCGCCAAAGTCGCCGCGCTTCAAAGCGAGAAAATTGCCATCGTCTCATCCTCGAACCTCGCAAGCTTGGATCCGCCGCAAAAAGCCGACCGCTTCGTAATCGCGACCATCGAGCCGCTCGACCTCATCGGTAAAAGCAGCGCGACGCAGAGGGAACTCATCGAGGCAATCGACAATGCCGCCGTTGCGGGAAAAATCGACGCTATTATCGAGGCGACCGCTTCGGATGCCCTGCGCGCCGGCCAGTGGGGGAGGCGCTCGGTAATCCGGCTTCGCGCAGCCGGCGTCATTCGCTGCGTTATCTTCGACGGCGCCCATCACGTCGGTTCTCTCGCGCTCGCGCCCGATATCTTGATTATTCCCGTCACAAATCATGCAGGGAAGACTTACGCCGCGCACTGGTTTACGCGGGACGCCGTGCCGCTCAAGCTACTCGAAGAAGCGCTCCGTGACAACAACATCGAGAGCACAATCGCACAATTCCCGCGCGCCGGCATCCCGATTAAAAACCGCAACGGCATGGCCTGGCTGGCGGCGCAAGCAATACGGGACGCCGCAAAGCCAGGAAAAACAGCTCCGCAAAGCACCGGCAAAGTACATCGCGCCTCTGGGATATCCACGCGACAGAATAATCAGCACAATGAAAACAGCAGTTCGGGTGTGAACTCGCGCTTTGTGTCGATTACCGTCGATTTTGAAAGCGGGGGGACGCAAGCGGTAAAACCACGTATCCTCAACGCGTTAAAGGGGAGGATTCGACCCGCTGGTCGAAACGATAGAGAAGTCGGCCGTGTTTATCTTGGGTTAACAACCGGCAACAGTTGCTTTCCGTACAAGAGTGAAACCGCCGGGTTCGACCGCCGGGAACTCGAGGAGTATCTCAACAAACACCTGCCATACCATGTCATTGTCCTCTCGGAGCCGCTAAGCGTATGGGATATTTACGTAAAACGCCTCGGCCTATGACCCACCAGCTCTCAATTTAGCAAACCGCACGACAAACGAGCAGGTGTGGCCTCTTCCCTCTTTCCCCCGATTTTGCCCTCAATTGAGACTGCGACTTCGTCTCATTTTATGACCGCTGGGGACTCTTACTGGAAAGACTTGGATTCAGAAGCTCTATATATATATCCGGCTCGCAAAACGCCCGGCCGTCGGCGGCGCGAAACGCCCATGGGTAGACGCACCCGGCTCCCGTAAAACTCAAACACTTGTTCTATAGCAAACCGCGTGGTTCCTCCCTCCTCCTCTTTTCGCAGGTAAGCGATTGGGGAAGTGGGGGCGGTCGCCTACCCCTTGAGCCCCCTGTCCTTTGCCCAAACGTCGACAAGCTCGAGCGCTTCCTCCTTGGTGCTGATATCGCCGTCAAGCCGCGCTTCAAGCAGCAAGCGCATTACCTCACCGACCAGCGGGCCGGGGCTGATACCTAGATACTCCATGATCTCGTTGCCGTCGACGGGGGGACGTATCTTCGCTGTCTCCTCGGCCGCCTCGAGTTCGACGATACGTTCTTCCAGCTCATCAAGGACGCGAAGCGACTGGCTCATCTTACGCGGGTTCTTCGTTGTACAGTCGGCTCGGATAAGCGCGTTGAGCTTCTCCCGCAAATCACCGGCGTCGCGGATATATTTTCGAACCGCTTTGTCGGTCCAGCCCATACGGTAAGTGTAGACACGCATGTGCTGGTAGATAAGCTCATAAACCTCGTCGATGACCGCTTTGGGATATTTGAGAGCGCGCAGCCTCTTCTTGGTTGCATAGGCGCTGACGTGGTCGTGGTTGTAGAAGGTCACTTTGCCCTCTATTATCTCTTTCGTATCGGGCTTGCCGGTATCATGAAAGAGCGCGGCTAAGCGAAGCGCCAGATCAGGCTCGGTGCGTTCGACTACCAGTAGGGTGTGCTCCAGGACATCTTTATGGTGGTAATCAGGGTCTTGAGCGACTTTCAACCGCGATATCTCTGGGACGAATTCATCGCTCAGGCCTGTCTCGATAAGCAGGCGCAATGCCTTTGACGGCTCGCTGCCCGTGAGAATCTTGGAGAACTCATCACGCACGCGCTCACTCGACACCCGCGCCAGCTCACCCTTGTATTGCCTTATCGCATCCCTGGTATCATCGGTTAAATCCATCCCCATGGTCGAGACAAAGCGGATGGCGCGCATCATGCGAAGCGGGTCATCCAAGAAACTCTGCTCAGGGCCGAGCGGTGTGCGTAACAACCGTTTTACCAGGTCATCTTGACCGTGAAAAGGGTCTATCAACTCTCCCGTGGAAAGCTCCAACGCCATCGCGTTGACGGTGAAGTCGCGGCGTGACAAATCCAACTCTATCCCACTGTCGAACACGACAACCGGGTGCCGGCTCTCGTCTTCATAGCGCTCGCTGCGGAGCGTCGTAATCTCTATTTTCGATTGACCTTTTCCCAAAGCGACCGTCCCGAATTTTATTCCGATGAGCCACAGATTATCAGCCCAGGGTTTGACAATTTTGATGATTTGTTCAGGCTGGGCGTCGGTGGCAAAATCAAGGTCATCATGGAGTTGGTCGAGCAATGCGTCGCGAACCGACCCTCCTACCAAATATAGCGTCTTCCCCGCCTCTTCAAAGAGGTGGTTAAGCTCCCCTACGACCGGGTGTTTAAGCGACGCTCTTAAGTTGTCGATGTTGAGTCCCTCGCCTATCGCTTATACCTCCCTTGGAATTTCCTGGAAATTTACCTCTAAACATAACATAACTACTGTACCAGAAGGCGCTTAAGCCTCAAAATCCGGTTTTTTGCGCCCAAATTTTGAGATTGATCTTCAACTAAGGCTGAGTCTTCCCTCTCAGGAGTTGTTGCATTGAGATACTTGTTCTTTATGATACGCCGGTCGACCCTCAGTTAATAATCCTTCTCTACCAGCGCTTTTGCGTAGCATCTAACGCATATCCTGGTAGCTGATGCACATCGATCTCATGCCCGCGCACATCTAAACGTCCTAACCTAAAGCCCTTATTAGACAACCGCCGGCAATTTTCCCGAGCCGGCAATAATGGTATTATCAACCCATGGCAGCAAGAATGACCGTCAACGGCACTCTATTAGACGAAGCAACATACGTCATTGTAGACCTGGAAACGACCGGCCTCGACCACCGCGCCGAGAAGATCATCGAGATAGGCGCGGTAAAGATGGTGGGTTCTCACACGGTCGGCACATTCGAGCGCCTGGTAAACCCAAACCGCCTCATCCCGCCAAAGATAGTCAAACTTACCGGCATCACAAATACGATGACGGCGGATGCACCCGTAATAGATGAGGTCCTCCCCGGCTTCGCGCGCTTCGCGGGAGATGCGGTGCTCGTTGCCCACAACGCACACTTCGATATGTCGTTTCTCAAGGCCGCGGCACGCGAAACAGGTCTGAAAGCACTTAGAAACCGCTATTTCGACACCGAGCTCATAGCGCAGCGGCTCAAGCCGGCAATAGGCTTCTACCGCCTCGCAAACCTGGCTCGATACTTCAACGTGACACACCAGCCCAATCACCGCGCGCTCTCCGACGCGCTGGCCACCGCCGAGGTCTTCGCCAAACTCCTCGAATCGATGGAGGCTTACGGGATAAATACAGTCGAGGAGGCATCCCGGTTTTTCTACCCGAAAACGCGATTTGATTTCGGCGACAAAAAGCAGCTCGCTCAAAGCCTGCCGGATTCGAGCGGTGTCTATCTTATGAAGGACAAATACAGCCATGTTATCTACGTTGGCAAAGCGATCGACCTCAACAAGCGGGTACGAAGCTACTTCTATTCGGGGCCCAGAACCGAGAGACAACTCTCGCTGCTCTCGGAAATCCACACAATCGACCACATAAAGACCGGGACGGAGATCGGAGCGCTCCTTCTAGAAAGCAAGCTGATAAAGTCGTTTAAGCCGGCCTACAACGTTCTCGGGAAGGGCTACCGCAGCCGCCCGTTCGTCCACATCGACTTCGACGACTTGTTCCCCACCCCAAAACTGGTCCGCAGGGTCGAAGGGCGCGGGTTCCACTATGGGCCATTCTCGAATGCGTCCGACGTCGAACTCCTTCTTGAGGTGGCAAAAGACCTCTACCGCCTGAAACAGTGCGACTATATAATAAGGCCGGGCAAACTGAAAGAACCTTGCTTCTATTTCCAGGTCAAACGGTGCTGCGGCCCGTGCGGCGGTAAAATCTCGACCGCGGAATACCGGAAACGCCTTGCCGCAGTCGCCGAAGCATTCGACGGGCGTCCCGAAAAACTCCGCGATGAACTCATCAGGCGACGGGCCGCCGCGTCGGAGAGGCTCTATTTTGAACGCGCGGCACTTTTGAACCGGTCGCTCCAAAGCCTCGAGGGCACGGCAAAGATTCTCGAAGTTATCCGCAACGCCAAAGCCAACCTCGCATTCCTTCTCGCAGAAAGCCTAAATGAAAAGACCCGCGTTTATCTTGTGGCCGCCGGTCAATTAAGATCCTGTGTAGACACAGGATCTAATGCGAAAAGCCTGGCCAAGCTCGAGCGAAAGATAGCCAGGATTTACTTCGCAGAACCTAATAGAACAAGCCAAATAGACCTGGAGAAGATAGAAAACCTCTCGCTCATGACTAGTTATTTCAACAAACGAGATATAGTTAAGGTAAACATCGGTACCTCCCCTACCGCTACCATCGATATGCTTCGCTCTGCGATCTCGTCATCCCCCAAGATAGTTCCGTAAGAAAACCCGATAAGGGCGCGATAGATAGGCTCTTATATCTCCGCCATAATGGTACTATTCCTATAGCATGATACGCCATTTTCGTTTACCGGCGCCCCCGTGACTATCGAAGCAATGCTCCAAACAGTCGCCTCAAAGCCTTTAGCAGTAGTTTTTCTTAAGAAGCGCTGAAACCTTGACGATACTTTAGCGTAATAACGTTGACGATGATTTGGTATTGATATGCATGAGCAACAGCACATACGGGCGTTCAGAAAATATAGGGTCTCCATTACCGAACTTCCGCAGTTAGTAGACAAACGCTGCCCCAAACAGGGCGTTATCCAGCA
>JASEGT010000036.1 GCA_030018005.1 Actinomycetota bacterium
CTCACGACGCGTTGCCTTGCGCGCGGATATGATTCTGATGACATCATTGCTTTTTCGGTAGCAATGGCAGACTATTAAAATTCTCAGCTTTGCGCTCAGGTCAAGAAGAACAAAACGATACGTGATGCTTCTTTTGATTTGCTATGCTCTTTTTATCGTCCCATTCAAAGCTAACCGACATTATATTTACAAAGTAAATTATTTATGATGCTCTGTCAAGTCGAAGATCAACCTAATATAGGAAAAGATATTCATTGCCGGTTTGCCATAAGGAGCCACAACCATGGGATGGGCAATATTAGAACGCGTTGTGGAGTCGTATCCGACCGTTCCCGCCGGCGTCCCCCGCCCTGCTACCTCTCGATTTCCTGCCCTCTAAAGACCACGACCGCGCCGACGATAAATACCGCTATTAGCGCTATCGATAGTGCGGCCGGCGGGATGAACTTGGCGTCCCACCCTTTTAGAATCAGCTCCGGGTAGTGCGCGAGGATATAACCGGGCGAGTAATCGGCGGTTGCGGAGAAGAGGCCGAGAATCGAGCTGAAGACAAACGAGCTTAAGAGGCCGACGACGCCGGCGACGGCCGCGCTCTTGGCGATGGTGCTCATAAAAATGGTCGCGGCGATGACGAGCAGAACATAGATGAGCGTGAGCGCGGCGACCATGATGAAATTGACGAGACTGAAGCTCTCGAAGATGGAGACGGTATAGAAATAGCAGACCAGCGCGCTCGCGAAGAAGCCCAGGGATATGGTGAGAAAATAGGCCGCGAATTTGGAGAGGACAAAGCTCGTCCTGGAGACCGGCTTGACCAGTACCAGCTCTAAAGTCTTGCGGGTCTTTTCATCGGATATCGCCCCGGCAACGACGAATATCAGCACGAAAATGACGAGCTGGCTGGTGTTCTTTACGAATTGTTCGACGGAATTGATAAAGGTCGCCTCGGGAACAGTAATGACGATGCCGCTCTGGCCGGAGAGACTCTTGGCCAACTCGGGCAAGAGTTTTGCGGAAATCGGCGAGACGACGGCCAAGAACGTAAAGATTGCCGCCAGGATGATGACCTTTTTCGAGCGCGTCTGCTCCATGAGGTCTTTCTTTAGTAAAACGCCGATTGTGCTCATCTCTTCTTCTCCAACAGCTCGACAAACAGGTCTTCGGTCTCGGGCAGGGTCAAGCCGTAGCTCAAGATACCGATGTCGAACCCGGCGAGCGTTTTAAGCGGGATGTTAGACTCCATAACCTCGCTGTCTTGGAGCCAAATCCGTATCTGATTCCCGCTCTTTTCGACCTTCTTGACCCAGCTACTCCGCTCAAGCTCGGGTACGGCCGCGCCGGGGTCTCTCGTGAAGTCGACCTTTAGAATCGGCGAGGCATACTTCTCCTTGAGCACCGCGAGCGGCGACTGTATTACCAGCTTACCCCGGTCTATGATGGCGACATCATCGCAAATCCTGTCGACATCGGCGAGAATGTGGGTCGACATGAAGATGGTTTTTTCTTTTCGAAGCTCCTCGAGGATGTTTAAGACCTCTTTCCTGCCGATTGGATCGAGCGCTGAGACCGCCTCGTCCAATATCAAGACCTGAGGGTCGTTCATCAAGGCCTGCGCGATGCCGAGCCGCTGCTTCATCCCGTTCGAGTAGGTGCTTATCTTTTTCTTCCGTGCCGCTTCCAAATCGACCAGCGCGAGCAGGCGCTTTGTCCGCTGTGCTTCTTCTTTTCCGGAGAGACCAAAAAGCCCGGCGGTAAACCGCAGATACTCCTCCCCGCTCATCCAGCCATAGAAAGAGGGTTGCTCGGGGAGATAGCCGAAGCTCTGGTGGGTTTTGGCGGCGCCGAACTCGACCTTGGAGCCGGCGATTTCGATACTGCCGCCGCTGGGTTTTGTGAGGCCGACCATCATGCGAATAGTCGTGGTCTTGCCGGCGCCGTTCGGGCCCAAAAATCCAAAGACTGAGTTTTCGCGTATCTCGAGGTCGAGGCGGGATACCGCCGTGAAATCACCGAATGATTTTGACAGATTGCGGATGCTTATGGCGCTCAACTAATCCTCCGCTCTCCCGAAGAGAATGTAGGCTATGGGGCCGACAAAGTTTACGAAGATGCAGATGATGATCCAGATGACTGGGGTTAGGCTGCGCGTCTTCTTGCGCCGCGCGATATCGACTATCGCCCAGATAGCCAGAGCAAGCTGTAAGACGATTACCGGCCACAGCAGTTTGATGATATTGATTATGTCTTGCGTGGGCATATCTCTCTCCTCCTATGATAGGGGGCGCATCTTCTCCCGGATAAAGCCAAAATCTATGCATTTATCGATCTTGCGAAGCAGCTGATCCTCTGGAACGAGGTCTTCAATTAAAACAAACTCTGCGCATACTTGGCTTGATTCATTACGTCGAAACATACTTTAACCTCCTGTCTTCTGCAGTACGTTTCGACAAAAAGAGGCTGTTGGCCTGCTAATTGCTTAGCTTTGTCAACAGCCTCAGGGCATATATGCCCTTTCTTTACACCCTATTTTCCTGGCATTTTACTATCTTACTGCATGGATTTAGCAATCGGCAATAAATCTTTAAGTCTAATTTGACCAGCCTTATCGCCATATATCTGGTACTCAATGCCGTCTTCATACCAGACTACAGCCGCTACTTCAGATACCTCGCCAATTCCCTGTAACACCTTATTATTATGGTCGGCAACTGTACCCTTGAAACCATTTATTTCCGTAACGCTAACACGTGAAAACGTTTTGGCATCTTCATTATAGTTTGGCGCAGGAAATTTATTTGGATATATCCAAATCTCCATGCCGTTCTCGTATTCAAAGCTAATACCTTTAAGCTTTGGCTCCGGTGCACCTGTAACATAAATAGCCTTAGGCTCACCAGCAACGGCTAAGCTGGGAAGTTTTGGTCTGGCTTCAATCTGTGATAGCGCTTCTTTTATAGACTGAACTTTAGTGCCAAATTCGCTCATTTCAGATTCGATCAAGAGCTTATGTTCATTTCCCTTCGTGGCAGCTTGAGAGCTTTGGCCCTTATCTTTTATTTGCTTGCTAGACGAACCTTCTTGTGACGCCAGTTCCTCTTTGGCGGCAGTCTTTGGTGGCGCCTTATATGACGATGAATTATTCTTTAAAGGGCCTATTGATATTACCGCAATAGCAAGAAGTACTGTCGCCAATAGCCCTAAATAGCGGTAATTATTTGAAACTTTCTTTAACATATAGACCATCCTTTTCGCTAAAAGATCATTAGTCATACTTAGAATTAAGCAAATGTTTGATTAGCCGCCCACTGCAACAGCAGCGCCTAACGCGAATTTCTATTTATGTACAATGCATACGAATATTCATTTGGATTTGGGTATACATCCCAATATATATCTTCTTCCGCTAATCCCAGAGACTCATCGTTTATCTTATACCAGTAACCCCATGTGCCATTGCTTGCCTTATATTTTAAGTTCTGGAAGTTAGCATAATTAGTATCCCCACCTGTTCCGCCATGTTTACGCTCACTACCAACTCGAGTCATGCCAAAAGAAAGCCCGCAATCCGTCCATGTATGCATGCATGCATGCGTACGCCATTAATCCAGGTCTCAAAGCTGTAAGTGCCAACGTTGTTAATCTGGAAATTAGCATACTGATTATCAGCCATCTGTCCAAGAGCCCTTGATTCATAGTTACCGTTTTTCAGACGCACAGTAAAACCTTGTGTAGTGGTAGAGCTTACTGGGTAATTCCTATACCACCCGACTTCAATGATATTTTGCGAGTTGTACCTAAGGTACGTTGAATTTACATGCTTGCCAGGAACCCCATTAACAGATACCAGTGTTGGATTATACATCACCCAGTTCTTAGCGAAAGTACCATATGCCCATGTTGTACCTCCGGATGAATTAGTAGCATAGGCAGCCTCTCCCCATAGCTCTCCGGCCGTAGCAGTTGCTAGGTTAGCAAAGACTAACAACAGACTCAATATGATAATTAGCCATAGAGGCTTTCTCATGATAAACCATCCTCCTCGTGATACTTAGTTGTCTTGTCATAAGCACAGCGCTGCCTGCCGGCTTCAACATATCAAAAAAAAATGGGTTGTGCAAGCAATGGGACGTATATAATTATGCTATTTATTTCACGACGACCATACTTATACGCTTACCTCGTAGTATCTTCTTGTGATGCCGCGATAAATATTTTGCAGCTTAGTTACTATCCCTTCCCCTCCTTTTTGCCGGCGTCACACGCATGCAATGAGCACCATTCTCAAGTCCGTAGAGCGCTTACCCTCCCCGATGGCCTATGTTATCGTGAAAACATGTCATTCCAAACAGGATGGGTAAGACAATTGCACCAGCTGCATGTCTTGCCCCACCGACGCGGCCACGATATCGACCGTATAATGGGCAGACGCCAAATATTAGGATAGCGCCCGCAACAACATAATATAGCGGGCACCAAGAAAAGGGGTTAAGGATGAAACACCTGACCGAATATCTGATGGTAAACACGCCGAAGCGCTATGATTTTGTCCATCTCACGCCAAAAGTCCAGGCGCTGGTCGACAAGAGCGGGGTCCGGGAGGGCTTGTGCCTGGTCAACTCGATGCACATCACGGCGAGCGTCTTTATCAACGACCACGAAAGCGGGCTTTTGAGCGATTGGCAGGTCTGGCTCGAGAAGCTCGCTCCGCATGAGCCGATATCTCAATACCGGCACAATCTAACCGGAGAAGACAACGCCGACGCGCACCTGAAGCGCACCATCATGGGGCGCGAGGTGGTCGTCGCCATCACGGGCGGCAGGCTCGACCTCGGGACCTGGGAGGCGATTTTTTACGGAGAGTTCGACGGGCGGCGCAACAAACGGGTCTTGGTTAAGATAATCGGAGAATAAGTCGTTCGAGGGCATATGGTTCACCATCCCCCGGCCCCTCCCATCAAGGCAGAGGGATTAGAGCTGCGCGATTCTTGTGAGTCTTAAACCTGATACTACCCGATGTCTCTTCTTGAGAAGAGAAAGGACGCGAGGCCGACAAAGCCGGCTAGATACAAGATGGCGTAGACGACCATAGCGGTGCTGGGGGCCGATATCGCCCCGAACGGGCCGAAGAACATCGCGTTTATCGAGCCGCCCGGCACATTGGTAACGAGCGAAGCTATCATCCTGTAGATGGAGTCCACCGGCATCAGCAAGCTGGTGACGATACCCGTGTTGACCAGCATGTCGTTGTTGAGCATCGCGCCGATTTGCTCGAGCATCCCGCCGACCGCGCTCGCGATATAGAGGGTGAAGGCGGCGATACCGTTGGCGAGCGTCGAAAACGCCGTGCTCCCCGCAAGCGTCACCGCGAGAAAGACTAGCGGCTGGATGATAAAGAGCGCGATAAGCAGCGGCACATTGCCGAGCGCCGCTCCGGCTATGAAATAGTTGAGGAGCAGAACCGAGAGAAATAGCAGGGCTGAATAGACCGAGAGCATCGCGGCGTACCCGCCGAACTTGCCGAGGATTATATCGCGGCGCCGGATGGGTTTGGCCATCATGGCGTGGATAATACCGTTTTCAATCTCGGACGAGACCACTCCCACCGATGAGAGTATCGCCAGAAGCGAGACTATGGAGCTTGAGAAGTAGAGGCCGAGCAAGACCAGGAGCTTCTTCGATGACTCGACCATCATATCCGCACCGGCGATCGGCCCGTCGTCCATGCCCCTTCCCGCACTTTGCGCGTTTTCCTGCTCGATGGCGTTTGTGGCATAGTGCAACCCTACGCCGTAAACCGTCAGGAAAAGAACGCTCAGAATTATTGCGGCGACCAGTATCTTCTTGCGCAACGCCTCTTTGAAGGTCAGGCGGGCTATAGTGAGCATCTACGCCTCACCGCCCTTGACCGCACCGAGGAAGAGTTCCTCAAGAGTTCGCTTCTTACGGCTCAAATTGTAGAGCTTGCCCCCGGCCTCGATAATACGCGCGGCAAGCACGGGAATCATATCTTCGTTATCTAGCTCGACCAAGACGCTGGTGTCCGCGCCGGATAATACCCGCCCGAGGCCTTCGACGACCCGCTCCATCGAACCATTTAATTGGGACGCGGTCACTTCGACCTCTACCCTGCCCTTGAGCAACTCGGTGAGCGTTCCCTCTTCGACAACGCGGCCTCCTTTGATGATGGCCACACTGTCGCATATCATCTCAAGCTCGCTCAAGAGGTGGCTGTTTAAAAAGACCGCTTTGCCGCGGTCTCGCAGGGAGGTGATTATCTCGCGAACCTCCAGGCGGCCGATTGGGTCGAGCGCCGAGGTCGGCTCATCAAGAAAGAGAAGGTCGGGGTCGGATATGAGCGCGGCTGCGATGCCGATACGCTGCTGCATGCCTTTGCTGTAGGTCTTTATCTTGCCGTCGGCGGCCGCTGAAAGCTTGACCATGCGCAAGACCTCGTCGATGCGACTCACCCGCTCGTGGCGCGGGATAAAGGCGAGCGCAGCGTGGTAATAGAGAAGCTCGCGTCCGGAGAGCCAATCCTGATAGCGAAAATTCTCGGGCAAAAAGCCGAGGCGGCGGCGGGCCGCAACGTCGCCGAGGGGCGCGCCGAGCAGCTTGGCCGTCCCGGAAGTCGGTTTGATTAGGCCGACGAGCATCTTAACAAACGTGCTCTTGCCGGCGCCGTTCGGCCCTAGAAAACCGAAGATTTGCCCCTCCCCGACGGAGAGGCAAATCTTCTCGCAGCCGATTTTTTCGCCGTATACTTTTGTCAAATCGTGCGTTTCAATAACCATGACTATTATTATATACCGTTATTTGAGTGAAGCCGCTATCTCTTGCGCGGCCGCCAAATCAAGTTGTCCGCTTATCCCGTATATCACGCCGTCCCGCTGCCATACGAGCGCGCTGTCACCCTCGGCGTGCTCCCTTGGAGGTGTGATGAAGACACCTTCGGCGTCGCCGACTTTGACCTCTTTAGCGCTACCGTCGATGTTCGGGATTATAAGGGTATTTCTCCAATCCTTGACCGCCTCGAGCTGCTTCCGGATATTCTCCGGGAGTGCCGGCAGGCTCAGGAGCACATCACGAACCGCGTCGGCGTCAACCCCGGCCGGTAGGATAAACTCGGGGCTTCTCGCCTGACCGATAACGACCATACCGCCGTTTTCCTTCGGGTAATTCACGATGACGACAGTCGGCATCTTAGCGGTAAACTTCTTTCCGTCGAGCGCCCCCGGCAAGAGCTGGGTCGCGCCGAACGACTTGAAGACCTCGTTCGCCTTGTCGACGTCGAGCGTGAAGCTGGTCGCAAAACCCTTCTGCACGTTATAGCTCGGCTCATTGTAGCCGGTGAGGCCCTGCGGCAACTTCAGGTCAAAATCGACCGCCTCTTTCGCGGCATTCATGGTGACCTGCTCCGGTTGCGTGAAGCCGCCCGACTCTATCTTGCCGAGGTTCTCGATATCTACCTTGCCGCCGCCCTCCTCGCCGAGTCTTTGCAGCGCGTGCATATCCTCGGGTGAGATGGTGATTACCTCGACATTTTGCACCCTGAATATGTTCAAGAAATCCGCGGCCAATCCCCTGACCGGGGCAAAGCTCAGCGCCATCGCAAGCACCGCCACCGCGGCCAGCGGCACCAGCGCCGTTTTTAGTCTGCCTTGTAACATCTCAAATACTCCTCTCCTTCTCGGCGGCGCTTTGATTCGCTCATCATTAGTCAAGCGCATCCATGCCGCTTCGGTTGATACGGTCTTACTGTGAAGTTGCTTCGAAAGTGGTGTCAGCCGGACCTGTGCCGCTTCGCTAGCATCCCGCAGCAGCGCCAACCCGGCCTTGCAAGCCTCGCACGTCTCGACGTGCGCCTCTATCTCCCAGCGCCTGCGCCCCGGGAGTTCTCTATCGATATAAGCTTGGAGGGTGCCTTCGTCGTAGCACATTCTAGCTCTTCCTTTCATACGCCTTCTGAAACTTCTCAAGCGCCCGCGCCAGCGATTTACCGACGCTCGCCTTCTTAACACCGGTCATCTCCGATATCTCCAGGTAGCTAAACCCGTAGAACTTAAGCACTATCAAGACCCGGTCCCGGTAATCAAGACGACGGAGTGCTTCTCGCACCTCTTCGGTCTCGCCCATGCGGTAAAAATCATCCGCATATATCTCCATCACAGGTGTATCGGCCATCTCGCGGCGCTTGCGGCTCTTCTCGCCGCGCAAATAGTTGTAGGCGAGATTGGTGGAGATCTTAATGAGCCAGCCCGAAAGATTGGTAAACTCCTTCGGGGGCCGCTCGTATAGCCGTATAAACGTCTCCTGCGCTATGTCCTCGGCCGCCGTCTGATCGCCTAAAATCAGGATTAGATGTCGAAGAACCATCGGATAGTTCGCTTCGAACAGCTCCCTGAAGGCGAAGTCATCCGGCGCGACCGTTCTTTTCAGTCTGTGCCTCAGCGCCACTCGTAGGCCTCCAATTTTCGCCTTTTTTCCGCCTTTATATGTATAACACCGCTATCGCTCGGGATGTGACATTAATCCAATGAGCTTTATGGTTTTCGGGCCGCGGTTCACGGGGGTGGTTTATAGATGTGGATGGTGCAACTGCTGCCGTTTTTGCGGCTCCTATTGTTTCCGTTGCTGTTGTTGCTGTTGTTGTTCGGTCGCGGATTGAATGGCGCGGTCGTATGCCCAAACAGTCAGCCCGATAAGCGGCGCCGCGAGCATCAATGTCGCGCCAAAGAGCGCGATGAATCCTAATGGGGATGCGGTGAGCATAGCAATAACCCCTTCATCTGAAGCAAACGCCCCCGCCAAGAGCCCAAACAGGACGAGAATCGCCAACCCCAAGAAAAAAGCGCCCAAGAACATTACTAAGCCTGTCTTCGCCGGAGATGATTTTCCAGGAAACATTGCCGACCACCTTTCCGCACTTCACGGTAGTTCACGATTGTTAAGATTGCCGTCTCTCATACCGATACCCTGAAAATCGAGCCGGTTCAAAAACAATCCACAATTAGATAATACCCCATCGGCGGAAGATCTCGCACGAAGCATGTTGTGCCCTTTTCGTAATGGCATCTGCTCGATACGGGTGGGACTTATCAGGCAGACTCTCGATAGCGATTAGCTCCGACTAATACAGCTCGAATTTTAGCAGGCGCGACTCGATAGGGCCGTTATATAAAACAAAGCGTCGCGAAGTCTTCAGCCCGATGCGTTTGGCGAGGTCGAGGTTACCGGTAAAGACATAACCCGTATAACCGTTGCACCGCTGTTTAAAGACGTCGCCTATGAGCTTATATAACGGTGCAAGCTCTTCCTTGTCACCGAGGCGCTCGCCATAGGGCGGGTTTACTATGATGACGCCGGGACCCGGGGGCGGTGTAAAATCAGAGATATCCTTAACGCCCAAGGTTATGAGTTCTTCCAACCCCGCTGCGCGGACGTTTGCCGCTGCGGCTTTGATGGCCTTGCTTGAGGCATCATAGCCGGCAATCACCGTACCGAGCTTGTGTTTTCTTTGCGCGCGAGCCTCCCCTATGAGTCTATCCCAGAGCGCCTTATCGAAATTGAGCCACCGTTCAAAGCCAAAGCGCTCCCGGATAAGGCCGGGCGCGATGTTGGCGGCCTTGAGCGCCGCCTCGATGATGATGGTTCCCGAGCCGCACATCGGGTCGATGAACGGAGTGGTGCCATCCCAGCCCGTAAGCTCTACGAGCGCTGCCGCCAGGGTCTCTTTGAGCGGTGCTTCCACCTGCGAGCGCCGGTAGCCCCGCCTATGGAGACTCTCGCCGGACGTGTCGAGGCTGAGCGTGCAGCGGTTGCGATGGATATGAACATTGACGCGCAGGTCGGGGTCGTTCGGATTGACATCCGGGCGAGAGCCCAGCTTAGCGCGTAAGTTATCGACGATCGCATCTTTTGTCTTTAAGGCGGCATACTTAGAGTGCGTGATGTTCGAATCGCGAACATTAGCATCGACTGCGAGCGTCATCGACGGCTTAAGGTAGCGCGGCCAATCGAGCCTGCGTACCCGGTCATACAAATCCTGTTCGGAAAAGCAGTCGAACTCTATAAGCGGCATGAGTATGCGGTTTGCCGTGCGCAACCACAGGTTGGCGCGGTATGCCGCTTCCATAGTCCCCGTAAACGCAACCCCGCCGGTCTGCTCGCTCGCTACGGTAAGCCCAAGCGCTTCGATTTCGCGCGCCAGCACGGCCTCGATACCCTTGGCTGTAGTTGCAAAAAAAGTCATATCCATAGAAGAGACTATATACGAAAACCGGCTCAGTTGATACCGATAAAAAAGGCGGGACTCAAAAGTCCCGCCGCTCGGAGGTCAATCGATAGCCTTGAAGTATCGTTTGACCCTCGTTTATCGCTTACATGAAGCCTCGCGCCTCATAAAACGATCCTAGGCTATTTTATATGCTTCAAGCAGGTTGTTAAGCTCACTTGCGACACCCGAGAGTTCCTGGATGGATGCCGATATCTGTTGGATTGTCGCGCTCTGCTCCTCGGCAGAGGCCGAGACTTCCTCGGCAGAGGCCGCCGACTCCTGGGAAGTGGCTGCGATGCCGTCTACCGCCGTAACGACCTCTAGCGTCGCCGTAGCGACCTCTTTGGTCTTCGCCGCATTGCTTTCGGAAATACCGCCGATTTTGTCCTGAATATCCTTGATAAGGTCGGCGATCTCACCGGTGGCTTTGGCGCTTCGCTCGGCGAGTTTTCTAACCTCGTCGGCTACGACCGCAAAACCCTTGCCGTGCTCGCCGGCGCGCGCCGCCTCTATCGCTGCATTGAGCGCGAGCAGGTTGGTCTGGCTTGCGATGTCATCGATGACCCCGACGATATCATTAATACCGTTGGTCATCTCGGCAATGCTTTTCGTCTGGTCCTCGGCACTCTCAACGACGCCGTTTATCGCGTTCGAAACCATATCGACCGAGCTGGCGGCTTTTGCCGCGGCACTCGACTGCTCGCCGGCGCCCTGAGCGACCTGGCTTATCGCCATCGCTATTTGGCTGGTGGCCGTCGTTATTTGGTCTGCGTTTATCGACAGCTCGCTCGAAGACTCGCTGAGCTTCTCCGCAACACTTTGTATCTGGTGGAGCATCTCTTTCTCCTGGCTGGCGTCGCGGATGATCTCCATTCCGCCGACAATAGTGCCGCTCTTGTCACGGATTATGTCGGCGCGCGCGATGACCGGTATCTCCCGGTTGTGCCTGTCTTTTATCAGTACTGAAGCACCGGTAATCGCTTGGCCTGTGCTGATGCAGCTCTTGATAGCGCAGCCGTTATCGCAGATGTTAGCCCTGAAGATATCGCGACATTTGCGCCCCAGAACCTCTTCTCTTTTAAAGCCGGTTAATTTCTCGGCAGCGTCGTTGAAGTACGTAATGTTCCGGTCGGTATCAGTCGTGAAAATCGCGTCGTAGATGCGCGCGCTCGCGCGGGCGGCTTCAAAGCTCATATGCTTTTCGGTCGCTTTCTCATCGGTGATATCGCGCATCGACTCCATACCGCCGATGATATTGCCGGCGCTGTCCATTACCGGCGCGCCGTTGGCATTGATTATCGCCTTGTCGCCGTTTCTCTTGGTAATTTCGACTTCCGCGCCCCTGATTGACTTGCCGGTGCTCATACAATGCTTGATGGCGCACCCGTTGTCGCAGATGTTAGACTTAAAAACGTCCCGGCACTGCATACCGAGCGCCTCTTCCGGCGCGTAGCCGGTCAGATCCGCCACCGCGTCGTTGAAATAAACGATGTTGAGGTCTTTGTCGGCGACAAAAAGCGGGTCCGGAATTCCCTCAAGAAGCGATTTCGTATCATACCCATTCGCTTGCTGCTCTTCTACCTTTTTAGCCCCTAATCTCTTTACCACTTTTCCTGCCCCTCCTAAAGGCCCTCCTAAAGGTGTATTCAAAATTCTAAAATTTGCCAAACCTGTGGCGAATATCTCGCTGACTATTATTCGCTAAGAAAACGACATGTGCTCGGTAACTTGAATCGACGCGCGCGAGCAGCAACATTAGCATTTTGAGCAAGTTTTTTCGAAACAATAAGCTTCTGAACAGCGCATATGCGCGCTTAAGATATACTTCTTTAATAGTTGTATCATGTAGTAGCGGCTAATTATCGATCATAATTGTAATCGTATGACGAGTGTTGCAATGCTTGAATATGACCTGCGGATGTGCGGGATGCAAGTCTATTTTACGATTTCATAGGGGGTGTCTATGCTTCTTATCGAGTCTCGAGGTCGCCAACATCGATGGCCGGCTGGGGAGCATGAACGCGTGGTATAAGCGCATGCAGAAATCGAACCCGCAGTCGAGCAATTCCGTCCATAAGCCTTAGAACCCGCTCCTCCAGCCGGCCATCACTAATCTTTCTGAAATAATCCCTCAGCGACGTTTGCCGCCTAGCCCTTGCTTTTGAGGTCCTCGATGATCTTGTCTATCTCGATAGCCGGCATCGTCATAGTGCGAATCGTGCCGCGCGAGCCAAGCTCGATGGCCATCTTTACCATAGTGTCGTTGTCCGGAGCCTCGACGAGGTTGACGAAATCATACGGACCCATGACCATATACTGTGTGAGAATCTTGACACCGAATTTCTGCGTAACCTCATCGTTTACTTCCTTGATGCGCTCCGGCTTGTCCCGCAAGGTCCCCATCCCGTCATCTGTCAGATTAGTTAGCATGATGAACAACGCCATACATCATCTCCCCTTTCAATTCCACCAGGTTTATATAGTCTCCACCGGCTGCCAACACACAGCGACCGTGGCATGGACGCCCGCACACCAAGCGTAACATCGCTTCTGTTGACTATGTACCCAATTCGGGCTTCAAATAATGCGCGCGTGCCTATCTCGCCACGCGCAAAAGCCCCGGCCTGTTTGAGCCGGGGCTTTATTGAGATTGAGGGGACGTTCTTAATTTGCGCAACTCACCTGTCAAAGAGAAGCCGGCGCCACCACACTGGCATTACTGTGATGTAGCAAGAACGCCCATGTCTCCCAAATATCTATCCAAGAATCGCCTTCAGGTCTTCATCGGGCGTGCTGATGGGCTTGATGTCGAAGTTCTTGACCAGGACATCGAGGACATTAGGCGTGATAAACGCAGGCAGTGAAGGCCCGAGGCGGATATCTTTGATGCCGAGGTGTAGGAGCGAGAGCAATATCGCTACCGCTTTCTGTTCGTACCACGAGAGGACCATGGAGAGCGGCAACTCATTGACGCTGACGCCGAACGCGTCGGCGAGCGCGGCCGCTATCTGGATGGCCGAGTACGCGTCGTTGCACTGCCCGACATCGAGAAGCCTCGGGATGCCGCCGATGTCGCCTAAGTCTTTATCGAAGAAGCGGAACTTGCCGCAGGCGAGCGTTAGGACGATGCAATCATCCGGTACTTTCTCTACAAACTCGGTGTAGTAGCCGCGGCCCGGTTTGGCCCCGTCGCAGCCGCCCACCAGGAAGAAGTGGCGAATATCCTTGTTCTTGACGGCCTCGATGACTTGTCCCGCGACCCCAAGGACCGCGTTTCGAGCAAAGCCGACCATGACCTCTTTGCCCGCTACGTCCTCGGCAAAGCCCGGCATGGCAAGCGCCTTTTCTATTGCCGGCGTGTAGTCGCCGTCGGCGATGTGGCGCGCGCCCGGCCAACCGACAGGGCCGGTCGTATAGATGTTGTCCAGGTAAGTCTCGCGCGGCTTCTGGATACAGTTGGTCGTCATCACGATAGCGCCGGGAAACTCCGGGAACTCTTTCTGCTGGTTCTGCCAGGCGGTCCCGTAGTGTCCGTAGAAGTGAGCGTATTTCTTTAGGCCCGGATAGCCGTGGGTCGGCAGCATCTCACCGTGAGTGTAGACGTTGATTCCCTTGCCCTCGGTCTGAGCGAGTATCTCCGCGAGGTCTTTCAAGTCGTGCCCGCTGACTAAGATAGCCTTGCCGGCTTTAGCGCCGAGCGGCACCTTCGTCGGGACCGGATGGCCGTAGGTCTCCGTATTGGCCTTGTCGAGCAATCCCATCGTCGTCAGGTTGACCTCTCCGCACTTGAGAGTCATGCCTATCCAGTCTTCGAGCGAACCCTCGTTCTTGGCGATTTTCGCGAGCGCGTCGTGGAGGTACTCGTAGATGGAGTCATCCTCCTCGCCGAGAACCTCGGCGTGGTACGCGTAAGCCGCGACGCCGCGAGCGCCGAAACGGACGATATCCTGGAGCGACTGGATATCCGGGTTAAGCGCGGGGTCCGGGACGATCTCCATGACCGCCTCTCCCTGCTTTACCAGGCCTTCCAGGGTCATTTCAGGCGTAAAATTCGCGCAATCCTCAGCGAAATCGATATTACCGCCGGCCGCTTTGACCTTGTCTTTAAGGCCATCACGAAGCTCGACCGCTCGATTGATGAAGCCTACAAAATCCTGTGCGTCGAAGTTGACATTGGTGAGTGTGGCAAAAAGCCCCCACGTGGTGAAGCGGTTGGTGTCCTGGTCGTTTACGCCTACTTTGCGCCCTTCGACCGCGTAGAGCGCGGTTCCTTTGAGCACGTGCGTCAAAAGGTCTTGGAGCGCCGCCACATCGGGCTGCTTACCGCAGACTCCCAGTTTAGTGCAACCGGTTCCTTTTGATGTCTGCTCACATTGATAACAAAACATACACATCCTCCTTTTAGTCGCTTGATCTTTGTCTTTATGTGTTAAACTCTGGTCTAGCTTAAGAATGTTTCCCACATAGGCCGCAGGCTTGCCCGCCGTGCCTTAACGAGCGCATCGCTATTGCATACAATATCGTCGCCCGTATGTACCTATATCGATGATGGAGTAAATCTACCTCAATAGTTCTACCCGTGGATAAGGGGTGGTAAGCATTTTACGCATACCCACACGCTCTGGCCTTGGTGTCTCGTCGGCAGAAGCGGGCGCTCGGTATCGGCCGCGCCGCACCAATTGCAGTGCTGGGTGACCGGGTCGACCTTGGCGGCGGCGGTGTGCTCGTGGACGGCTTCCTCGCTGAACGCCTCTGTTTCGCGCTCGACGATGGTGAGCGCACCCTCCGGGCACGTGCCGAGGCAGAAACCGGCGCCGTCGCAAAGCTCATCGCTTATTACCTTGGCCTTGCCGTCTACTATCTCGATAGCGCCTTCCGCGCACGGGCTCACGCACAGCCCGCAGCCGGTGCACAGCTCCTCGTCTATCTGGATTATCTTTCTTAAAACTTTGGCTGCCATAATTCATCCCTCCATTCGGTGGCTTTATATCTAGGTTCAATTATAAAGTTAACCATATCAGTAAACTTTGACTTAAGTCAAAGCCGGCGATTTTATTTGAAATATTTTTCATGGCCGATAAACACCAGCTTCAGCGTTATCTCTGCGTGCAAAACAGCAGTTCGATTGCGACTGCATCCCGGCTTCAATCGAGCGTCTTGATCGCCTCGGCCAGGTTGATGCGGAAAATCCGCAGGATAGGAGGTATCTCCGAGAGCAAGAGGATGATCATGATGCTCCCGATAATACCAAAGTAGCTCTGGACGTAGAGGGCTGCTTTAAGCGTGTACGCCTCGCTCGTCATCGATTCGAACATCGCCGACATCGCCTCTATGCCAAGGTAGATACCGAACGGTATCCCGACCATGGCGAGAATTAGGTTTTCGAGGGTTATCATCAAAGCCAAGTGGCTCCGGTCTTCGCCAATCGTCATCATCGTGGCTATCTCACGCGTGCGCTCGATGACGTTTGCGGTGAAGGTATTGTAGATGACGATAAACGCCATGGCGAAAGCGAAGCCGAAGAGGACCGCGCCGAAAAAGTACATGAACGCCATATAATCCTCGAAGACCGCTTTGAACGTGCTTATCATCTGGACCTGGATGATGCCCGGCAGGTCATGGAGCTGCTCCTCGACATTCTTCTCCCAGCGCTGGTCGACATCGAGATAGAGTGAGTTATAGACGATGGTTCCCGAGCGAATGAGCTTCTTGCTCTGCTCCAGGCTGGTGAACATCGGCGTGCCCAGTTGCTCGTCGCTTACCGCCATGACCTTCAGGGCTTCCTTTTCATCGATGAACGGAGTGTCGGCCATAAGTATATCCCCCACCTCTACCTCGAGCTTTTTCGCGATGCCCTCCGGTATAATCAAGCCGTTTTTCTTGAAGACCGTTGCGAAGTCCTCCCCTTCGATGATGGTGAAGCCATGAAAGCTCGCGTCCGGCCACACGGCGGTCACAATCCCCTCGTGCTGCGTGCCGGGGCCTTCGAGCATGACCGGCACCTGCAAGGCCGGCTGCACGTTTTCGACTCCCTTCCACTTGTCGACCGTTAGCACCTGGGCGTTGGTTATCTCACGCCCGAAGACAGCGACCATATCGTAGCGCTCGATCTCATCGAACTGGCGCTTCATCATATAATCGATGGAGTCGAACATCGACCAGGTCGCCACGGTGAGTATGAGCGAAAACGCGATGCCGATGACCGTGTAAGCGCTGCGTTTGCGCGCCCGCGATATGTTGCGGATCGGCATCCTAAATGTAAGAGTCGACGGGAGTATCCAGCCGAAGAGGCGCTCGATGAGCGTGACCCTGCCCTTGGTGAGCGTCAGGTTGGGGTCAAAGCGCATCGCTTGGACGGGTAGCAACCGCGCTGAGGCCAAAGCCGGGACGAGCCCGGCGAGCAGGCAGAAGACCGTGCTCAAGACAACCGCGCCGATGATGACCTCCGGGTATAGCTGGTGTTTGAGGATAGGGATGTTGAGAAGGTCGATATACATCTGCGTTATAGCCTTGGCCATGTATTGACCGAGGACAATCCCCAGCCCCGAGCCGGCGAGCGCGATGAAGAGCGCGAAGAGCAGGTATTGCACGAGTATCTGCCCGTCGCTGTAGCCGAGCGCCTTGGCCAGGCCTATCTCGCCGCGCTGCGACTGTACGAGACGCGAGAGCGCAATATAGAGCGCGAGCGCGGAGATAAAGAGGATGAGAGTGGGCATGGTGTTCGCTATCTGCTCGTTCTGCTTTATCTCCTCGCGCAAGCTGAAGTTGCTCGGCTGGTCTTCCCGCTTGACCGTTTCGACTATCCGGTACGGCTCGAGGACGTCTTCGACCTTGTCGATTACGAGCGAGCGGTCGGCGACGTCAATCACGCGAACCGCGAAGTCGTTGTAGGTGGACGGGCGCCCGAAGAATTTCTCGACTTCGCGCTGTTCCATGAAGATGACGGCGAACTCCTTAGGGATTGGTATCTCCCCTTTCTGGCGCATGGCGAAGAAATATTCGGGGCTGGCGGCGATACCGCTGATGCGAAGGATCTTCTTCTCTCCGCTGACCCGGATGGTAAGCGTGTCGCCGATACCTTTACCCGTCTCCTCGGCAAACTTATTCTGGAGCAGGCACGTGCGCGAGTCGCCTTTTTGAATGGGGCTGCCCTCGAGAAGGATGATGTCGTTGACCGCGAGTTCGCGGTCGGCGGGGATACCGATGATGCGTGCCTGCGCCTGGTCTTCTTCGGTCAGGTCGAGCCCGGTATCGACGATGAGACGCCCCTCGACCGCCCGCACGCCGTTTACATGGCGCACTTTCTCGACGACGCCTCGCGGTGCGCCGATTATCCGGACGGTAAAGTCGGCCAGTTTGAGCTGCTCGTTGGCAAAATCGGCCGAGGCGTTCAGGTTGTTGTAGCTCGTAATAAAGGCGACGTAGCTGGCGATTCCGAGCGCGACGAGGATGATGAGCGCGGAAAACTGCGCCTTTCGCACCTTAAAGTCGCGCCAAGTTTTGAGCAAGGACATTCTCATCTTATCTCACCACGATACGTCCTCAGGGGGGACCGGGTTTTCTACGGTCTCAATTTCAGCGACCTCGCCGTCGCGGATATGGATAATACGGTCGGCAATCTGCGCGATCGGCATGTTGTGTGTAACGATTATACAGGTGGTGCCCTCAGCCACGTTGACTTCTTTGAGGGTCTTCAGGACAAGTTTGCCCATGCGAAAATCGAGGTTGCCGGTGGGCTCGTCGCCGAGGATAAGCGCGGGCTCTTTGGCAATCGCGCGGGCCACAGCGACGCGCTGCTGTTCCCCGCCCGAGAGCTGGAACGGGAAGTGGTCGAGCCGCTCTTTGAGCCCGACCATATCAAGGAGCGTCGCGGCGTCGCGCTTGGGCTTCACGCCCTGGCGTGCCTCCAGCTCCAGCGCGTACTCGACGTTTTCCTTCGCGGTCAGCGTCGGAATCAGGTTGAAGAACTGGAAGATGAAGCCGATTTTCTCGCGCCTCAATATGGTGAGCTGCTTGCGGTTGAAGCCTGAAATATCTTGCCCGTCGATGACGATGGAACCGCGCGACGGCGTGTCGATACCGCCCAATAAATTAAGCAGGGTGGTTTTACCCGAGCCGCTCGGCCCCAAAATGGCGATAAACTCACCGCGCCGTATCTCGAGGTCGACCTCCCTGAGCGCGTGGATTTCTACCTCGCCCATCTGGTAGGTCTTATAGACGTCGCGCAAGACGGCGATGTTATCCGTCGTAGTCGTGGCCTGCTGCGTTACCGGGGCCTTCATCGGTACCTCTCTCTCCGGGCCTGTGGGCATAAATCCCGCATATGTATGCGCGGTTGCTATGTGTACCGTATGCGTTTTTTCTTGAGGCCGTTCTTAATCGGCCTCATACCTCTATGGTATCCAAAACGCGGTAGCGCTAATATTAGTGGGGCTACGCTCGTAGCAGGACATCAATCAGTAGGCTGGAGGTGCGGTTGTGGCGCCAGCGACATTATCATAGACTAGGAACGTTACGATCGTTTGACGGGATTTCAGGTACGCTTAACCTCGGTCCGTGATTACGGGCCTTGACGCCAATTATGATAACGCTAGATGCGAAGCGCGCAAGGCTATCCCACCTTCCTCTCTTTGTCTATTATCTCTTTGATTTTTCTCTCTTCCCACCCCGTGCCAAAGAGCCGGTACTCGAGCAAAACGCTGACTCCATGAATCCCAACGCCGATTCCCCAGCCGATAGTCGGCCAGTAGAACCAGAGCGCATCCGGACTAACTATCAAGTTCATAATGGCAAGCCCGGCGTTGACCACTAAGTAAATGGCAAAATGAATGTAGAAGCCCTGCAGCGCCTTGACCCGTTTTCTTGCGGATTGGTACCGCTCTTCCTCAGACATGTCGACCCCCTTATATCCAAGCGGCGTGATGGCTGTTGAACCGGCCGGCGTGACACCGCCGGCTTTGCCGCTATCTTGGCTAAGCGCAAGCTAATAGCCACACTTCTAATATCACCAAAAAAGGGGTTGTCGAAACGCCTGCGGGGTTGTCGAAGATGTTTGCGATCTCCTAGAAGCCGCTTGGGCTTAATGGGGTTCTGGGAGAAGCGACTAGAGCGGGGTGTCGATATTGTCGACTCCTGCAAAAAGAACGGCACAACTCCCTGCCGGTAAACGAAATCTAGAGAGCCTTGAGTTCCTGATACATACCGGGGATATCGGGGTGGATTAATCTGTGCAAATACTATCCGCAAAAAGCTCGATGAGTTTATTGATTTCTTTGTGCTTAGCCAGGGCAGCTATCCACTTCGGCGGAATGCTCTTGAAGCCGTAGTGAAGACCCGCGAGCCCGCCCGCGACAATCCCGGTCGTGTCGGTGTCGTCGCCTAAATTGACGGCTTTTAGGACTGCCTCCTCAAAGTTGCCGGAATTGAAGAAACACCATATTCCTGCCTCCAGCGTATGAACCACATACCCGCCTGATTTAATGTCGTCTTCATCGAGCTTGGGAAGCTCGCCGCTGAGCACTCGCTCGAAGTGCGGCAGCTCCCAAGCGTATGCTCCTGATTGGTAATGCAGTTTAGCCTCTTCAATGGCGTAATCGTATGCATCGTCGGGCGCAAGACCCTTTAGCAGAGCGGAAGCCATGAGACAAAAGAACCCGCAGGCGATTTGCGACCTTGGGTGCCGATGGGTTATGGAAGATACTCTGAGCGCATAATGGAGCAGCTCAGCAGCAGGTTCGTCTGCATACCGCAGCGCAACCGGAAGGATGCGCATGAGCGACCCGTTGCCGTTGCTGCGCTCGTCCGTGCCTCCCGCCTCCCCGGCAGCAACCCCATTCATTATGCTCGATAGCGCCGCCTGTGTTTGCCTGCCAATATCGAAGGCCTTGCCCTCCGGGGTCCAATGTCCTTCAGTCAGCCACCTTACGAAGAGCGCTCCCATGTGTTCAGGATCAAAACCATCAAGCAGTGATTCCATCGTGCAGAGCATCAGCGAACTATCGTCAGACCACGTGCCCGGTGGCTGGTCGTGCGTGCCAAAGCCCACCATGTCCACAATCGGGTTGTGCTTAAGATATTCCCTGGATTTGAATTCAACCGGCACACCCAGCGCGTCCCCCACAACCGCTCCCCAGAGTCCTCCGCGCACTTTGTCTCTTCGGTGGTTGTTGGGCGGATGGTCTGTATGCTGGCGATCGCTGTCGTTCATCGGATAATCAACCTTCTAAGCATACGAGATGCTTTGCTAGCATTGCTTGCGCAACCGATTGGTCGGCCCCTAAGAAAGTCGGGCTTATTGTCCCAGCTTTGATATACGATTGAATCAAGTGATGCTCGCAGAAGGATGCGACTTCAAGCGCCATGGAATTGTAGAATTCTCTATGGCGGCTATATGCGGTCGTCAACCGACTATAGTTCCACTTGCCGAACACGATCTTATCTACGAAGGACACCCTCTCTAAAAGCTCTCGGATGTCTTGCTTGAATATATTCGGAGTTGGATACGGTTCGATGCTAACCCAGGTTTTCAGCCCGGCATCATGAAGGTTGCGCAATGCTTCTATCCGCTTTTCATAGGGCGCCGAGAACGGCTCGTGCTTTTCTCTAAATTCTTCATCTATTGAAACGAGTGAAACACCATATTCGTTTTGCTCATTATACAGTTGTCTGTCGATGAGGCAATCCGGATATACGCCCTTTGTGATAAGGATGCCTTTGACCTTATCTTTATTGAATCGCTGAAGAATCTGCAGTGTTAAGTGATTGACCTCCTCTATTTCGTACATAAACGGATCGGTCGTAAAACACATGAATACTTGCATGATTTTGCTCTTAAGACGAGGTAGCTCTTTGTCGAGTAATTCCAACGCGTTTTCGACTATCTTTGGTCGAACCCAATCTTCATACGAGGCAATCACGCCACAGCGCTTCTTCATCATCATCGCATAACACGGATAAGTACAACCGTGAGTACACCCTTCCGCGTGGTTCAACGCGTAATCAGCGTATTCGACACCACTCTTATAGAGAAGTGTTTTCCTTGTTATCTTATGTAAAGCCATGCGCTGCACCATATTATTCCTAAGAACTGCGACTATTATCTATGAATTAATACTGCGTGAATTGCCGGTTTGCTAAACAGCAGCATAACATGTCAAGCATACGAAAACTAGAAAAGCGTTCGCTGCCCTTCCGGCCCGATTTCGTTTACGCTTTTCCAGAATTTCAGTGCCAACTCACTCTTGCTTGCGAGCACCAAGTAGTACAAAGTCGAGTTCTTGCTATTGGTAATCCTGGGATAATTATCCCCGATCATATATTCAAGTTCGAGCAATTTGCCTTCGTAAAGGTCTAAATAGCTGCGCGGATTTGGTCTGCGAGCGCGTAACTTACGCCAGTCTTTGCCTCCAAAAAATTCGTCGAGCGCCGTCTGTGTGTCTTTTGTCATTTCGGTTTGCGTTTGGGGCAGGACTCGCTGCAAATGCGTGCCATACGGAAAATGAATAAGCCAATCGACTCTTAAATGTCCTGAAAGCCATTGTATGGTCTGCATTTTGAGCTGGATGGTATAGGGATCTGCAAATATCAACGAGAGAGCGCCTTTTTGGGGCACGGTTGTCGTAATGTCCTGAAGAACAGCGTTTACGTCGCCAAGAATGTACTTTGCATGGCGACCCTTAAGCAACGGTTCGGTCCTCGCTTTTAGTGCTTCCAGGTTCGCAGGATCTGCTTCAACGAAAACAAAATGTGTGAACTGC
>JASEGT010000037.1 GCA_030018005.1 Actinomycetota bacterium
CGATTCTAGACTGGAACATCGAAGAAGCAGGCGGTGGAAGAGCTGTTTTTCACATGCTTCTTGCTGCGGGTGAAAATAACAGCGTGCGGCCGGAGGTTCTGATCGATAAGCTCGCTCAAAACTATCCCCAGCCCCAAGGCATGGAGGTAATTAGCATAGAGCGCGTCGCGGAGTATGTTAACCGGGATATCCCGTTAATAGATATTTATGATTTCTACAAAAATATGACGATTGGAAGTGAGTGTGAAAAGTCGTGAGCTGATGATCTCCGTCGATGACTTCGAGACCAGGGCTGCGGTTCTCGAAGACCGTGAACTCGTCGAAATATATCTGGAACGCCGCGAAACGCCGTCGATTGTCGGTAATGTCTACCTCGGCAGGGTCAAAGATATCTTGCCCGGGATGCAGGCGGCGTTTGTAGATATAGGAATCGAAAGAAACGCATTTCTCTATGTCGAGGAGATCGTATATCCCAGGGAGAACGAGGATGAGCCGATGCCGCCGATTCAGCATCTTCTCAAACCGGGGCAGGACATCCTTGTGCAAATAGTAAAAGAACCGATGGATTCCAAGGGAGCCCGGGTCACCACGCAGATAACACTGCCCGGCCGCTACCTGGTTCTCTTGCCGTACTCGAGCTTTCTAGGCGTTTCACGGCGATTACCCGAAGACGAGCGCCACCGGCTTAAAGAGATTTGTGAACAGATAAAGCCGCGAAACAAGGGCTTGATAGCCCGTACGGCGGCCGAAGGAGCCGAAGTCGTGGAACTCAGAGAAGATGTCAAACGGCTGCTGCTTTACTGGAGAAAGATAGAGCGCAAGGTAAAATCGTCTACCCCGGTCAAGCTCATCTACCAGGAGCCGCAGCTCGCGCTCAGAATCGTCAGAGACCTCTTCTCGCATGACTTCAAGCGCCTGCTCATCGACAACGAAGAAGACTATGGCCAAATCATCGATTTTCTCGAGTCGACCGATCCCGAACTCAAGCGAAAGGTCGAGTTATACACCGACGGGCTGCCGCTGTTCGATAAATACAACATCACCCAGGATATCGAGAATGCGATGAAGCGTAAGGTGTGGCTGCGCTCGGGGGGCTATATTAGCATCGACCACACCGAAGCGCTGACCGCCATCGACGTCAACACCGGCAAGTATATCGGCAAGACCAATCTCGAACAGACTATTTTCAAGACAAACCTGGAGGCGGCCGAGGAAATCGTCCGGCAGCTGCGGTTGCGCGATATAGGCGGCATCATCGTCATCGACTTCATTGACATGCAGGACCTGGACCATCGTGAAGAGCTTTTTAGTACGCTCAACACGGCGCTCGTGACGGACCGGACGAAGACGAGGGTAATCGAGATATCCAAACTCGGCCTGGTCGAGATGACGCGCAAGAACGTAAGCCAGGGCCTTCTCGATTTCCAGGCTGAATCATGCCCGCGCTGCCACGGTCTCGGTGTCGTGCTATCCGAGACCACCCTCGGGATTCAAGTCTATCGGCAAATCAAGAAACTTGCCGCCACGCACGCGGCGGAATCGTTTATATTCAAGGTCAACCCACACGGCAAAGGGTTTCTTGAGCGCGAAGGCAAGCTGGCGGGCGCTCTCTTGGAGCTGGGTTTAGGTAAAAGGGCATACCTGGTCTTCGACGAGACCGTTGCGCCCGGCAAGCCGGAGATGGTCGAAGAAGGCTCAGAGGAACAAATAGAAAAACTATTTAAGAATCCCACACAATCAAATTCCTAAAACGAACAAATTCGAAATAAAAGACCACGTAAACCTGCTAATCCCAGTGAACTACTAGGAGAATGTGAAATATTTCCCATATACCCCCGGGGTTATTGTTGCACTTAATCGGGATTACTATAATTAATAAAAGATAACAAGATAGGGGAGCGTATAACCGGAAACCTGTATTGGCGGTAGGTGGCAGCGCATGGACACGGATTGTTATAGTCTGACAAAGCATAAAGACGGACAGCAGGTCGGCTTCGGCTCGTCGGCTTGCTTTTTTATTTCATAAGTTTGTACAAAGTTTCACATTGTCAAAAAACTAACAAGCGCATGAGTATAGAAAATAGGCTCGTGTACGGATAATAAGAAGCAGGAGAGGCGGCACCTCTCCTGCCGTGCCATAAGAAATACCTGAGGGCAGGTTTCTTTTAGGCATTATCATTTTACTACAGATTAAAGCCTTATTTAAAGCAGTAGTTTGTTAAATCAATAAGCCCTACTAGAGGGATCTCCGTATCGACCGAAACCGCCCCGTTGCTCAAGCGGGTGTAAATATGCTAAACGAGGAGGTGAAGATAGATAAAATGATTGAGCGATTTTCGAAGAGCGAATGCTCATATCTCAAAGGAGGAAATTTAGTGAACAAGCGTTTTTTACTGCTTTCAGTCATGCTGCTGATAATTATGGCTATGTCGGCATCGACTGCTCTAGCAGGTAAACCAGCCCCATCGCCGACTGTAGCCATTACAGCCCCGGCAAGTGGAGCTACGGTCTCAGGGACTGCCGTTGCGATATCGGCTGATTGTGCGAGCGGCGGAACGGGCTATACGGTTACAGGTGTTACCTACAATATTGATGGTGGTGCAAATGTAGCTATGTCGGGCCCGAACGGTTCCGCGTCCGGAACCTGGACCGCCAGCTGGAACTCGACAACGGTCGCCAACGGTTCACACACCATCGCGGTTACCGCGACAAACTCGGGTGCTAAGACCGCAACGCAGACCATCACGGTCAACGTCTCAAACAGCCCGCACGCGAACCTGCTGTGGAGCGGCTACCCCGCGAACTGCCGCAGCTGCCACGCGTCGCAGTTCTCGGCGATGTACGGCGCGCTGCACTACCAGTGGCAGGCGACCGCCCCGGACAACGTCAACAGCACGGCGCTTCAAGGCAAGATCAACAGCGCGATCAACGCGTACTGCGTCAACATCAACGGCAACTGGGGCGCGCAGTGCGGCTTCTGCCATGTCGGCCGTGGCGCCCAGCCGGTGTGGACTACCAACCCCACCACCGCGCAGCTCGATAACATCGACTGCCTGATGTGCCACAACGAGGCCTATGCGCTCGCGCGCGTCCGCCTCTCGACCACATTCCTCGGACCGCCCTCGGGCACACCCCAGGCCACGCTTGACGGGTATGTGCAGAACGTCACCAAGCCGACGCGCAAGACCTGCCTCAAGTGCCACGCCTACGGCGGCGGCGGAGACGGGCTCAAGCGCGGCGACGTCTCCTCGATGCTCGGCGCCACGACCGACGGCAACCACGACGTCCATATGTCGACGAGCCGCGGCAACCTGCCGTGTCAGGCGTGCCACAAGTTCGTGAACCACAAGGTCACCGGCAAGGGCTCGGACCTGCAATCGACCGACTACGCGGCCGAGATCAAGTGCGCGACCTCCGAGTGCCACTCCACGCGGCAGACCGGCGGCCACAGCACGACCGGCGTGAACAAGCACATCACGCGCGTCGCTTGTCAGACATGCCACGTGCCGATGTACGGCAAGGGCGTCGCGACCGAGACGGAGCGCGACTGGCGTGTGCGCAAGGCCAACGGGCACCCGAGCAATGTGACCGCGACCAACGTGCGTCCGGTCTGGAAGTTCTGGAACCGCAAGACCTGGAACTACCTCAAGGGCAACAACGGTCGCTACAACGCCGCGACCGGCGCTTGGGAGACCGTACAGTTGCAAGGCTCAATCACGGGCGACACGACCAACAAGCTCTACCCGTTCAAGTACAAGATCTCCTATGCGCCGATGCGGACGACGGGCAACATGCTCATCGCGCTCGACACCAATGAGTACCTCAACCTGACCGGCGACTACTTCAAGTCGGTCACCCAGGGCCTGACGCTCATGGGCTTCCCGTCCACCGATGCGTGGGACACCGTCAAGGCCGACACTTACCAGATGCTCAACCACACGATCGCTGACGCCCAGTCCACCGGTGGCGTGATGGTATGCGCCGACTGCCACGAGGCAACCATCGGCGGTGCCGGCACCAAGATGGCGCTCAAGACGATGGGCTATGCGAAGAAGGCCGACTACTCGGTCCTCTGCGTCCAGTGCCACAACAGCAAGAACTGGAAGGGCTACGTCTCCGGGCACAGCCGTCACGTCGACAGCGTGAAGGCCGACTGCTCCTGGTGCCACACCTTCTCGCGTCCCGAGAGGGGCCTGACGATGCCGTAAGCCCAAAAGGGCAAAAGGCGTTTGAATGACAACCAAGAGAGACCGCCTGAAAAAGGCGGTCTCTCTTTCCATATTGTGCTTATGGATTATCACTACTGTCCATGTACTTGCATAGGCGCAGCAATATATGGCACTATAGAAATTATCCTAAATGTACTGCCGTTTTATTGACACCCGCATGCCTCTATGATAGGATAAGTGCTTGTTGCTAAGGAGGGATATGAATGTACGCCATCATCAAATGCGGTGGAAAACAATACAAGGTCAGCAAGGGCGAAGAGCTCGTTGTCGACCACGTAGATGCGGAAGTCGGCTCTAAGTTCGACATCACCGATGTAATCATGATTCGCGATGAGAGTGTCATCGTGGACGGTCTCGACAAGGTTAAAGTAGTTGCCTCGGTCGTCGAGCATTTCAAGGGAGACAAAATCCTTGTCTTCAAATACAAATCGAAAAAGAATTATCGCCGCAAATTCGGTCACCGCTCGCACCTGACCAAGCTTATGATTGAGGATATCAAGGTGCCGAAAGCGAAAGCCGCGAAGAAAGAGGAAGCCCCGAAAGAGGAAGCGACCGCGTAATCTTACGGCGGTGCCGGTTCTAAGCATATAAGATTTGAACACAAAGAGGCTTAGGCCTCTTTTTAGCGTTGTCTCATATCCTATTCTTTCTGTTTGCGTTCGGCTTTCTCATCTTGATCTTGGTTTTGGGAAGGCCACCTTCGCAATAGCGGTAATAAGCCAAAAACAACGAAATATCAGCCATAAAACCACCGCGCGAACATCTCCGTGCGGGGCTTATTAGCGCCAAACTCCCACCGTCACTTAGCTACAAAATGTATCAAATAAAATGTATAATACTGGTAGAACCATTGATAACGTAACAGATAACGTAACACAAGACACAATATTAGCCAAAATATTGATAAAATGTGTTGATTATTTTTTGACATTGTTTAATACTTAACTCTAAGGAGCTATAGTTAAATAGCATGTAGATTGCTAGGCTGGTTGGCCAAAGCGCTTCATAAGTCAATAAACAAGAGGATGGGGCAGACCTTGTAAGTCTGCTTTAATATTGCACGCTTATTGTGGAAATATTCACAATCTCTGTCACAAACTATCGACTGGAAGGAAGGGTATGGTTTTGGGCGCGACCGCGAGATTTAAATCCATCGATGTGGATTTAAAGAAAGAGATTGACAGGTTGTCGGGACAGAAAGTCGACATGTGCTACCTTTGCGGTAAGTGCACGGCCGGCTGCCCGGTCGCTCCGTACCAGGATATTCCACCGCATATCGTCTTACGTTTGGCGCAGTGGGGGAGTAGTAAGGTACTGGAGTCGAAGATGATTTGGAATTGCGTTGCGTGTGCAACATGCTATACGCGTTGTCCAAACGATGTGGATGTAGCGAAGGTCTGTGAGGCGATAACGCAAATCGCGAAGCGCGAAGGGATCGTAGCCGACCCCGTTGCGTCCGCTCTGCGTGAGAAGTTCGTCGAGTCGGTCAAGAACAACGGGCGTGTTCACGAGTTGCCTTTGGCTATGGCCATGAAGGTAGCGACCAAGGACTACCTCGGCGACCTCGACGTGGGTATCCCGATGTTCTTCCAGGGAAAGTTCCCCCTCTTCGGTCACCAGATAAAAGACCTCAACAATTTCCAGAAACTCTTCAACAGTAAGAAAGCAAAGAAAGAGGGGGATAAGTAATGCAAACATACGCTTATTTCCCGGGGTGTTCGCTTGAGACGAGTGCTAAAGAATATGATACCTCGACCCGTGCGGTCTTCGATAAGCTCGGCATCGGGCTAAAAGAGGTGCCGGATTGGTCGTGCTGCGGCTCGTCGCAGGCGCACAAAGTCGACCGGGACATGGCCGCGGCAATAGCCGGGCGCAACCTGGTCCTGGCAAGCGAAATCGGCGACATCGTCGCGCCGTGCGCCTCGTGCTTCATGAGCCTCAAGGAGGCCGCCGTCGAGCTCGAGCACGACAGCGAGATACGCGATACGCTCAAGGAAAACGGTCTCGAGTACCTTCCGGGCAGCGTCCGCGTGATTTCGACTGTCGAGGCCGCACACAACGCCCTGGAGAAGGGCATGTTCGAGGGCAAAATCACTAAACCTCTCAAGAACCTCAAAGTGGCCTCGTACTACGGCTGCCTGCTGGTTCGCCCGCCGAAAATCGCGCAATTCGACGACGTCGAAAATCCGATGTCTATGGATAGATTGATGGAAGCGGCCGGAGCTACACCGGTCAAGTGGTCGCACAAGACCGAGTGCTGCGGCAACGCTTATATAATGGTCGACAAAGATATGACGCTCAACCTGGTTCGTAACATCCTCAACGCTGCGGTCTCCGCCGGCGCGGATGTCGTCGCGGCGGCGTGTCCGCTCTGCCACATGAACCTGGTGATGCGCCAACCGTATATGATGCAGAAATATGGGTTGAAAAGTGAAATACCGATCGTCTATTTCTCACAACTTCTCGGTACGGCACTCAACGCCGACGAGCAGGATTTGGATATAGACGGTGAAGTAATGAGGCTTATCAATAAACGTCGGCAAGAAGCCAACGAAGTAAAGGAAGTCGGTTAGTATGTCAAGAGTCGGTGTATTCATCTGTCATTGTGGCGCGAACATCGCGGGCAAGGTAGACGTAGCGAAAGTCTCTGATGACGCTATCAATATACCTGGCGTAGTGTATTCGAGCCACCAGAAGTATTCCTGCTCTGAGGCTGGGCAAAAAGTGATAATCGACGCGATTAAAGAAAACCATATCGATAAGGTCGTCATTGGCTCTTGCTCGCCGAAGATGCATGAGAATACTTTTAGAAAGACCATCGAGCAGGCGGGACTCAACCCGTACATGCTCGAAATCGCCAATCTGCGCGAGCATGTCTCGTGGGTAACGGCGGACAAGGACAGCGCGACGCGCAAAGCCTTCGATTTGGTCAAGGCGGCGGTCGGCAAGGTCTCCTTCGCAAAACCGCTTACGCCGGGCCAGGTCACGGTCGAAAAACGCGCGCTGGTCATCGGGGGAGGAATAGCGGGAATTCAGGCGGCGCTCGATATAGCCAACATGGGATACGAGGTCGTCATGGTCGAGAAGGAACCATCGATCGGCGGGCGCATGGCGCAGCTCGATAAGACCTTCCCGACGCTCGACTGTTCGGCGTGTATTCTATCGCCGAGAATGGTCGATGTGGCGCAGCACCCGAATATAAGGTTGTTGACCTACTCGGAGGTCGAAAACGTCAACGGTTACGTCGGCAATTTCAACGTGACCATCCGGAAGAAAGCCAAGTTTGTCGATGAGAGCATCTGTACCGGGTGTCTCGAGTGTGTGACCAAGTGTCCGCTCAAGAAGAAGATCCCGAACGAGTTCGAGAACGGCAAAGCGCCGCGCGGTGCGATCTACGTACCGTTTGCTCAGGCTGTTCCGAAGGTCCCGGTCATAGACAAAGAGCATTGCCAGTGGCTCCTGTCGCCGGACCCCGACACGATCGAGGTCGCGGAAGGTGAGAAGAAGCCGAAACGCAAATGCGGCGTCTGCCAGAAGAAGTGCGAGCAGGGCGCAATCAACTTCGAGATGGAGGATGAGCTTATCAACGAGAAGTTCGGTGCGATTGTACTCGCAACCGGCTTCAACCTCTTCGACCAGAAGAAATACGGCGAGTATGGCGCCGGCGAGATACCCGATGTCATCACCGGGCTCGACTTCGAGCGCATGGTTAACTCATCCGGCCCGACCGAAGGCAAGATAGTTCGCCCGTCGAACGGCGAAAAACCCAAAAAGGTAGCTTTCATACAGTGCGTCGGCTCGCGCGACGAGGCCAAGGGCGTCCCGTATTGCTCGCGAATCTGCTGTATGTACACAGCGAAGCAGGCGATTCTTGTCCGCGAGAAATTACCCGACGCCGAGGTATACGTCTTTTATATGGACATCCGCGCGGCCGGCAAAGGCTACGAGGAGTTTGTTCTTCGCGCCCAGCGAGAATATGGCGCCAATTACGTGCGCGGTCGCGTTTCGCGTATCTACGAGCAAGACGGCCACCTGGTGCTGAAGGCCGCGGACACCATTCTCGGCATGCCGCTTGAGATGGAGGCCGACATGGTCATCCTCGCCACCGGCTCGATTGCCCGCGAGGACAGCGTCGCTCTTGCCAACACAATCGGTATCACCACCGATGCCTACGGCTTCATCAGCGAGGTTCACCCGAAGCTAAAACCGGTCGAGGTTCCGCGCGAAGGCGTTTTCGCCTGCGGTGCGGCACTCTCGCCGAGAGATATCCCCGACACGGTCGCGACCGCCGGTGCGGTAGCCGCCAAAGTCGGCGTGCTCTTCTCGAATGATATATTGATGAGCGACCCGATGGTCGCCAATATCGACCCGATGATATGTGTGGCCTGCGGCGCGTGCGTCGAGGTTTGCCCGTACTCGGCGATTACGATGGAAGAGTTCAGAGGTAAGAAATTTGCCAAGGTAAACGAGGCAATGTGTCAGGGGTGCGGAACCTGTTCGGCCGCGTGCCGCCCGGGCGCCGCACAGCTCAGAGGTCAGACCGATGAGCAGATATTAAAATCGATAGAGGCGGTATTACAGTGGTAGAGAATCAAGAGTTCAAGATTATCGGGTTTTTCTGCAACTGGTGTAGCTATGCCGGTGCGGATTTGGCGGGCAATTTGCGTCTCGCCTATCCGGCGGACTTGAGGATCGCAAGAATCCCATGTACCGGCCGGATGGACCCCTTGTTCGCCCTCAAAGCTTTGCTCGACGGCGCGGACGGGGTCATGGTGTCTGGCTGACACCCGGGTGATTGCCACTATCGTGAGGGCAATTACTATGCCAGGCGGCGCTTGGCACTGTTCAACGAAATACTTCCGGTCCTCGGCATCGAGCCGGAGAGGTTCAGGTATACCTGGATCGCGGCCTCCGAGGGTAAGGAGCTTAAAGAGGAAGTCGAGGACTTTATAGTCGCGCTCCAAAAAGTAGGTAAATTCAACCCAGACGTCTTCTCTATGCTCGCTCCGGATATGGTTGCCGAGATAGAGAACGCGGGAGAGAAGGTTGAGGCTTAAACATGGAAAAACTCGAAGCAGAGCTGCGAGAAAAAGCGAAAGAGCTTCTCGAGAAGGAAGAGGTGACGACGGTCATCGGCTGGGGCGCGGGTTGGAACCCGGCGAAAGCCTCACCGCTCTTTGTGCGCGACGCGCAAGACGCGGACAAGCTGGTCTTTAATCCGTTTTGTCAGAACAACCTGGCGGTTTACCTTCCGAGGTTAAATGAGAAAGCGGCGGTCATAACCAAGCCGTGTGACGCGGGCTCGGTAGTCGCTCTTATCGCGGAAGGCAAGATAGACCGCGAAAACGTCAAAGTCATAAGTATTAAGTGCCCGGGGACGGTCAATCCGGCCAAGCTAGAGGCGGCGGTCGGCTCGCTGGACGACGCCACGGCGGCCTATCTCGATGGCGACACCATAGTCGTCGAGGTCGGCGGCGAGGCTAAACGGGTGCCGTTCGCACAGGTCGCGCTCGATAGCTGTTACCTGTGCAACCAGGATAACGTGTTCGGCGACGTAGTCATAGACGATGGTGTTACCAAAGTCACCGGTGAGGCGGTCTCAGTCGTCCCCGAAGACGCCGATTCGGCCTGGTGGCGCGATTTCTGGGCCAAAGAGTTCGATCGCTGCATACGCTGCTATGCGTGCCGCGAAGCGTGCCCGGCCTGTTACTGCCGCGATAACTGCGCGGTTCAAGCGCTGCGCGAGCGCTGGACGGGCGCCAAACTCGACACAAAAGAAGCACTCATGTTCCATGCCCAACGCGCCATGCACGTGGCGGGGCGTTGTACCGAGTGCGGCTCGTGCGAGCGGGCGTGCCCGGTAGGCATACCGCTGAGCCTCCTGCACAAGCAGGTCGGCGATGCGGTACGCAAACTGTTCGATTTCAACGTGGGGGAGAAAGCGGATGTGCGTCCGCCGCTTGAAGTCTTCCGTAAGGAGGAGTTGGAAAGTGGTCACTAAGATATTATCAGCCGGCAACCTTCAGGCCTGGCTCGATTCGTTGGTCGCGGCCTATCAGGTCTACGCCCCGGTGGAGGGTGAGGGCGCTTCATCGTTTAAGAAAATCGCTAAAGGGCAGATGCCCGCGATGGACATCAGGACGGATACCCCGCCGAAGGGTCTGATTTTCAAGCAGGTCGAGAAAATTCTCTCGTTCGAGGTAAACCCGGACGGTATCACCGTTATCCCCGGGGACGAGAACGGGACGAAAAAGATAGTCTTCGGTATCCGTCCTTGCGACAGCAGGTCGTTTACTCTGACCGATAAACCCTTCTTCGACCCCAACCTGCCCGAGAACCAGTATATGGGGCATCGCAACGCATCCGCGCTCGTCACAACGGCGTGCACCAGCGCCTGCCGTACTTGTTTTTGCACCTCGATAGGGGGCGCGCCCGACGAGAAGACCGGCGACGTCTGGATGATGGACATCGACGGCAAATACCTCGTCGAGTCGCTCACCGACAAGGGTGAGGAGCTTATCAAGGCAAACGAGGGTCTCTTCAGCGACGCGAGCGCCGACGACGAAGCGGCGGCCAAGCGCATCGGCGAAGAGGTCGCAAACTCGATGCCGAAGATAAATATCGCCGACGCCAAAGCGCTCGACGCGCTCTTCAATGACGATGCCTTCTGGCAGAAGCTTACCGACAAGTGCTTAAGCTGCGGCGCGTGTACCTTTGTCTGCCCGACATGCTACTGTTTCGACGTTCGCGACGAGGGCAACACCAGGAAAGGCGAGCGCTATCGCGGTTGGGATTCATGCATGTTCTACCAGTACAACCGGGCGGCCGGCGGCCACAACCCGAGGGAGTTCCACTGGAAGCGCATGCGCCAGAGAATGCTCCACAAATTCAGCTACTTCCCGGAGAAATACGGCGACATCGACTGTGTCGGTTGCGGCCGCTGCATTAGAAGCTGCCCGGTCTCCTATGACCTCCGTGATTTCTTGGAAGGTTCGCTCGCGGTCACCGGCGCCGCGCCGGTAGGCTTTGAAAAAGAACTCTCGGATGTCGATACAAAAGATCGCTCATGCGAAATCAAGCCGGCCGATGAGACTGTCAAGACGGGAGGAGGGCTTTAGATGACTAGTGCCACCAAGACATTAGTGCCGACAATCGCCACCATCATCGAGGCGTTCGACGAGACGCCGGATGTAAAGACATTCCGGGTCAAAATAGACGACGAAGCGGCGGCGGCAGCGTTCAAACAAAGGCCCGGTCAAGTCGCCGAGCTGTCGGTTTTCGGCGCGGGCGAGAGCGTCATCTCGATAACCTCGTCGCCGACGCAGACCGAGTACCTGGAGTTCTCCATCAAACGCTGCGGCGTGGTCACCGACTATATCCACACCATGGGCGCGGGCGATAAACTCGGCATCCGCGGCCCCTACGGAAACGGTTTTCCCGTCGAGAGCTGGAAGGGCAAAAACTTAATAATCATCGGCGGCGGCATCGGCCTGGCTCCGGTTCGAAGCGTGCTCAACTACGCCATCGACAACCGCGACGATTTCGGGCATATAACGCTCGTCTACGGCGCGAGAAGCCCCGAAGACCTCGTCTTCAAATGGGAATACGAGCGCTGGGGGGCGGTTAAAGACCTCGACATGAACATCACCGTAGATTGCGGCGACGACAAATGGAGCGGCAAGGTAGGCTTCGTGCCGACCATCCTAAAAGAGGTCGCCCCATCACCGGAGAACGCCATCGCCCTAACCTGCGGGCCGCCGATTATGATCAAGTTCGTCCTACAGGACTTGGCCGAGATGAACTTCACCCCCGAGCAGATAGTGACCACCCTTGAGGGCAAGATGCAGTGCTGCGTCGGCCTCTGCGGGCGCTGCAACATCGGCAGCCTCTTCATCTGCAAGGACGGTCCGGTATTTACGTTGGCTCAGTTGAACAGTCTTAATGGGGATTTTTAGGGACACTACATAAACCACTTTGAAAGAGCCTCGAGTCGTCGGGGCTCTTTTTGTGTTGCGGCGGGCTAATCTGGTAATATGAATATGCAGTTTACGATTGTACGATAAGGGGGTGTTTAGGTGCGCAAAATAACCGCTTATATCGAGAAAGACCCCGAGACAGGGATGTACGTAGCGATTGTGCCGGGAATTTCCGGTGCTCATACTCAGGCTAAGACCTTAGATGAACTCCAAAAGAACCTAAAAGAGGTTATCGAACTATGCTTAGAAGAGATGTCGCCAGAGGATAGGGAGAAATTGCCCGAGTTTGTAGGGGTTCAACAGGTTGAGGTAGCCAGTTGACCAGACTACAGATTGTCAGCGCTGAGCGAATGGAAAAATTACTGTTTTTCTTAGGCTTTGAGCGAGTCCGTCAAAAAGGAAGCCATGTGTTCTACCGGCATCTGGACGGAAGGACTACCACCGTTCCGCACCATAAAGGAAGAGAGTTGGCTCGTCCCTTGATTAGAGAGATATTGAGGGAAATAAAGATTACCGTTGATGAGTATAACGAGTGCTTGAACAAGCTGTAGAATCCTAAAATACCCTCTAGGTGTTGTTAGGCACCACGAGGAAGGTCGTCCCGGCCCAATTTAGAAACGGTAGCTCTGGGAGCTATACGCACTCTGTCTATGTGTCAGCTCTAGAATACGGCCCGCCAGCACCATCGGAGACCTGGTGGGACTACCCTATATTTATGTTTGTCAACATACTGCTGATCTGAAGAATAGAAAGGTCTCTGAATTAATTACATATTTTGGCGGAAGCAACTGCAATATGAGACGATTAGCATTCTCGAGTGCTAGTTTTGATAAATAAATATCTCAGACAAGCAGTGTAGGTAGCAGGGGCGGGCCTGAGACGCGATAATTTCCTTGTTTGTCCACACAAACGCTTTGCTTGCGCGGATTCTTGCTAAAACATAAGCTCAGGCTCACCCTTTTTCACAGCCATTACGTACAAGAACGTAACCAATGTATTTTTTGGCGACAGAGCAAAGGGGTGTTGCTGCGACAGTTTGGGGGTTTTATGAGCGATATTTGCAACGTTAAGTTGGTATTTATTATCACTGTTTTGATGGTGATTTTATCTGGGTGTTCAGAGACGTCTTCGCTGAGCGAAAAAAGCGGCAGCGATGCAGTAGATTACGCTAAAAATACTGGCAACCGTAAGAAGCAGAAAGCTATCGAGAAAGATACTGAGGACTCAAAATCGTCCGTATTTCAAATTACAGATAAGGACATCGAGGAAGCAAGGTCTACCATTGAGAAGCATTTCAAGACTATGACAGACGGGGATATTGAAGGCTTCAAAGAGACCTTAGGCCGGTATAAAGAGGGGTTTGCTAATCAAGAGAATATAAAAGAGGAATTTAGAAGACCTAAGAGATATGAAGTTAAGAGCATTAGCTATCCTGGAAAGTACCAGCCCAAAGACAAGATTCCTGGTAGTTACACAGACATGTTTCAGAGAGAGCCCTATAAGGTTCTGGTATTACACGCCGTGTTTGAAATATACGATCGTAAAAAGCTTCTTGAAAAAAATGACTGGGATTATATTCTTATAAGGGAGACAAAGAATGATTCCTGGTTAATACATGATTGGGGACATTAGTCAGTTTGAGAAGGACGGTCCCCGCGAAAGGAAAATAGGCGCGCTAAAACCATTCTTAAAAGTCGGCTATTTAAGCATCATCGACAAAGTTCACCTTAAATTAAACTGTAAGAAGATTTGTTACGCTTAGGCTGAGCTTCCCTTATGCATTTCATGTCTTTCCTATCTTGGCAACAATTGAGGCAATGCTATCGAGACAAACATTTGCGAAGAATTTCGCTATTGTATCAGGTTCTATAAGCATTCTGTTTCATGTTTTACTTTTGAACAGTAGTATGTGACCTAATGTGCCCGTCGACGCCTGGAAGGGCAAAAACTTAATAATCATCGGCGGCGGTATCGGCCTGGCCCCGGTTCGAAGCGTCTTGAACTACGCCATCGACAACCGCGACGATTTCGGGCACATAACGCTCGTCTACGGCGCGAGAAGTCCCGAAGACCTCGTCTTCAAATGGGAATACGAGCGCTGGGGGGCGGTTAAAGACCTCGATATGAACATCACCGTAGACTGCGGCGACGACAAATGGAGCGGCAAGGTAGGCTTCGTGCCGACCATCCTAAAAGAGGTCGCCCCATCACCGGAGAACGCCATCGCCCTAACCTGCGGGCCGCCGATTATGATCAAGTTCGTCCTACAGGACTTGGCCGAGATGAACTTCACCCCCGAGCAGATAGTGACCACCCTTGAGGGCAAGATGCAGTGCTGCGTCGGCCTCTGCGGGCGCTGCAACATCGGCAGCCTATTCATCTGCAAGGACGGTCCGGTATTTACGTTGGCTCAGTTGAACAGTCTTAATGGTGATTTTTAGGAGCGAGCATTAACGGGGAATTCCAAGGAAGACCCCGGGTATGCCGAGCGTGGAGAATGTTTACTAAAACTTGCGCGAAGTTCGCAGAGCGTTTACTAAAGCTCGTGCGTTTAAGAAATAACTATGGACTGCAACCGCTAATTTCATGCGATTGCGTGCCACAATCAACTTTAAAAGAGCCTCAAGAGATTGGGGCTCTTTTTAGCGCTTGGGCTGTGTGCTGTGTTTTGTCGCTAACATATCCGCAAAGAAGAGAAGCCGCAGCTTAGACTGCATGCTTAGTTCAGCGATAGCTCAATAGCTTCTTATGTAAACCACTGTCAGAATATACCATATAAAGATAATACTACAAATTGTTGACACACACACATCGTTATTATACTAGACATATACTAGCAACATACAGCGTATGCTTTGATATTTATGCAGTAAAGTTTCAATGAAATTTTATTCACCGCTTGCTTAATGGACATTCTAAGTTTTACTGCAATCACTGTGGATTCCTAAAAGAAGGGGGGTTAAAACATGTTCGATCGTGTTCGTTCGCTGGCTAATACTAATACAAGAGCAATGGCTCCGCAAGGCGGGAATGGCAATTCTTTATGAGGAGGTGAGGATGGTAATGAAAAATGCTACCCCCAATAACCTCGAATAAGAGAAGCGATCTACTTAAGGGTATATTAGAGGGTAGCAAGGTTAGTTTAGCATATGATACTTGTCGAAGCCAATTTGACTTATGACTGGAGGAGACGGGGTGACTTTTGGGAAATAATCGAGTCGTAAATTTGAAGTGTTATGATATTAGGGAGGGTGGTTTTGAACGTGAAGCGAGTGTCTATATTGATTCTGAGAAAGGCAATAAATGTTGCATTTCAAGACCTGACCCATCACAGAGAGGAGTAGGCAATGAGACGAATTTCGCGTAAGGCCGCCGCTACCTTTGCTCTTTCGGTGGTAATGATATTCACCATTGTCGTGTCGGCGCTCGCGGGGACCGCCTTGAGCAACTATTCATACTTCACTTGCGGGAGCTACGGTTACAAAAACCAGGCTGAGGTCATGACGACCACATACGGCGCTTACGCCAGCACTTACATCCACTCCGATCCTTCGGTGACTCGGCCAGCAGGCTGGTATGGCGCTAAAGCGCGGCTGTACAACGACTCGGGTGTTCTTGTGAAGTGGACCGACTTTTTTTACAGCAGCAGTGCTGCCACTGGCTTCGCGAAGATGACGGGTGCCTACACTGTGAAAGGCAACTACTACAGCTATGGGATCAGCCAATCGTGGACAGGCAGCGCGTATCACGGTCACGCGACTTGGACAAGTCCGAGCCAGACCTATTAGAGTGGAGGTGGGTTACATGAAGAAGAAGCACGTATTGTTTATCGGAATCGTAGCACTCGTGGCGGTGCTTTCGTTCGCGGTCGCCGTGAACGCCAATCTGATAGCGCGACCCGAGGGAAAGGTGACTGTCTGGCCTAAGAACACCCACGGCGTGACCTACGGCTCATCGGCGGATGCCGTATCGTACGAGGACGAGCCCGATTTGATTCGCGTTCTGGCCACGAACGGCAAAGAGGGCTACGCGTACCGCACTGACTTGGAGGGTCCGGTGCCCAGCTCACCGGCTGCGGCGGTCGCCCAACAGAAAGCCAGAGGGGATAAGCCGCGCGTTATTCCCGTATACGAGGTGGACGGGGTCACGCAGATAGGCGTCTCCGTGAGCGACCCCGGTCGGTCAATACACGAGACGGATGAGTAGCGTGCTAGGTCGACGTACTGTTCCGACGCCCCGGTGCACACCGGGGCGTCGTCCTTCTCCAGACCATCTCACGAACGCTCGTATTTCGATACAGTGCCATCAAGCCGAGCTGTCTCTAACGGCATTGGTGTCGGCAGCTTCGTCGAGCGTTTGGGGGGGGTGCATGTAATGCTACACAGCAAAAGTAACGATATTATTAGGTGTTGCGATGCATTATAATTCTAACTTAGGTGGGCATTTTAGCTAACGTATAAGTTTTGAGTTAGAACTTGAGGGGTGTGTCGTTATGCCTAATCGTGCTAATGATTGGTTTAATCAAGCGATAAGAGACTTAGAGCAGGCGCAAGACTCCCGCACGGCCGGGCGGCATGAGTGGGCATGCTTCGCCGCGCAGCAGGCTGCGGAGAAAGCGGTAAAGGCACTCCATCTTCACTTAGGACAGGAAGCGTGGGGGCATGTTGTGGCCACGCTTATCAAGGAACTGCCGGACGCTGTTCGTGTCCCAGTGGAGCTAGTTGAGAAAGGCCGAGTTCTCGATAATTTTTATATTCCTTCCCGATATCCAGATAGTCATCCGGAGGGAGCGCCCTTTGAGCACTATGGGCCGCTCCAGAGCGAGGAGGCTTTACGCTATGCCGGTGAGATCATTACGTTCGTCCGTACTCAAATGGCCCAATAGGGAGAGCGTGGATCAAGCGGTTCGCCAGTGGGCAACTGACTTGGCGCAAGTGCGAAGTGACGTATCCCGCATCGGCTACTTCGGTTCTTACGCGCGAGGCGATTGGGGGGTGGGCAGCGACCTCGATATCGTCATCATCGTGACCGACTCCCGGCAACCTTTTATAGAAAGGGCTGCCGCAATAGACGCAACAGGTCTTCCTGTCTCTGCCGATTTGCTGATTTACACAGAAGCAGAGTGGGGGGCTCTTGATGAGCAAGGGAAGTTCTACCAGACCATCACGAGCGAAACCATCTGGGTTCTCGACAAACAAAATTGACGCTTATTTAGATTTGGAAAAAGCGCGGTATTGTGTCGCAAAGCGAACCTTCGCGTTACGCTTAATAAACTACTCAAAAAGCCTCAAACAACAGTTTTTTGCTGACACAATCTGCATAATTCGATGTAAGACTGCTTTGAGGTCTATAGAAAAACCCTTGAAGTGGTATTATATATCAAACGGTGAGAGCCGGAGGTGAATATTCCAATGAGGCAGTATAAAATCATAGTGGAAAAGCATTCTGACGGATATGTGGCATATCCACTAGGCATGCAAGGCGTGGTAGTTGGGCAAGGAGATACATACGAAGAAGCTCTGGAGGCCGTAAAATCCGCAATCCGTTTTCATGTAGAGTCTTTCGGAGAAGATGTACTCGATGTCGACCCACCAATCCTTGAAGCTTTTATCGCAGAAACTGCTGTATAGCCTCAATGGGCAAATTTCCAGTTGATGCGCCGAAAAAGAGAGTGGTCAAAGCTCTAGAGGTTTTAGGTTTTCAGCTTGCGCGCGAGAAAGAGCACATCTCTATGGCGCGTCAAAACCCCGATGGCACAAAAACTCCCCTTACTATGCAAAATCACCCCAAGATTAAAGCGTCAACTCTTCGAACGATATGCTCGCAGGCCGGGATTTCGCGAGATGATTTTCTGGATGCCTACGAAGAAGTTTAACAGCGATTTGTCAACTGAATCATAAGGTGTTCTCGACTAGCGCGCTTCCTGCGCGGTTGCTAACTCACCAACCAACTGCGTTCATAATGGTATGTGTCCAAGCATAATCTTGCGCAACATGCCGTCGTTGCTGGCTCCTAACTGCGCTTTACGGTTGTGTCGGCTCCACCGACACGGCCTGTCCACTCTCGTTCGGTTGCTCCGGCTGCGTCGAAACTCGCTGGGCCGCTAACACTCTATACACTACAATCCCGGCGGCGCCGAGGCCGAAGAGGTAGTAGATGAACCTGGCCACCGGGCCGACGTAGGGAATGATGCCGATGAGCATTACGACGAGCATACCGATGGCGAGAGGCAAGATATTGCCCTTGCCGAGATTGACATATCGTGAGAAGGCTTTTGCGATAGCGAGCCCGACGAACGCCTTCGAAAGATAGATGCCCAAGGTGTAGAGGAATAGCATAATAAGCGCGATGGGTATGGTGATGACAAGGAACATCAAGATGATGATGGTTATGGGAACGAGTATCAGTAGAGCCAGGCCGATAAGGAGGCTAGTCCAGGGCGATGAGGTTACAGTCGCGCTTATCTCGCTTGTGCGTTTGGGGATTAGCAGCAATAAAGCCATCGCGAGCAGGAATGTGGCCAGATACGAGATGATGAAGTAGATAATCCGTCCGGTGGCCTTTTGCTCGGCGGTGGGGCGCTGCATGGATGGAGGCGGCTCTTTGCGCGATATCTTGCCTTGAACCTCAGCCCTGGAATCTATATTCGCCCGGTTCTCGCTCGTATAAGTCAGGTTGCCGCCGATTCGCGCGCGGTCGGTAAGGGTCAGATTCCCGTCGTCTAGGTAGATGCGCGCGTTCTTACCCACTTTCCCGTCGATGGTCAGCTCTCCGACACCGGCGGTCAGGTTGCGCTTAATCTCGCCGCTCAACGTTGCCGTACCCGCACCCAACATTACGTCGCGGCCAATGGTCGTGCCCTCACTCGTCGAAACTGTTCCCGCGCCTATTATGAGGTCTTCGCCGACCTTGCCGCTTATCACGATGCTGCCGCCGCCGCTTCTTATGGTCTGGCCGACATCGCCGTTGAGGATAATATTGCCGCCGGTGACGACAAGGTCGTCGCGGACCGTCCCATTGACCGTGATATTACCTCCGGCGGCTATCAAGTCGCCGTTTATCGTGCCGTTTATCGTCACATTGCCGGCGCCGATATATACGTCGTCATTTATGGTGCGGTTGGTGGGGATATTAACGCTATCCGATGTCATAGGCAAAATCGCACTCGCTGGTTGCGCGGTTAAAAGGATAACCGCAAGAGCCGGCAGTACCATGAGACGCTTTCTTGGGTATCGGAACATGTCCGCACCTTTCACGCAAAGGTTTACGCTACGCACTTTCTATTCCCGCAACGACAGAATATTAACGCTTATTATACAGAAAGCTTGAATAATCATCGTTTTATTGACTTGCGCTTACTGTGATGGGGGGTGATATGCATCCGATGTGTCCTATGGCCCATGCTGTTAAGTGGTTAAGGGAGCTTTATGCTCGGCGCGCAATAGTGAGACGCCAGGATGACGAAGAAAGTACTACGTGATATTTATAACCAAAGAGTTGTTTCGCGCGAGCCTAGTTACTATACTTAGCGTATGCCGTAAAACTACACGATACATAGCGACGATGATGCACGCATCTATAGGTTTGGGATTACTTCGCGGCAAGTATCGACCCGGTCGAAAAAGGGCATCGTAAGGCAATTTCCCTAAATGCGCTGAGGGGGCGCTCTATGAAAAAGAAGACAATAATCACATTAGTGCTCTGTGTCGTTTTTTCTACAACCGTGCCAACGGGGTGTGGTTTGAATTCATCGGTTGTTCGCCCCGAAAACAGCCGGGAACCCGCAACGGTCGAGGACGAAATCGCGGCCACCGCCATAGGATATCTTGCTGCAGAGTACGAGACGTATGATAAGACTAAATTCGAGGCGTTCAAGGTTAAGCCTTATCGAAAGGGGTATTTGGCTTTAGTTCGGTATGGCGGGGAGGGCTATTTTACCGAGCTTATCCATGTAGTCAAAGACGCAAAGCGCGGGTACGTTGTTTCAAGAAGGGCTGAGCTTAGTTTTCCAATAAGTATGGGTTTTGCGGTAAACAGAATCGTCGACAGCGACTATACGGTACTGAGCAGCGTTTTGAACAACACATCCTGGATAATGAGCGCGGATAAGCGTTTTAAGGTTGATTACAATAAGATGGTCGTAGAATTTACCAACGGTGAGATTGTTGAGGAACACGTCCAAGGCGAGAAGGGATATATCATTATTCTAGACTCAAAGGCGGGCGTTAAAGATGTGCGATTCTACGATCTTAAAGGCGAAGTTATTGATACACTCCAACGGCTTAAGGAGTATTATAGCGGAACGACTGTAATCGATGGAGTGGAGGATGCGGCATTTGCGAAAGTCTCGCAGAGCGGCGATAAAACCGCTGCACCCGTCGCGACAACTACTGAAAGCAAACCGGCTTCAACAGTGGAGCACGTATTTGGTGACCGCCAATACTATTCCTCGCTCAAGGAGCTAAGCGATAATGCTGAGGTTATCGTCATCGGTACCGTGCGGGCGCAGCTGCAGACGCATAACCTGTCGCGAGATGCGCAAGACCCGAGCAAAGAGAATACCGAGTTCGTCATCTTGGGCACCGATTATGAGGTCAGCGTCGACCGGTATCTTAAGGGCGCCGGCAATCGCAAAATCATCATGACGCAAGAGGGCGGCGAATTAGACGGCAAAACTCAGCTTGTGGATTCCCGCACTCCTATACACATCGGCACAACCTACGCCTTTTTTCTTATCAAAGTCGCCGACAAGTACAGGTTTGGCGGAGAGCCGTACAAGTTCAAGCTATCCGGTGGAAAGGTCACGGTTGATTCAAGTGAAGAGATTGCGCAAGCGCATTTTGGAGAAATGACCGAGCAGGAGTTTCTGGACGAGTTGAAAGCGATTAGTCCATAACGCGCTAGTTTTCTAGGTAACAGAGCTTGTGGTGGGTCGGCTTACGTCCAATATGCTCAATACCGTAATGTATGGGAGCAAAAGTATAGGGATGTCTCAAACCCCAACGTCCCTGACGAGAAGTACTTAGAAATCGCGAGGCAAACCCCTGAGGCCGAGCTATTCTAAATATCTACCCGGAGGCGAGTGTTCTTGTTATTAGACAAGAAAAGCTCAGAGTTGAATTTACCGTTATTGAGCGTAATCCAACATTGAGACCCGATGAGGGCTTCGGTGACACTATATCGCTTTACGTGAGTCAATCCCATTTCTAGTTGAAACTTCCACGACTCATATGGCTATGCTACTTCCGTTTGAACCGGCTGTCGTTCGATCTTTAGCTCCCGCTCAAGCGCCTCGCGAAGTTTAGAAAGATGGCGATACCCCTTGATCCGATTGAGCCTCGGCTCGATGTCAATGAGGGCTGTTGCGAGCCAGCGTTGTCTTTGCTTAGAGTTCTTCCAGCAGTCCACCTTCTGGCAACGCTCCTCAACCATGGAATTGACCGATTCCAGACACCGAACTTCCGCAGTTAGTAGACAAACGCTGCCCCAAACAGGGCGTTATCCAGC
>JASEGT010000038.1:0-20504 GCA_030018005.1 Actinomycetota bacterium
TGCCACCGGAGAGTATCGGGACTTCGCCGGCGACGGTGTGACGCATTGCCATCTAGGCGATCCGGTAGAAAAGGCTGCTGGTTCGGTTTCCTCTTCGCTACCACCAACGAGCTTTTTAGAGTCTGACTTCGTGGCGCTTTTCGAGCCAGCCGGGAAGGTGCAGGGGCCGAAGATGCGGGCGGCGATGAGGAGCTTGCGGCTGGCGGGGATGCGACCCGCACTTGCTACTGATGGACACATCCGAAAGCACGGTCAGCTCAAGCAACCAGTAAGTGAAGCTGAGTTGGATCCTTCTATCTCGCGTCTACTAGACGATCCGCGGCAGCCCTTTGAAGTGTCTCGGCTGGTGCAGCAGATAGAACAAGAATGCGTATGGCCGACCGGCGGTACACAGCGAGAACCCGATCCGACGAAATGGGGTGGACCTGATGAGGGAAGTTACGCAAACTGCCTCTCACTTTTCGCGCGCATAAACGGCGTTCTGACGTCTCCCGCCTTTGCTTGCGTCTTCAGAGGTGGCGATGTGTCGGCCTTGACCACCGATATCGACAATTTCATAACGGGAGACGATGGGCTTCTGCGCGTCTGCTTGAGCGGCATAGCCTACGAGTATCACGCGCGAGAGATCATCGCCAATGTCATCGGCCGTCATCTTCTGACCAAAGCCCGCGACGGCGCGTTTCAGCAGCGGCCGACAGTAGTCATGGTCGACGAGGCGCACAATTTTCTGGGCCGACACATCGGCACCGAAGACTATGCGGCCAGACTTGATGCCTTTGAACTCATTGCCAAGGAAGGTCGGAAGTACGGCTTGAATATCTGTCTGGCTAGCCAACGCCCGCGCGACATCACCGAGGGCGTGCTAAGCCAGATGGGCACTCTGATCGTGCACCGATTGACCAATGAAAGGGACCGCGAGGTTGTCGAGCGCGCATGCGGGGAAATTGACCGGTCAGCATCAGCCTTTCTGCCGAATTTGAGACCGGGCGAGGCTGCTATTATTGGAGCCGATTTTCCGATTCCTTTGACTATTCAAGTCCGCGAACCGGTGATGAAGCCCAAGTCGGACGGCCCTAATTTCCAGGAGCATTGGGGCAAGGATAAGTCTATCTTGGAGGATGCGTGAGCCATGGAGGAAGCCGCCGAATTGGGCATGTATCTGCCGTTCTGCTTCCAGTCCGAAAGCGAGCAGGTCTACATCGCATTCCCGTGGGACGCCTTCGAGACCAACTACACCCACAGTAAGCGTAAGTTCGCCTTCGTTGCCCAACATATGCATACCACGAGCTTTGTCTACTTCAACATCCGCATAGATTTCTTGTCCCTTTTGCCGTAATATTTTTTCATGGCGGCGCCTTTGCCTATGATTGATTGATTGCCAACCGTAGGCTAACTGGGCCACCTCTTAATTCAACTAGACTCGGGACGAGCTAAAGAGATGATTTGGATCTCTGCTATCACACGGTTCTGGCGCAGCCAAACTTTTATCACTTGTAACGTCATAGGTTACATGATATTATGTTGAAGGTATATCGAAGGGCAAGAAAATAGATGATTAAATCTTTCAAGCACAAAGGATTAGAAAGATTTTACCATAGTGATAATCGGAGTGGAATAAACGCGAAACATGCTGCTAGGCTTGGCAGAATTTTGGATCGTTTAGATGCATCCGTAAGACCTCAGGATATGAATTTACCTGGCTATAAGTTGCATGAGCTTAAAGGAAAAGAAAAAGGCAAATGGTCTGCTTGGGTTAGCGGCAACTGGCGAGTCATTTTTCGTTTTGACGGCACAGATGCAACAGATGTAGATTACCGTGATTATCATTAAATTTATGAGGAGTGTTTAAAATGAGAAAACCAACTCACCCCGGAGAGGTTCTACGAGAAGATGTTATAAAGCCTCTGGGTCTAACCGTAACGGAAGCAGCTAAACGTTTAGGAGTAACTCGAAAGACCTTATCGGAGTTGCTGAACTGTAAAGCCGCTCTCAGTCCTGTAATGGCGGTCCGGATTAGTAAGGCAACGAAAACAACACCTGAAAGTTGGTTATACATGCAGGCAAAATTAGACTTGTGGAACGCTGAACAAAAACCCACCGAAGTTGAGGCGCTTGATAAGGCAACTGGAACTTAATTACAATGATTTCCCAACAACCGGCTGGAGTCAAAAGCCCCGTCGATATGTTGTAAGGCTATCAAGGAGGTTGCGTTAATGAGAAGGAGCAAAGTTTTAGCAGTCATACTAGCAGTTGGCGCGATTTTGGTAGCTGTTGCGGCCGTAGGCTATGGGGTTAGAAATGAAGCAACAGCAACCCAGGCTTCAAGATACAAACAATTGGAGAACTTGAATGCAGGCTATAAGGAAAGAGCTGCGAAACTAGGGATACCAAACGCCGATCAAGTTCCTATCCTTAGACAAGGAAATAAGGGCTCGGAGAACATTAAGCCCGTTGAACAAATGAAGGGGTATGTCGCTGAGACCAATTATAAAGACGGGGCTTATTATGAGACCAAGGAAACACTAACGTATGAGGAGTTTATTAACAAATATACAGCGTTTGATTTAGACCCCTCAATAGCCAAAGAGCGCATTATTAATGTAACTGTTGCTAGATTTCCAAATGGTTTTCAGCATAAGCGAGGTTTTGTGAAAAACGCTATTCTCGTGAAGGTTTACGATGCTGAAACAGGTGATTTCTTTGGTTCAAGCATTCGGTCACTTGATCCAGGCGGAATGGGTATAAGCAAGGGCAACCCGGTGAAGTAATTAGTACAGCCGAATAAGCAACCAAGAGAGACTTTTGGAAAAGGGTCGCTTGTTAAGGAATTAATCACAAACGTAACGCCTTATGGTCTTACAATTACAAGCCCTGCAATTAAGCGATTGCAGGGCTTGTAAGTTCAGACTCACGTTCGCAATAAGAGTAGACGCTCTCAAACAGTCAAACGCAAGCATTATAGACTGAGAGAATATTATACAAGGGGCGCATATTGACACCCACCCGTGCGTTCTGTATAATTCATCTAATATTCTCCAAGTAAATCTACTAAGAGAAAACTTACAAGGATAGAGGCTATGACGGGGAGTAGTAGACTTTTTTACTATAAGAGCGAGCCGGGGGTGGTGGGAAGCCCGGTATAGGATGTAAGTCGAACGTCGCCCCTGAGCCGGTCATGTGAACAGCGCGAGTCGCCGAGTAGCTTGACCCGTCTGCCCACGTTACGGGTGCAGAGAGCGGTAAGGTATAAGATAACCTTGCTGAAGTTGGGTGGTACCGCGAGATATTCCTCTCGTCCCATAAGGGATGAGGGGTTTTTTAGTTCAGAAGATCATCCGGAGGGTTCTATGGCACTGAGAAGCGATGAGGTTAAAAAAGGAGTTATTCGGGCGCCGCACAGGTCGCTCTTGAAGGCAACCGGGTTGACCGACGAAGAGATGAGCAGGCCGTTTATCGGTGTTGCGAACTCGGCAAACGATGTTGTGCCGGGACACATCCACCTCGATAAAATAGCCGAAGCAGTAAAGGCCGGGATTCGCCTTGCCGGCGGCACGCCGTTCGAGTTCTCGACGATAGGTGTCTGTGACGGCATCGCTATGAATCATGCCGGGATGAAATATTCGCTTCCTAGTAGGGAGATTATCGCCGATTCGGTCGAGCTGGTCGTCGAGGCACACCGTTTCGACGCGCTCGTGCTCATCCCCAGTTGCGACAAGGTAACGCCGGGGATGCTTATGGCGGCCGCCCGGTTAAATATTCCGTCGGTAGTCGTGAGCGGCGGGCCGATGCTCGCCGGCAAGTATCGCGGCAAAGACATCGACCTTATCAGCGTCTTCGAGGCGGTCGGCGCCGTCGGCTCGGGCAAGATGACCGAAGAGGAGCTTGCCGAGTACGAGAGCTGCGCCTGTCCGACGTGCGGCTCATGCTCGGGCATGTTTACCGCGAATACGATGAATTGCCTTACCGAGGCGATAGGCTTGGGGCTCCCGGGTAACGGGACGGTTCCCGCGACATATTCTGAGCGTATTCGTCTCGCCAAGCACGCGGGTATGGCGGTCATGGAGTTATTGGAGAGCGATATCAGGCCGGACCGGATATTGACCAAGGAGGCGTTTAGAAACGCGCTCGCGGTCGATATGGCGCTCGGCGGCTCGACTAATACGGTGCTCCATATGGCGGCTATCGCTCATGAAGCGGATATAGAGTTCGACCTGGAGATGGTCGATGAGATAAGCCAACAGACGCCCAACCTTTGCAAGATAAGCCCGGCGGGCACTCAGCATATCGAGGACCTTTACCGGGCTGGGGGCATCATGGCGGTAATGGCCGAGCTCAACAAGGGCGGTCATTTGGATACGACGGTTATGACGGTTACCGGGAAGCCTTTGGCGGACAATCTGTCCGGCGTGGAGGTTCTCGACAACACGGTTATCAGGCCGCTCAGCGACCCATATTCAAAGACGGGCGGGCTTGCGATTCTCTTTGGAAACTTGGCCCCGGACGGAGCCGTTGTCAAGCAGGCCGCAGTGGCTGAACGGATGCTGGTCCACTCCGGCCCGGCGCGTGTCTTTGATGGTGAGCCGGAGGCGACTGATGCGATATTGAGCAACCGGATAAACCCGGGGGACGTCATCGTCATCCGTTATGAGGGGCCGAAAGGTGGTCCCGGTATGCGCGAGATGCTCACGCCGACCTCGGCTTTGGCCGGCATGGGCCTGGATGACAAGGTCGCACTAATCACCGATGGACGTTTTTCCGGCGGTACGCGCGGCGCGGCTATAGGCCACGTCTCGCCTGAAGCCCAAGAAGGCGGCCCGATAGCGGCGCTTAAGCAAGGGGATGCGATTGAGATAGATATTCCGGGCAGAAAGCTCGATGTCAAACTTACTGATGACGAATTACAAGCTCGTCTGGGCAACTGGACCGCCCCCGAGCTTAAAGTGAAGAAGGGATATCTCGCGCTTTATGCGCGGATGGTATCGTCGGCCGCAAAAGGGGCGATTTTGGAGTAGTCGTCGGCTTAGAGCTGACAGCTGATAGAGAAATTGGAGGTGATGTGAATGCGTATAACAGGAGCAGAAGCATTAATTAAAAGTCTGGAGATGGAGGGCGTAGATGTAATTTTCGGCTACCCCGGCGGGGTAGTATTGCCCATCTACGACGCGTTGTATTATACGAAGAAGATTCGACACATACTCGTGCGACATGAGCAGGTGGCTGGTCACGCAGCCGACGCTTATGCGCGCGTTACCGGAAAACCGGGTGTTTGTCTAGTGACCTCGGGGCCGGGGGCGACGAATGTCGTCACGGCAATCGCGAACGCGTTCATGGACTCTGTTCCGATAGTCGTCATTACGGGACAGGTCGCGACTCATGTGCTTGGAACCGACGCATTCCAGGAAGCGGATATAACCGGCATTACGTTGCCGATTACGAAACATAACTATCTGATAAAGGATGCGAACCAGTTGCCGCTCATCGTCAGGCAGGCGTTCCAGCTTGCCGTGTCCGGCAGGCCGGGTCCGGTTCTCATAGATATACCGGTCGATATCTCGAAAGCGGAGATAGACTTCGACTATCCGAGCGATTTCACGATACCGGGGTACAAGCCGACCTACAAAGGGCATGCCAAGCAGATAAAAGAGGCTGCTAAGATGATAGCGGCCGCGCAGAAGCCCATTATCTATGCCGGCGGTGGAATCATCAAGTCTCAGGCTTGGGATGAGCTTAAGGAATTGGTGGAGCTGCTACAGGTGCCGGTCACGACAACGCTTATGGGCAAAGGAGCCTTCCCCGATGAACACCCGCTATCTCTGCGGATGCTCGGGATGCACGGCACCCGGTATGCCAACTACGCGATAATGGACAGCGACCTGATACTGGCGGTGGGCGTGCGTTTCGACGACCGCGTTACCGGCAAGGTTTCGACCTTTGCGCCGCACGCGAAGATAATCCATATCGACATCGACCCGGCCGAGATAGGCAAGAACGTAGCGGTAGATGTCCCCATAGTCGGCGATTTAAAGGTCGTCCTCGGCGACCTTGTGGCGGCGGTCAAGAAGATAGGTGAGCCGCACGCGGATAAGACTAGGTGGCACGAGCTGATAGCGGGCTGGAAAGAGAAGTACCCGCTCCACTACCACCAGAACGGCGAAATACGCCCAGAGTATGTGGTCGAGAAGATAAGCGAGCTGTCCAAGGATATGGATACCATAGTCGCGACCGGGGTCGGTCAAAACCAGATGTGGGCGGCGCAATTCTACAGCGCGAACAAGCCGCGCAGTTTTGTTTCGTCCGGCGGCTTGGGAACGATGGGATTCGGTTTACCCGCCGCGATAGGCGCGCAAGTGGGGCGCCCCGACGCGCTCGTCTTCGACATCGACGGCGACGGCAGTTTCCAGATGGTGTCGCAGGACTTAGCGACGGTCGCGGCCAACAAGCTGCCGATTGTCATCGCGATACTCAACAATGGATATTTAGGGATGGTCCGCCAGTGGCAGGAGCTCTTCTACGATAAGAGATATTCCCAAGTCGACCTTGCTGTCGGCACGCCCGACTTTGTCAAGCTGGCCGACGCTTACGGGATAAAAGGGGTTCGGGTAACGGAGGTGGCCGATGTCGAGAAGGTCTTGAAGCAGGCTATCGAAGACCGCGAGCCGATTCTTATAGATTTTGTGATCGCACGCGAAGAAAACGTCTTCCCGATGGTCGCGCCGGGAGCGTCAATCGACGAGATGCTCGGTGGTATCCCGGGTGCTTCGTTAAGCCAGATGATAGATGAGGGGGAGGAGTAGGAGAATGAAGCATATACTATCGGTTCTCGTAGAGAACAAACCGGGAGTCTTAGCAAGAGTCTCCGGCCTCTTCAGCCGGCGCGGTTTCAATATCGACAGCTTAGCGGTCGGTCCGACCGAGGATGCGGATATCTCGCGCATGACTATAGTCGTCGACGCTGATGACGTCAAACTCGAGCAGATAACCAAGCAGCTTTACAAGCTGATAAACATCTTGAAGATAAGCGATTTGGACCCCAGTGATGCGGTCGAGCGCGAGCTTGTGCTAATAAAAGTGAACGCGCCGCCGAATATGCGCCCGGAGATAGTCGAGACGGCCAATATCTTCAGGGCGAATATCATCGATGTCAGCAAGTCTACGCTGACTATCGAGATAACCGGCACATCCAACAAGATACAGGCGCTCGAAGACCTTCTGAGGCCTTATGGTATCAAGGAGCTGGTCAGGACCGGCAAAGTAGCACTCGCAAGGGGCAAGCTCGCAGAAGCGTAGCGCCCGGAGGTCGTATATCCGTCGACAAAAATGAGGCTAAGATACACCGGTAGGGGCGGATATTTTCCGCCCCTACCGCAAATAGATGTCTTAGTCGCAAGGCTTGTTCTCACGACTTGAACGACATTGAGCGGCGTGATGGAATAATAGTTCTTGTTAGTAACAACAAAGTAACATATATTTTGTAATAATGCTGCTCAACAGTATTATAGTATGCTACAATTTAAAGATTAAGCTGAAAAAAGCGGAGGGTGAAATGGCAAAGATTTATTACGAAAAAGATGCGGATTTGCGACTCTTAGACGGAAAGAAGGTCGCCATTATCGGTTTTGGAAGTCAGGGGCATGCGCACGCCCTTAACCTGAATGAAAGCGGTGTCGACGTAGTGGTCGGTCTTCGCGGTGATGGCAAGTCATGGGAGAAATGCGTAAAGTGCGGCCTGACGGTTATGACCGTCAGCGATGCCGCGCACGCAGCCGATATCATAATGATATTAGTCCCGGACGAGCTACAGAGCATTGTTTATAGAAATGAAATCGAGCAGCATATGACAGCGGGGAAAGTACTTGCGTTCGCGCATGGCTTCAATATACATTTTCATCAAATAGTCCCGCCGTCAGATGTTGATGTCATAATGATAGCCCCCAAGGGCCCCGGTCATGTCGTGCGCCGGATGTATCAGGACGGTATCGGTGTGCCCGCCCTTATCGCGGTGGACCAGGATGCGACCGGCAAAGCGAAGGATATCGCGCTCGCATATGCTAAAGGCATCGGCGGCGCTAAAGCCGGCGTCATCGAGACCACCTTCAAAGAAGAGACAGAGACCGACCTCTTTGGCGAGCAAGCCGTTCTTTGCGGCGGCGCCAGCGAGCTTATTCGCGCCGGTTTCGACACTCTCGTCGAGGCGGGATACCAACCGGAGATAGCTTATTTCGAGTGTCTCCATGAGCTTAAACTAATCGTCGACCTCATATATGAGCAAGGTATTTCCGGTATGCGTTACTCTATCAGCAACACCGCCGAATACGGCGATATAACCGTCGGCAAGCGTATTATCACCGATGAGACGCGCCGGGAGATGAAACGCGTACTCGACGACATCCAGTCCGGCCGCTTCGCGCGTGAGTGGATGCTGGAAAATACGGCGAACCAGCCGGTGTTGAAATCGATTCGCAAAAAGGAGTCCGAGCATCTTATCGAGAAAGTCGGTAAGGAACTCCGCTCTATGATGGCCTGGATAAAACAGAAAGAGCTGCTGTAAGAGCCGCTTTTATTTAAACTGCGCTTTTCTAGTGCGTAATAGTCGCGATAGGGTCGGCCTTGGGCCTGACAGCATCGGTAGTCCCTTCGTTTTATATGTGAACCATTTTGAGTTGCCTACGAGAATCACGGAGGTTTTGATGAGGAAAGAGTATATGATGACACCGGGACCCACGCCGGTCCCCGCGGAGGTGCTGCTGTCACAAGCCAGGCCGATGTTTCATCACCGCACCCCGGTCTTTACCGAGCTGCTTGTCGCCGTCGAAGAAGGTTTGAAGTACGTTTTTGAGACGAAAAACGATGTTTTGATGTTTTCGGCGTCAGGCACGGGCGTGATGGAATCGGCCGTGGTCAACCTGTTATCCGCAGGAGACAAGGTCATATGTTGCTCGAACGGTAAGTTCGGGGACAGGTTGGTCAAGATAAACGAAGCTTACGGCATAGACGTTATCAAGTTGGAGTATGAGTGGGATCAGGTAGTAAAGCCTGATGACATAAAACGCGAACTCGATGCGAATCCCGATGTAAAAGCGGTCTTTGTCGTCCAAAGCGAGACCTCTACTGGTGTCTTGAGCGACATCAAGACCATCGGCGGCATCGTCAAGGATTACGCCGCTGTTTTGGTGGTCGACTCGATAACCGGAATCGGTGCCGTAGAGTGTAAGACCGACGAGTGGAACCTCGACGTCGTCATGACCGGTTCCCAGAAAGGCCTGATGATGCCCCCGGGTTTGGCCTGCGTGTCGGTAAGCGACAAAGCTTGGGCGGCCGTCGAGAAGTCGACACTGCCGAAGTTCTACTTCAGCTGGAAGAAGTCGGCCGACTCTCTGCGCAAATCGGCGCCGACGACACCGTTTACACCGCCGGTTTCACTCATAGTCGGGCTGGGCGAAGCCCTGAGGTTGATGCGCGAGGAAGGCCTTGAGAATATCATCAGGCGCCATGCGATTCTCGCGGATGCCGCACGCAAGGGTTCGGAGGCAATGGGCTTGAAGCTCTTCGCGCCGGCCGAGGGTCGCGGTAACGCGGTAACGCCGGTCTGGGTTCCCGAAGGTGTCGACGGCGGCAAACTCGTCAAGATGCTCAAGGAGAAATACGGCATAACTATAGCCGGCGGACAGGACCACCTGAAAGGCAAGATATTCAGGATCGGTCACCTCGGCTATTTCGATAAGTTCGACATCATGACGACGCTCGCCGGTGTGGAGATGGTTCTGTCGGAGCTAGGCTATCCAGTGACGCTCGGCATGGGTGTCCAGGCCGCGGAGAAGGTCTTCATGGAGAACGCTTTTTAGGACTGAGCGCTCGAACGCGTAGTTGGTGCATATTATGAACTGATATCCGGGTTACCGGCAGGAGCCGGCGACTTTAATAGGGGGAAATGCTATGAAAGTTTTGGTCAAAGAGAAGATAGCGCAAGCCGGCATCAATAATCTGAAGGCTGCCGGCTTCGAAGTAGACGTAAAGGTCGAGATGACCGCCGAAGAGCTTGTCGAAGCGATCGGCGATTATGATGGACTTATAATCCGTAGTGCCACCAAGGTGACCGAAGAGGTCATCAACCGTGCCGATAAACTAAAAGTAATCGGACGCGCCGGAATAGGCGTCGACAACATCAACATCGATGCCGCCACCAAGCGCGGTATTATCGTAGCGAACGCTCCGCAGAGCAACATCATCTCCGCCGCCGAGCATACCATCGCGCTGCTGTTAGCGAGCGCGCGCTCGATTCCGCAGGCGTGTTCATCGACGAAGGCGGGCAAATGGGAGCGGAGCAAATTTCAAGGTATCGAGGTGTTCGAGAAGGTTCTCGGCATCATCGGTCTCGGTCGCATCGGAACTCTCGTCGCCACGAGGGCGCATGGCCTTGGGATGAAGATATTCGCCTATGATCCATATGTATCCAAAGAGCGCTACGCACAGCTCGGCATCGAGCGTGCGGGGAGCATCGAAGATGTTCTGAAAGTTGCGGATTTCATCACGGTACACCTCCCGAAATCGAAAGAGACGATGGGCATGATAGGCGAGCGCGAACTGGCGATGATGAAAGACGGTGTGCGCCTGATAAATACCGCTCGCGGCGGCATCTATCAGCAGGAGCCGCTTATCAACGCCCTGAAGAGCGGCAAAGTCGGCGGAATTGGCTTTGACGTCTTCGATCAGGAGCCGCTGACGGAGAGCCCGCTCTTCGACTTCGAGCAGGTAATCTGCACACCGCATCTTGGGGCGTCGACTGTCGAAGCCCAAGATAAAGCGGGAACTATGATAGCAGACCAGGTAATAGCGGGCCTGAAGGGCGAATTTGTAAGTAATGCGGTAAACATTCCGCTCATATCGGTCGAGGCGATGGAAGCCGTAAAACCGTTTCTGGCGCTCGCCGAGAAGTTGGGCAGGCTCTTCAATGCTCTCTCCGAGGACGGCATACATTCGGTAGACATTGAATATGTCGGTCAAATCGCCCAGCACGAGACGAAGCTGCTGACGATCGCCACGCTCAAAGGGATTTTTGAGAACGTCGTGGAAGAGCAGGTCAACTACGTGAACGCACCTATCTTTGCCGAGGAGCGCGGCATTGAGATAAACGAGAGCAAAAAGTCTTCATCGCAGGATTACGTCAACTTGATCAGAATCAAAGGGCGCAACGGTGGCGAAGAGGTTGGGGTCGCCGGGACTATTGTCGGCAAGAAGAACCAGGAGCGCTTCGTCAATATCTATGAGTTCGACATCGACATGATGCCCTCGAAATATATGGCGTTCTTCAGGTACGAGGATGTACCGGGCATGATCGGCAAGGTTGGGACGATTCTTGGCCAAAACAGCATAAACATTGCAAACATGCAGGTAGGGCGGAAGAAAATCGGCGGCGAAGCCCTTATGGGCCTCAACGTCGACACGCCTATCTCGGATGAGGTAATCGAAGAGATAAGGTCGTTACCGGGCGTCGCCTATTCGAAGTTCATGGTGATATAAAGCAGCAGCTTATTTCCTAGTGGCCGGCGGTAAATAGCCGGCCGCTGATGAAGGTGGTAGTTAACGTGACCCCAGACAAAAACAGGATATATTTGTTCGATACGACCCTCAGGGACGGCGAGCAATCGCCAGGCATCAGCCTCAACTCGAGGGAGAAGCTTGAGATAGCTGACCAGCTGGCGAAGCTCGGTATCGACGTTATTGAAGCGGGTTTTCCGATTACCTCGCAAGGTGATTTCGAAGCGGTCAGCATGATCGCGCGGAAGGTGCGCGAGCCGATTATTGCCGCGCTGGCCAGGGCGGTCGATGCGGACATCGAACGGGCGGCCGAGGCGCTGAAAGACGCGGCGCGACCACGCATCCATACGTTCATCATGACGTCGGATATGCAAATCGAGCACCAGCTTCGCAAGACGCGCGATGATGTGCTCAGGATGGCGGTCCATGCAGTCAAGAAGGCGAAATCCTACGTGGACGACGTAGAGTTCTCTCCTATGGACGCGACCCGCTCCGACTTCGGGTTTCTGTGCCGGGTCTTGGAGGCGGTAATTGCGAGCGGCGCCACCGTGGTCAATATTCCGGACACGGTGGGTTACGCGACGCCGGACGAGTTCGGCAAGCTTATCCGCGACTTGATCGAGGCTGTTCCCGCCATGCGGGACGTAGTTGTGAGCGTCCATTGTCATAACGATTTAGGTATGGCAACGGCGAACGCACTCGCGGCAGTCATCAACGGAGCCACGCAGGTCGAAGGCACAGTCAATGGAATAGGCGAGCGCGCCGGTAACACCGCACTCGAAGAAATCGCGATGATACTAGACACCAGGCGCAACATGCTTGGCAAGTATACAAATATAAAGACCGAAGAGATTAGCCGGTCGAGCCGGTTGATAAGCACGTTGACCGGGTATCAGGTACAGCCGAACAAGGCGATAGTCGGGCGAAATGCCTTTGCGCATTCCTCCGGCATCCACCAGGACGGCGTTTTGAAACAACGCTCGACCTTTGAGATAATCGATCCCAAGCGGGTTGGCATCAACGAGAGCGCGCTGATTCTCGGGAAGACCTCGGGGCGCCACGCTTTCAGGAAACACCTCGAGTCGCTGGGGCATAAATTGAGCGACGAGGAGCTGGAGAGCGCATTTTTGCGCTTCAAAGATCTGGCGGACAAGAAGTCGGAGATAACGGACGTCGATATCGAGGCGATTCTCGCGGATGAGATGCGAACCTTATCAGATGTCTTCGCGCTCGAATACATCCATGTCTGCGGGGGAACCGATGAGACGCCGACCGCGACAGTCAAGTTGCGCAAGAACGGCGATATCGTCGAGATGACCTCGCAGGGTGATGGCCAGGTCGATGCGGTCTGCAATGCCATTCAGCGAGCGACGGGCGTCACGGCGAAGCTTATAAGTTACAACGTCAATGCTATTACCGGTGGTCTCGACGCGCAGGGCGACGTAACCATCCAACTCGATATCGACGGCAAACCGGTTCTGGGTCGCGGTGTGAGCACCGATATTATCGAGGCTAGCGCCCGGGCATATCTTAACGCGATTAACAAAGCTCTTAGCAGCTAGATGTGGTAGAGGGAGAAGACGGCCCTTAGGCGGCCGGTGCTTTGATTTAGATAAATAGATACATTAGCTTGGGGAATGGAGTGGCACTTATGGGAATGACTATAACTGAAAAAATACTCGCGGCGCACGCCCAGCAGAGCAGCGTGACACCGGGGGATTTGATAAACGTCAAGCTCGACCTCGTGCTCGGCAACGATATAACGGCGCCAATCGCGATAAAAGAGTTTAGGCAGATAGGCGTCGAAAAGGTCTTCGATAAAGACAGGGTCGTCATCGTGCCCGACCACTTCGCGCCGAACAAGGATATAGACTCGGCCGAGCAGTGCAAGATGGTCCGTGAGTTCGCATACGAGCAGGACCTCACCAACTATTTCGAGGTCGGCCGGATGGGTATCGAGCATGCGCTCCTTCCCGAACAAGGCCTTGTCGGCCCCGGCGACGCGGTTATCGGCGCCGATTCGCATACCTGCACCTATGGCGCGCTCGGTGCGTTTTCGACCGGCGTCGGCAGCACCGACCTGGCGGCGGCCATGGCAACCGGCGAGACTTGGTTGAAAGTCCCGTCATCGATTAAGTTCGTCTTTAAAGGCCAGCTCAATCCGATGGTCACCGGCAAAGACCTTATACTTTATACCATAGGCAAGATCGGCGTCGACGGTGCGCTCTACCAGGCGATGGAGTTTACCGGCGAAGCGATATCGGCGCTCTCTATGGATAGCCGGCTCTCGATGTGCAACATGGCAATCGAGGCGGGCGGCAAATCCGGCATCATCGCGCCGGACGAGAAGACGCTCGACTATGTTGAGGGGCGCGCGATACGCGCGTTCACCGTCTATGGGAGCGACGCTGACGCCCAGTACGCGCAGGTCTTCGAGTGGGATGTCTCCGATATCGAGCTGCAGGTCGCATTCCCACACCTGCCGTCGAATACGCGGGGCATCTCTGAGGCGGGCGATGTCATAATCGACCAGGTCGTCATCGGTTCCTGCACCAACGGGCGGCTCGAGGATTTACGCATCGCGGCTCAGGTTCTCAAGGGCCGCGAGGTAGATAAAAGAATACGCTGTATCATCATCCCAGCGACGCAGGATATCTATCGCCAGGCGATGAAGGAGGGCTTGTTGGATATATTTGTCGCGGCAAAAGCGGCGGTAAGCACACCGACGTGTGGGCCGTGTCTCGGCGGGCACATGGGTATTCTCGCCAAAGGCGAGCGGGCGTTGGCCACGACGAACCGCAACTTTGTTGGACGCATGGGCCATCCCGGGAGTGAAGTCTACCTCAGCGGCCCGGCGGTCGCGGCGGCGTCCGCCGTAGCCGGCAAGATAATCTCGCCGGACAGCTTGTAATATAATCCGGCAGCTGCCGGGTTTAGGCTTAATCGTTAGACAAAATCGAGTATTGCTGGAGGTAAAGCATGATATATAAAGGAAATGCGTGGAAGTTCGGGAGAGACATCGATACCGATGCTATAATCCCGGCGCGATATCTCAAAACGAGTGACCCGGACGAGCTCGGCAGGCATTGCATGGAAGACGCCGACCCCGAGTTCATGAACAAGATGAAGAAGGGCGACATCATCGTCGCGGACGAGAACTTCGGCTGCGGCTCATCGCGCGAGCACGCGCCTATCTCGATTAAGGCGGCTGGTATCTCTTGTGTCATCGCCAAGTCGTTTGCGAGGATATTCTATCGCAACGCGATTAACACCGGCTTAGCTATTTTGGAGAGCGCCGAGGCGGTCGACGGAATCAGCGCCGGTGATGAGATAGAGGTCGATACCGACAAGGGCGAGATTAAGAATCTCACTACGGGAGCGGTCTACCACGCGAAGCCGTTCCCCGAGTTTATCAGCAATATAATCAAGCAGGGCGGTCTCATCAGCTACGTCAGGGAAAAAATGAGGTCGCAAGCGGGATAGAGTGCCTCGAAGGCCGCTAGACGATGGTAAAATGATTCATTTGAGTAAGTTAAGAACGTCCCCCATGATGAAGGAGGAGTAGGTTGCATAAGATTGGTGTTATGCCCGGTGATGGAACCGGTTCAGAGGTCGTTAGAGAAGCGCTGAAGGTCTTAGAGTCGGTCAGCGAAGTCGAAAACTTCAAGTATGAGTTGACACACTATGATTTTGGCGGGGACAGGTATATCGCCACCGGCGAGGTCTTGCCTGACTCTGCTATCGATGAGTTCCGCCTCCAAGACGCGATTTTGCTCGGCGCAATCGGTCACCCCGATGTAAAACCCGGAATTCTCGAAAAAGGAATTCTTTTGCGGACGCGCTTTGAGCTTGACCAATATATCAACTTGCGCCCGGTCAAGCTCTACCCGGGAGTCTACACGCCTGTCAAGGATAAGGGTCCCGAAGAGATAGATTTCGTCGTTGTGCGCGAGAACACCGAAGGCCTCTACGCCGGAGCCGGCGGTTTCTTGAAGAAGGGCACGCCCGATGAGGTCGCCGTGCAGGAGAGCATCAACACCCGCAAAGGTGTAGAGCGCTGTATACGGTTTGCGTTCGACTACACGCGTGAGCGTAACATGAGGAAGAACCTCACCCTGTGCGGGAAGACCAACGTTCTCACCTACGCTTTCGACCTTTGGGAGCGCGCGTTTAACGAGGTAGCTACAGAGTACGCCGACGTGACGACCGATTACGCGCACGTCGACGCTATCTGTATGTGGTTCGTCAAAAACCCGGAGTGGTTCGATGTCATCGTTACCGACAACATGTTCGGCGATATCATAACCGACCTCGGCGCGATGATTCAGGGCGGCATGGGTATCGCCGCGGGCGGCAACATCAACCCCGAAGGTGTCTCGATGTTCGAGCCCATCGGCGGTTCGGCTCCGAAATATACCGGCATGAACATTATCAATCCGCTCGCGGCTATCTCGGCGCTCCAGCTGTTGTTGGAGAATCTCGGCGAAAAAGCGGCAGGGGCACGAATCGAGAGAGCGGTCATCACGATGACCGGCGAGAAGCTTAAAGGATTGGCCGCGGGTAAGATGGGATACAGCACCTCTGAAGTGGGAGACATGGTCGCCGAGCTGGTCAAAGGATAAGAGTAAAACGACAATGGGGGTCGAACGATGCCGATAGAAAAAGTCGAAAAAATATGGTTCAACGGTGAGATGGTCGATTGGGATAAGGCTCAAGTCCATGTTCTGAGTCACGCGCTTCACTATGGCTCAGGCGTCTTTGAGGGCATACGAGCGTACGAGACCCCGAAAGGCCCGGCTATCTTTCGTCTCACCGAACATATCGAGCGGCTCATGGATTCCTCGAAGATTTACCTGATGCCGGTTCCTTATAGCGTCGCACAGCTCGTAGAGGCGACGAAAGAGCTGGTGCGCGTCAATAAGTTAAATAGCTCTTATATTCGCCCCATCATTTTCCGCGGCTATGGGGAGATGGGCCTGAACCCGCTCAATTCACCGGTCGATGTCGCTATTGCGACCTGGTCATGGGGGACATATCTCGGTGATGAAGGCATGAAAAACGGTATCAAGGCGATGATATCATCGTTTAGAAGGATTGATCCGAACTCGCTCCCGCCGGCCGCAAAGGCGACGGGGCAGTATATAAATTCGATTCTCGCTAAGCTCGAGGCTATCTACAGCAACTACGAGGAAGCCATCCTCCTGGATTCGCGTGGGTTTGTCTCCGAGGGTAGCGGCGAGAACATCTTCGTCGTAAAGAATGGGGTCATCCATACGCCGTCGACTGCGGCGAGCATCCTCGAGGGCATTACCAGGGACACCGTTATCGAGCTTGCCGAGGAATTGGGCTATGAGGTACTTGAGCGCGATCTTGTACGGAGCGACCTCTTCCTCGCCGATGAGATATTCGTAACGGGAACGGCGGCCGAGATAACCCCGATTCGAGAGGTCGACAAGCGGGAGATAGGAAAGCCGGGTCCGGTCACGATCTCGCTGCAGAAGAAGTTTTTCGCTGTCGTCAAAGGTGAAGATGAGAAATACGAGCATTGGCTCGAGTACGTATAGGCCGACAAGAAATCTTGACGGCGATTCTTCCTGCTCGGAGGCGTGATCATCCTACAAGACGAGGGAAATCGAGCCGATAAGGTTAGAAGCATTCAAAACACACTAGCGAACCAGAGAATACCTGGTAACATGTAATGAAATTGATGCAGCTTGTGAGATGGCTGGGATTATGTTAGGTGAGAAATATGGCGCGGGTTGAAATATACGACACGACATTGCGGGACGGTGCACAGCGGGAAGGAATATCGTTTTCCGTAAGCGACAAGCTCAGAATCGTCCACGAGCTGGACAAGCTCGGGGTCCATTATATCGAGGGCGGCTGGCCCGGCTCAAACCCCAAAGACATGGAGTTCTTCGAGCGCGTCAAAAACCTTGAACTCGAGAATGCCAAGATAGTCGGTTTCGGAAGCACGCGCCGCAAGAACATCCACGCCAAAGACGACCCCAACCTCGAAGCGATTCTCGACTCCGGCGTGAAAGTAGCTTGCCTTGTCGGTAAATGCTGGCACGTCCACGTCGAAGAGGCGCTCAGGACGACCTGGGAAGAGAATAAGAAAATGGTCGGCGAGTCTATCGCCTATCTAAAAGAGCATGGGCTGGAAGTCTTGTTCGACGCGGAGCATTTCTTCGATGGCTACAAAGCCAACCCCGATTTTGCAATTGACGTGCTCAAAGCCGCGCAAGACGCGGGTGCGGATTGCCTCGTGCTCTGCGACACCAACGGCGGTGCGTTACCGCTTGAGGTAAAGCGTATAGTCGAAGAGGTCAGGGCAAAACTGGACACGCCGCTCGGGATTCACGCGCACAACGATACGGAGTGCGCCGTCGCCAATTCGCTGGTGGCGGTCGAAGCGGGTGTCGCCCAGGTCCAAGGGACCATGAACGGGTATGGGGAGCGCTGCGGCAACGCGAACCTCTGCTCCATCATCCCGGCACTCAACATAAAGCTCGGCATCGAGACTATCAGCCCGGAGCAGTTGATGCTGCTGACCGAGGCGTCGCACCTGGTGAGCGAGATAGCCAACTTTAGTCCCTATCCGCAGCAGGCATATGTCGGGCAGAGCGCTTTCGCGCACAAAGCGGGCGTCCATACCAGCGCCGTCGAGCGGCACGACCAGACTTACGCGCACATAAACCCGACGCTTGTCGGCAACATCCAGCGCGTCGTCATCTCGGAGCTGGCGGGCAAAAGCACTATCGTAATGAAGGCGAATGAGCTTGGAATCGACCTCTCCGGTGAGGAGCATAAGGTCACCGATATATTAAATCGCATCAAAGGCCTCGAACATGTCGGCTACCACTTCGAAGCCGCCGACGCCTCGTTTGAGATACTCCTTAGGAAGGCGCTCAATATCCATCCGACCTTCTTTAAGCTCGAACGGTTCAAGGTGACGATGGAAAAACGCGAGGATGGCAAGGTCGCGACCGAGGCTACTATAAAGCTGCACGTCGGAGGCAGGACGGTCATTGAGACCGCCGAAGGAAACGGCCCGATAAACGCGCTCGACAGCGCGCTGCGCAAAGCAATCGGCTCGGTCTACCCGGCGCTCGACGGTATCGAGCTGACCGACTTTAAAGTCCGTGTGCTCGACGAGAAGAAGGGTACAGCCGCCGTGACCAGGGTTCTCATAGAGAGCACCGACCGCGAGAAGACCTGGGGGACTATCGGTGTCTCCGAAAACATTATCGAGGCAAGCTGGCAGGCGCTCCTTGATTCCGTCGAATACGGCCTGATGCACAAGCGCGTCCATGAGGAGCAAGGCTTTAACGGCATGCATAGCGCAGACAACCCCGAAGACGGATAAACGACAGCCGACAACGCGGGGGCTCAACCTTACCTCGGGAGGTTCTAGTTTGAAGATAGTGCGGTTTTCGTGTGGTGGGCCAATCGCTTATGGTTTGCTCGAAGGCGAGACAATCCGCGTCATCGACGGCACACCGTTTGTAAACTATGCTGTCGGCGAGGCGGAGTATGCGCTCGATGAAGTCCGGTTGCTCGAGCCGGCCGTTCCGACGAAGATAGTCGCGGTGGGGCTCAACTATATCGACCATGCCGCCGAAATCGGGATGGAGCCGCACGACGAACCAATCATTTTTATCAAGCCCGTCTCGACTACCATCGCCGATGGCGACGCAATTATCTACCCGCTGATGAGTTCATGGATAGAATATGAAGCCGAACTCGCCATCGTCATAAAGGACATCACCCATCAGGTCAGCGTCGAGCAGGCGCCCGCGCATATCCTCGGATATACCTGTGCCAACGACGTTACCGCGCGCGACCTGCAGCGCAAGGATGGGCAGTGGTCGCGGGCGAAGAGCTTCGATACCTTCGCGCCGGTAGGCCCGTGCATCGAGACCGATATCGACCCCAACGACCTCAAGATAGAGCTGCGCCTCAACGGAGAGGTGATGCAATCGTCGAATACCTCGAACATGCACTTCAAACCCGATTTTCTCGTCTCGTTCGTCTCGCACATCATGACGCTCTGCCCGGGCGATATAATCCTGACCGGGACGCCTCCCGGCGTGGGGCCGATGCAAATCGGCGATGAGGTCGAGGTCGAGATAGAGGGGATTGGAACGCTTAAGAATAAGGTAATAACTCTATAGGCTCGTCGAGCAGTCTGCCGGCAGGATTCACGGACAGTTTGGCTTGAGAAAGGCGTCATCATGTCACAGGGACCAACAGTTCGCGTGATCATCACCGAGATAATGGGCAAAGGAACCTGCCCGTTCAAGCTTAAGGTCGGTGATTCTTGGGATGTTAAGGGCGAGGCGGTGCCCGAGCACTTCTGCAGCTGGGCGTTTCAATCGATTTTCCCGTTTTTGACGGTGCTCCGGTTTAACGGTGTGTTTCCCTGGGGCGGCGAAGGGAATAAGGTATCTGTCTGTTGCCCGGACCCGGCAAACCCGGTCGTCTTTGAGTTGGAGCGTATTGAGGAGTAGGGATTTGAACGCATGACCGACCTTATCCAAGTAAACGAGGAAATCTATTATATAGCCCATGACGCCAACTACGGTGTCGTGCTCACCGGCGACGATACGTGCGCCGTTATCGATACCGGCATGGACAATGATTCGGCGCAGTTGATACTCGCCGCGCTCGAAGTGAAGGGCTTGAAGCTCGGCGCGATAATCAACACCCACTCGCACGCCGACCACTACGGGGGCAATAATTACCTTGTGAAGGAGACCGGGTGCAAGGTCTACGCGCCCTCGCTCGAGGCGGCCATCATGCAAAACCCCAGCCTGGAGCCGTTCTACATCTACGGCGCCGATGCGCCCGAAGAGCTGAAACAGCCCTTTATGATGGCGAAGGTCTCCCCCGTCGACGAATTTCTCGAGGAGCCGGGCCTACAAATCGGCAACAAGAAGTTCGCCGTCATATCGCTCAAAGGACAT
>JASEGT010000038.1:20514-20727 GCA_030018005.1 Actinomycetota bacterium
GGGGGTCATGACCGAGGAAATCTTCTTCTGCAGCGACGCCCTTTTCTCGCTTAAAGCGTGGCAACGGCTCATCCTCATCTACGCCGTTAACGTGGGTGAGATGATTAGGTCGATAGAGCGGGTGAGGAAGGTGCCGGCTCGCACGTTCATCCCGTCGCATGCCGAGCCCACCGCCGACATCACCGACCTTGCCGACCTCAATATCACCAGGAT
>JASEGT010000039.1 GCA_030018005.1 Actinomycetota bacterium
CATATACGCCCTGCAAGAGGTGGGCGCGCGCGCTATAGTCGCCACCTCGGTGATGGGAGTCGTCGACGGCTCGCTCGGCTTGGCACAGGTGATTCTCTTCGATGACCTCCATTTTCCCGATAACCGCTTGCCCGGCGGCGACGTTTGCACGTTTTTCACCGAAGCGGGGCAGCCGCGACGCGGCCACTACATGTTCGGCTCACCGTTTTCAGACGCGATGCGTTCTCTTGCCTTGCGGGCGGCAAGCGGTGTCGAGGTAAGCGTGGTCGAAGGCGGCATATATGGGCACGTCAACGGCCCACGCTTCAACTCAAAGGCGGAGATACGCCAGCTCCGGGCGGCGGGCGTGACCGCGATTAGCCAGACCTGCGGCCCCGAGGCGGTACTCGCCGGCGAACTCGAAATCCCCTATCTGCTCGTCGGCTTCGGCATCGACTACGCCAACGGAGTAAACCGCGAGCCGACGCCAATCGAGACCTTAGACCGGAACCTGAATCTTGCCGCAAGGGTCATGCCTAAGCTGATAAAAGGCATAGTCGCCCGCCTCGACCCCGAGGATATCCCTTTCGAGGGGTTTGTCTACCGTTTCGAGTAGGTCTGTGGTTAAGCGGTCGAATAGCATGCAAGGTATCGTTTGATATCAAAACCGGTGGTATACTGACAACATAGACCTTGGAGGTGGATGTTGTGGAGAACGGTAACGTCGGTCTTTTGCCGCGTATCATCGCTTTATTAATAGATGTGTTGCTCGTCGCGCTCATACTCAACGTTACTTTCCTGAGGCCCAACATGTTCCCGGGCGTCATCGACATGAGGACGCTCATCGTCATCGCCGCGTTTATCATATACGAAGCGCTGATGGTCTTTAAGCTGGGCACGACGGTCGGCAAGCGTATCATGGGAATTACCGTAGTCGACTACTTGACACAGGGCAAACCAACCATGAAGCAGTGTTTTTTTCGCCCGTGGGTGAAGTGGTTTTTCGGGATAGGCATTATCAGTAACACCTTCGTCATGTTTATGTGGATCCTTTTCTCGCTGCTTAATCTCTACAAACTGACGACCGACAAAGAGCACCGCGCGATACATGACGTCATCGCGGGTACGCTGGCCGTCAAGGCCACACGAAAGTAAGTGCCGCTTAGAAAATGAACGACATCGAGGCGCAGGAGTGAAAAAAGATGTTGATGACAACGCAGGATGAATTGATCGGATACGAGATCACTGAAACACTCGGTATCGTGCGCGGCAATACGGTTCGCGCACGGCATATCGGTCAGGATATACTGGCGGGTCTTCGCAACGTGATAGGCGGGGAGATTCTCGAATATACGAAGCTGATGGCCGAGTCGCGGGAGCAGGCTATCGACCGCATGAAAGCCGAGGCGAAGAGCAAGGGAGCCGACGGCATCGTGTGCGTGCGCTTCATGACTTCATCCATAGCACAGGCGGCAGCCGAACTCTTCGTCTACGGAACCGCAGTCAAGCTTAGTAAGAAATAATTTGACGCATAGCTGGTCTTTAAGCGCGGGCGAAACTAAGAAAGTTATTAACCAGAGCATGTTTTAGGGTAGCAAAAAGAGCCGGAATCGTCCGCATGATTCCAGCTCTTTAGTAGTTTATGCCTACAGCTATTTATCCGAACCGCTACCCGTCATATCGAGAAACGGTTTCAGCAGCTCTATCGGGAGCGGGAAGATAATAGTCGAGTTCTTATCTGCCGCTATCTCGGTCAAGCTCTGCAAGAACCTTAGCTGTATCGCGGTCGGATGCCTGCCAATGACTTCGGCGGCTTGTGCCAGCTTCTCCGATGCCTGGAATTCGCCTTCGGCGGTGATGATTTTGCCGCGCCGCTCGCGCTCGGCCTCCGCCTGGCGCGCCATGGCGCGCTGCATTCCCTGCGGGATGTCTACGGCTTTTACCGCGACATCCGATACTTTAATACCCCATGGGTCGGTCGCCTCGTCGATGATCTCACGCAGCTTCACGTTGATCTCGTCGCGGCGTGACAGTAGGTCATCGAGTTCGGCCTGTCCCAGAACGCTCCGCAGAGTCGTCTGCGCGATTTGTGAGGTGGCGAAGATGTAGTCGGTAACCTCGATTACCGCCTTCACCGGGTCTAGAACACGAAAGTAGATGACCGCGTCTACGCGGACCGGCACGTTATCGCGGGTGATGACGTCTTGCGGCGGCACGTCCATCGTAACGGTACGCAGGTCAATCTTTATCATCTTATCTATTATCGGGATGATAAAGAAGAGGCCGGGTCCTTTGGCGCCGACTACACGACCGAGGCGGAAGATGACGCCCCGCTCATACTCTTGGACTATCCTGACTGCCGCTGAGATTATCAGGACGACAATAACGGCTAATGGGATAAGCGACCCCAGTAGCTCTGCGATTCCCGGCATAGGCAAACTCCTCCTTTATGTCTACGTAATCTCCATATTCTTCGCCTCACTATGGCGTTTTACCTTTAAACGCAAGCCCTGCAGGCTGACTATTTCGACCTCTTCGCCGACATCGATTGCGCCTTCGACGCTCTCGGCGGACCAGCGCTCGCCGTGTACGAAGACCTCGCCCCTCGGGGTGAGCGCCGCCAGAACCTCGCCGACAAGCCCAATCATCCCTTCGGCGCCGGTGCTTGGCTGTCGTTTCTGCGCGTGCAACGCCATCCGCACCGCGATGAGGATGAAGCCGGCGGTCACGGCGACTGTGGGCAAGACTATATACGGGGATACCCTAAGTCCCGGGAGCGGCGACTCGAAGAGAATGAACGAACCGACGGTCATAGCGATAATACCGCCCGCGCCGAGCACCCCGAAGCCGGGATTGAACGCCTCCCCTATTAAAAGAGCGACCCCGAGGATGATAAGGACCAGCCCCGCGTAGTTGACAGGGAGAACCTGTATCGAGTAGAGCCCGAGAACGATAAATATAGCGCCACCGACGCCTGAGAGGCCGAAGCCCGGGTTGGCGAATTCGTAGATAAGGCCATAAAAGCCGAGGATAAGCAGGAGGTAGGCGACGTTCGGGTTGGCGAGTGTGTGCAACATGCGTTGCCTGAACGACATCGGGTGTTCTACGACATCGGCGTCCTTTGTCTTTATAATCGTGCGCCCCGCCGCAGTCTTCACGGAGGTGCCGTCGATGGTGTCGAGCAGTGAATCGACGTTGGGTGATACGTGGTCTATGACGTTCAGTTCGAGCGCCTTTTCGGCTGTGATGGAGACGCTCTTGCGAACCGCGTCTTCGGCCCAGTCCTGGTTGCGCCCGGTCTCTTTAGCGATGCCGCGAATATAGGCCACTGCGTCGTTTTCGGCCTTCTTGGCGACATCATCGGGCGTATCTCCGGCGATGTTTACCGGGTGTGCGGCGCCGATGTTGGTGCCGGGAGCCATGGCCGCCACATGCGCGGCCATAGTTATAAAGGTACCGGCGGATGCCGCCCGTGAGCCTGTCGGAGCCACGTAGACGATGACCGGAACCTCGCTGGCAAAGATATCTTTTATAATCGAGCGCATCGACGTGTCGAGCCCACCCGGCGTATCCATACGTATGAGAAGAGCTTCGGCTTGCTCACGTTTAGCTGTGGCAATCGAGGTGTTTACGTATTCGGCGACGGCGGGGTCGATGATGCCCTCAACGTCGGCGAGGATCACCCTGTTGTCGGTTTGTGCCGGCGCGGCCAGCGTGAAGAGGGCGACGATGATGAGCGCCAGGCTTATGAGCTTCACCATCCAGCGCCCGGACGCCGCGATACGGCACATGGTAAGCGTGTTCTTCTCTGTGCGCTTTTGACCTATCGCTTCTCGCGTTTGGGAATTGCGTATAGGCTTGCGTGCCATCGACCCTCGTTTCGCATAAATAAAAGTCAAGCCCGATACCCGGACGTGGCTCGGGCAGTGTGCACTTGTTATAGTACCCAACTCTTTCTATATGCTAACAATTATACTATTGTACGACAAGGGAATGTGCTAACAACGCTTGCTATTGTAACGATTTTATCCACGCGGCGGTCGCAGCCGCGAGCGGGGACCGCGAGCGTCTAAAAATAGACTAGCCCAACTTCAGCAGACTCAGGCCCACCGCCGGATCGAACTCGCGCACCGCGTCGATGTCTTTTAGTTCTATCATTACCGCTTCCAGCACCAGGAATGCCTCGGAGTTCTCCCTCAAGCAGCCGACTTTCACCTCATCGCGTTTGCCGAAGGCGCCGTGAAGATGTATCTTGGGCTCGTCGCCCTCCCAAAAGATGGTTCCTATCCCTAAGACCTCGTTGCTCTCGGTGACCTCGCGCCAGACCGGAACGGGCGGAAGCTCGTCCTTTTCGGGGCCGACCACCATCCGTCCTTTCTGCATCCCTCCGACCATGTAGAGGACCGCAGCTCGTATGTTCTCTCTTCTGGCTATCTCCCTGAGGTTGCCGAGGACTTCATCATCCCCGTTGAAGCGGGCCACCACGACCCTGCCGATTTCTCCGACTCGGTAATCCATATGCTCTCCTTACAAGACAAGAATATTTTCGACTAGGCTAGCATGTTTTAAGCGGACTTGCATGCAATTAACGATTGCCGATAGGGCTTCTGAGTGCTTCTCGGCTGCGCAGCCGTTGTCTTGATACCGACAACCCATGCTTTGCAGGAAAAAGGGCACCGGGCGTTTGCGAATCTTTTTCGGGTGATATTCAGCCCAACGGCCGTGTTTGAGCGCATACTTGATTATTTCTGAGCGTTGTCACAAAGAGGCTGCTCGTAGTGTTATCATATATGGGTGAAAGATTAGGTTCGTACAATTTCGGACGGGGCTTAGAATGTTTTCCGGCACGAGCAGAAAGGGAATATTGCTGCAATGGCAAGGCTAAGATTGAATCGCAAAATCATATTCGCGGTGCTCGTAGTAATCGTTATTGTCGCAGTCGCTTGGTGGCAGATTTCGCTGTCGCGTGGCGGTGTGACTATTGAAACTTCGACAGTTACCAAGGATGATATAGAGATTTTTGTTTCGGCGCCTGCCAGAGTGACCCTACCTAGCCGTGCCGACTTGAGCTTTAAGACCGGCGGAAAAATCGCCGCCCTGCGCGTCAAGAAGGGCGACACGGTCATCGCAGGCCAGGTTCTGGCCGAACTCGATTTGACCTCCATCAATCCGCAGATAAGACAAGCCGAGGCTGGCCTCAAAATCGCGCAAGCCGGCCTCAGCAAGCTGCGCTCGGGCCGCAGCAGGAGGGAGATAGCGGTGGCGGAAGCCTCTGTCGACCAGGCCGTCACCGCCGTAGCGAGCGCGCGTCGCAGTCTCAAAACCGTAAATAAAATAGTCGACCAGAGCAAAAAAAGAGCCGCGTTCAATGTCAGCAGCGCCGAAGAGGGTGTCTATATTGCGAACAAGCAGTTGAGCAAAGCTCAGGCAGGAGCTCGCACCGAAGAGCGAAATGTGGCAAGCTCGCAATTGAACCAAGCGCAGCAATCACTCAATGACGCCCAGGCTAATTACGATAAAGTAAGCACCCTCAACACCAAGATGATGGATGAGGCAAACCAGGCCCTAACATCTGCAGAGGCCACCTTCCAGCATGCCAATACCGTCTTCGCAAGCACACCCGATACCGACCCTGCTTACAACGCGGTTAAGTCTAGCAAGTTGCAAGCCGAGGCCGCGCGCGACGGTGCGACGGTCGCGAAAGAGCGCCTTAGCGCGCAGAACAGTCAATCCCTACAGGCTGCTCAGTCCCAGGTCAATGCCGCCCAGAAAGCATACGACACCGCTTACTCCCAATACTATCTTGCGACAGCCGGGTCCCGAACCGAAGACCTCCAAATAATCTCAAGCCAGCTTCGCCAAGCCGAAATCGCACTCCAGATAGCTCAGATGGGCAAAGACGACGCCAGCCTCGAAGCGCAAATCGACGCCGCGCAAGGGCAGCTCGATTCGGCGATTAAGAGCAGCCAGGTGGCAATAGCCCAGCTCCAGCTCCAAAAAGAGGGTGCGCGCGCCGCGGATGTTTCGGCGGCGCAGGGTCAGATAGAGCAGGCCCAGGCCGCGCTGACCGGCGCGGAGGCCATAGCCGACGACGCCGTGTTAAGAGCGCCGTTTTCGGGGCAGGTCGCTGCGGTAAACGGTAAAGCGGGTGAGATAGCAGGTCTCAGCGCGTCGGTGGCGGCTGCTACTGGTGGGTCGGGCGCGCTTATCACTTTAATAAATTTCGATAGACTTGAGCTCTCGGCAGATGTTGACGAGACAGAGATCGGCAAGGTCAAGACAGGTCAAGCGGTACGCATTATTCTCGATGCTTACGAGGATAAGGTCTTCGAAGGCAAGCTCACCAATATATCGATAATCTCATCGAAGAATGCGACCGGCGGGACCATCTTTACCGTGACGATAGTCGCCAACCCAGTGAAAGAGCTGTTTCGGGAGGGCATGGGGGGCGATGTCGATATCATTGCGCAGAGCAAGAAGAACGTCGTAACCATTCCGTTTGACGCAGTCAAGCTCGATGGGAAGAAGGCGAGTGTGTTTGTCATCAAGAACGGGATCGCCAAGAAGCGCGATATCAAATTGGGACTGACATCGGATATCGCTTATGAGGTGGTCGACGGATTAAAAGAGGAAGAGGTCGTTGCGGTCGGAAAGACCGACCTTAAAGACGGCGACCAGGTCAAAGTCAACGACGGTGGACGGATCGGGCAATGACGATAGAGGTAAAAGACCTTTATAAGATATATTCGCTCGAAGGCGTTGAGATACATGCGGTCAATGGTATCACGATTAACATAGAAGACGGCGAATTCGTCTCGATTATGGGCCAATCGGGCTCGGGTAAATCGACCTTGATGCATATCATAGGATGTCTCGACAAGCCGACCAGGGGCTCGGCCAAGATAGACGGGCAAGAGATAACAGACCTTACCGAAAACGAACTGGCCGACTTCAGGCTCGATAAGATCGGCTTCATCTTCCAGACATTCAACCTCATCCCGCGCGCATCCGCGCTGAAAAACGTCGAATTGCCGCTTATTTATGCCGGCGTGAGCCGCGCGGAACGGCGTGAGCGCGCTACTAAGATGCTCGAGTCGGTGGGGCTCGGCGACCGCCTCAGCAGTCGTCCCACCCAGCTCTCCGGCGGTCAGCAGCAGCGGGTCGCTATCGCCCGCGCCTTAATAAACAACCCGAAAATAATCTTTGCGGATGAGCCGACCGGCAACCTCGACTCCAAATCGGGTACGGAGATAATGGCGATACTCGATTCGCTTCACGAGCAGGGCAAGACGGTCATTCTCGTCACGCATGAGGCGGAGGTGGCCGAGCACGCGAACCGTCTAATCCGTCTATTCGACGGAAAAGTCATCGAAGACGGCCCCATTAAAGCCAACAACACAGGTGGAAAGCGTAAAAATGAACTTGTTTGAAAGTTTCCGGCTCGCACTCGATGCGATAAGGGCGAATAAAATGCGCTCGGGTCTTACAACACTAGGCGTGGTCATCGGCGTATCCGCGGTCATCCTGTTGGTCTCCGTCGGCCAGGGTATGCGAAATTATGTTACCGATCAGTTTCAGGGCATGGGGGCGAACCTCATATATATCATGCCCGGAGACATAGACTTTGGCTCGGGCGAGCAACCGGTATTCAACCAGAAGCTCCGGGTTGAACATGTCCGCAAAATCGAGCGCGAGGCGATTTATGCCAAAGAGGTCAGTGCCGGCATAGAAAACCGTGGCACCGTCAAGTTCGGCAAGGAATCCAGGCGCCCCGCTGTCTACGGGGTCATGGCCAATTATAGCGTGATGTTTAATTACCCGGTAGAGACGGGTTCTTTTATCACCGATACCGATGTCAACGGAAACCGGAAGGTCGCCGTGATCGGTGAGACGGTTGTCGAGAAACTGCTCGGCGGTGCCGACCCCATCGGGCGTCGAATCAGTATCGAGGGGCAGAAATTTACAGTTATCGGCGTACTAGAGCCAAAAGGCCGGGCACTCGGGATGGATCAGGATGATATCGTCTATATTCCGATAACGGTGGCTCAGCGTATCTTCGGTCTCGAATCGGTGACCTGGCTGGCGCTTGAGGCTCGCGATGAGAACAGTATTGACCTTGCCGTGGCCGAAAGCGAGAGGATTCTCAGCAAGTCGCTTAGTAAAGACGACTTCTCGGTGATGACTCAGGAAAGCCTTTTGGGAACGGTCAACCAGGTTTTTGGAACGTTGACCTTGATGCTCGGCGGTATCGCCGGAATATCACTTATCGTCGGCGGCATCGGCATTATGAACATCATGCTCGTCTCGGTGACCGAGCGAACCCGCGAGATCGGCATCCGAAAAGCGGTCGGCGCAAAGACCCACAATATTATGATCCAGTTTATTATCGAAGCCGCGACGTTGAGTATCCTAGGGGGGATCATCGGCATCTCCATCGGTATCGGGGGCTCTCTGCTCTTGCGCATGGTGCTTCCGAGCGAAGTTACTATGTGGTCGATCGCGCTCGCCTTTGCGTTCTCCGCCGCCATCGGCATCTTCTTCGGCGCATACCCCGCGTTTAAAGCATCGCGCTTGAGCCCAATCGAAGCGCTCAGGCACGAGTAGCTGAGCTGTTCGGCAGTAAAGACGTGCTCGATTCATAGGGCTGTTGAAGTTGGGCTTCATCTTGCGGCTCATAAGTGAAGCCGCATTTTGTCACAGTCTTATAACCGTGTGTTCTTTGTAGTCAAGGTATGCTTTACCGAAACGCTCCACCAGGTTTTTCTCCTCTTCTCTTGAGACGACGACGAGCGTGAGCGCGATGACCAGGGCGTAGACAAGGCCGAGCATCGATGCGCTCCACATCGAGAGGCCAAATCCGACAACGACTCCGCCTAAGTACATAGGGTGGGTCGTGACGTGAAAGGGACCGGTGGTGGTGATTTCCCCGGTAGTCGGGGGTACAAAGGTCGCAATTTTGAGTGTAAGTCCGGCCCACAACAAAAAGAGCGTGCCTCCTGCCGCCATTAATAACCCGAGCCATGAGAGAAAGGGCGTCACCGGCGGATGGCGATCAATCAACAAAAAGAGAGGGAATGCGACGATATTGCTCGTCGCCGCAAATATATGCGCATACACTAGAACGGGGCGCCAGCCCTTGGCGACTCGCTGGTACACGCGATACTTCCACGCGACAAACCCATATGAGACGACAACGTAGAAGCAGAGCGAGACGAATACTCGAAGAGTGACCTGATAGTCTAAATTGATATCCATAGAGACCCCCCTTAGTCGTTGATTTACCCCAAAATGGTCGCCGGGTAATCATGCAAACGTTCTTCGGCCAATCATCAAGCTTAAGAGATTTAAACCGGTTGGATATACGCCGCGAAGCACCTGTGTGGCCGATATAAAAAGCGGTCTTACTCGTATATAATGATTGCTATGCTCAATTCGACCACAAGCGTCATCGCCGGCTCCATGTTCTTGATTGTCTTTGGAATGCTCATGGCGAGCAGCGCGACCGGGTTCTGGTGGCGGTAGCGGTCCAGCTGGTTCTATCTCGGCGCCATTGTCTTGGCTATAGCCCTCCTCGGTGTGCTGGTATTTAAAAACAGTCCCACAGAGGCCGGACACGAACCGGTCGGCGCCGCCGAGGTCACGCTGTATTTTGGTGCGGGACAGGTAATAAGCCCCTGGATAAGCGGCTACATCGTAGACGTCACCCGCAGCTATTCCGTCCCGTTCATGGTCTCGGCGGCGGCCGGTTTCGCCGGAGCTGCGCTTTCGCTCATACTGTCTGAAGGGGCTGATATGGCGACCAAGCGCTAAATTTTGAAAACCATCGTCTGGGGCGATTGTCGCTGCGGACGTATTTCGCAAGCTGTTTATGTTAAGATTAGTTGATTAATATCGGTAAATCCTCCATGGTAAGGAGTACCGAAACCGACTTGAAGCGAGGGCTGACCAACAAGTAGACGGTCAGAGTCGATTCAGGCGAGAAGAAGTGGACCAATGGATGATAAAGAAAGGCAGAAAGGCTGGTGGTAAGAGGATGTCCGTACTGGATTCTCTAAAAGGCGATTTGGACCCGCTCACTAAGCGGATAATTTTTACGGCGATTTTCACCTCTGAGCTGGAAAAAGAGGGTTGTTCTCCGGTCGCCGCCGGTGATTATGCGGTAGAGCTGTACACTTCCGGCGAGTATAAAGCCGATGGCGTCGACGTAATAGCCCCTTCCGGTGAAGCTCAGAAGGTGCTGCGGCAACTCGACTTCATGCAGGATGGACGCGTTTGGGTCAATAGCGACATAGATATGACCGTGCGCATTGTCGATGAAAGCTTAGGAGACGAGCAGTTAAGGCGGGTAAACCAAATCGACGTTAGCGGAGCGAGCGTATATTTGCTGGGCTTGGAGGACACTGTTCTTGCAAAACTCAGGGACTTTGCGTTCAAACATGAAGTGGCCGCTAGTACCTGGGCTCAAGAGCTGGTCGAGGCGCACCCCGGCGAGATAGACTGGGAGTATTTGAAGGTTAACGCTGAAAAAGAGGTCATGGTCGCGCTCGAGGGTCTCATCGGTGAACTCGGCCTCGAGGAAGAAGACGACCGGTTCAAGGCGAAGTATTAAACGACCTTACTAAGAATGTGAATCATGCACATGTAGCGAGGTTTCTAGTTGTGCCGGTTATAGAACCGGCTGTAAAACGCTGGTTATAAATATGCTCCTTAAGGGCATTTACATCTTAAACTCCCTTAAGGGGGATTTAAAATGCCCGACCTCCCTGAAATAGAGACAATAAAACGCGAGTTCGCGCGCGATCTTATAGGGCGAGAGATCGCGGCTGTCGAGGTGAAGACGCCGAGCGTCCTTAATGTACCGCCCGACCAGTTTGTGCGGCGCGTGAAGGGTGCCGAGTTTATCGATGTGAGCAGGCGCGCCAAGTATTTGGTAGCGAAGCTCTCGAACGGCTTCAGCCTCGTCTTGAACCTTAAGATGAGCGGCCAGTTCCTGCACTCCTCGCCGGGCGGGGAGCTAAACAGGTATGTTCACGCTATCTTCATCCTCGACGACGGGACCAGTCTTTTCTTGCGGGATGCGAACTCTTTTGCGGCAATCGTCTTGCTGAGAAGCACCGATGTCACGCACTTTTTCGCACATCTGAGGCTCGGTCCGGAGCCCCTCAAGCCGAGTTTCGACTATGAAATATTCAGGCTTTTGGTTAAACGCCACCCGAAAGCGCGAATCAAACCACTCCTCTGCGACGACCAGTTCATCGCCGGCATCGGCAGCATCTATTCGGACGAGATATTGTTTTATGCGCGGGTTCACCCGGAGAGGCCGGCCACGAGCCTAACCGATCAAGAAATCCAGAGGGTCTTCGAGGGCATCAAGCATATTTTGCCCGAAGCGATCAACTATCGCGGAACTACAACCGAATTCTACCTGGACCTCAACGGGGACAAGGGTGAGTACCAGGACCATCTCAAAGTGCACGGGAAACCGGGAAAGCCTTGCGATGGCTGCGCCGGGTCAGTTGAAAGAATAGAGGTTGCCGGGCGCGACACCTATATCTGCCCAAACTGCCAGCATTAGCTGAAGATATACGCATTCTTTCAGGCGAGGACTAGAGAACGATTTACACGGCAACCGTTCCTTCCATATTCTTGGTTTTACAAGTTGTCGGTTATTCTTAGCTACTGGTTCAAGCTGGTGGGTTCATATCTGGGCTTATATTATAACAAAATTTAGGCGCTAGCTCGACATACGCAGTTTGCTTAATATTTTAAGAGGTCTGGTGTACAATTAACATTAGATTAGTGTGTTTATAGCAGTGTGCTAATAGTATTGATCGCAACCCAAGATAACGCTGTAATTGGAGACCTGAATTAATGATCGGTCTTGGAAAACTAGCTGCAGATAATATGATGATTGTGATGCTAGTTTATGGGCTGGCGCTCTTCACGCTCGGGGTGGCTGTTTTACTTAGCGCCCTAAGGCCGACAAACTTAAAATTTGCCAGATATCTCCCGTGGCTCGCAGGATTTGGTTTTGTCCACGCGATTAATCAATGGCTTAGCATGCTCACCCTTATCGAGCAGTATAGTTTTCTTCCCAAAAGCTGGCTTTATGTCATCATCGGGACGGCTGTCTTCGCGAGCATCGCATTGTTTCTTTTTAAATTCGGCATCGGATTGCTTGTAACGATAGATGAGCGGTTTCGCTCATTGAGTGCGGTACCGCTGATTTGTTACTCGACATGGGCAGCGACCCTTGGAGGCTCTTTTGTATTGACCGGCTTTGGGGTAGAGCAATGGTTGAGAAATAGCGAGATTCTCACACGATATCTGCTTACTTTTCCTGGCGCGGCTATTGCCGGCTCGGCACTGTTTTTGCAGTATAGGGTCTTCTTAAAACAAGGTTTTGGGGTTGCTTCACATAGCTTTCTAATCGCAGCTGTTGCTTTTTGGCTCAAGGCGCTGACCTGCGGGCTGGTAGTGCCGTACATCTCATATTTCCCGGCATCGTTTATCAATTATGACTCCTTTATGTCGTTTGCCGGATTTCCCGTTCAGATTCTTAGAACGGCCGATGCCATACTGATTGCTTTTGGCATCGTACGCGGCATGCGTGTCTTCAATATAGAAGAGAATAAACAAGAAGAGCGTCGCAGTATTGAGCTGCTTGCGCTTGAGAATATCTCTCGTGAGATAGGAAAAAACCCCAAGCTCTCGGAGGCATTATCGTGGGCCATAAGGGAAATCGTAGGGCTTTTTGATGCCAAAGCGGGCGCCATTATTATGGTCAGCGAGCAAACAGGAAAGCCGAACATAGAAGGTGAACACGGCTTTGTTCCAAGTTTTGCTCAAAATTTTGAACGTATGTCGCCGGCAGATGCTGAAAAATGCCCCGTAGGAAAAGTCATAAAAGAACAGAAGCCTTTTACTACAAGCAATATGGCGGAGTGTCCTTTGATAGTCGGGGCAGTTGAAGAGCCAGAAGAAGTTAGCGCGGTTACGCTGCTACCGCTTACTGCAAAAACGAAAACATTTGGCGCAATCGCACTGCTTTTTGAGGATAGCGAAGCTATTAAGCCATCGAACGTGGAGTTCCTAAGTACTTTTGCGAACCAGGTCGGCCTGGCAGTCGAAAATGCTCAACTGGAAGAGCAGCGTCGTATAGCACTTATTCTCCAGCGCAGTCTTTTACCTAAAATACCATCGGTACCTCAACTGGAAATCGGCGTTCATTACCAGTCGGCGACAGTCGGCACCGAGGTCGGTGGGGATTTTTACGATTTTATCGACCTCGACAACGGTTTCATGGGTATTGTCCTTGGAGATGTGGCCGGCGCAGGCATTGATGCCGCAGCTACCGTTGCGATGGCCAAATATGCGACAGCAGGATTTGCCCTTGACAATAATTCGCCTGCCGACAGCATGAAGAAGCTGAATAATCTAGCCGTCAAACAGCTGACGGCCGGCAGGTTTATTACCGCTGTTTATGGTGTCCTTGATATCAAGACAGGCCTCCTGGTCTTTAGCAATGCAGGGCATTTGCCTCCTCTAATTATTAGGGGAAAAACGAGAGAGGCAGTTTTTCTAAATAAAGAAAGCGGTATTGCTCTTGGGGTAGTTCCCGATAGAGAATATCCAAGAGAAGAGGCTGCAATTAGTCCCGGCGATTTACTTATTCTTTATACCGATGGCTTAATTGAGGCACGTCATAGACGCGAGTTCTGGGGCGAGAACCGTCTTGTAGAACTGGCTAAGGATAGTATCGATATGCCTGCGCAGGTAATAGCGGATAACCTGTGCTCCAGCGCGAGAGAATTTTCCGGCGGTGTCTTAATGGATGATATCGCAGTCGTCGTTATCAAGAGACTATGAATCAAGAGGCTATGAATATCTCAAACAACAATGAACATGTTCAAAGATAGGCCCTCTTACCGCATCTCCCGAATAGGGCGACGGGGATGACGGTTATTTGAGCAATATTTGCTCGGCTTTGTTGAAACACAGGTTTCGTGCAATAAACGCGACAACAATGCTGCCGATCGCAGTTGAGCCCACGAGCATCAACATGACTACGATCTGGTATTTGATGGATGTGATAGGGTCGACACCTGCCAGTATTTGCCCTGTCATCATTCCAGGCAGAAACACAATGCCCACCGCCATCATCGAATTTATCGATGGAATCATTCCCGCCTTAATAGCCTCTTTTGTAATCTTAGAGGTCGCCTCGCGGCGATTTGCACCGAGGCAGAGGTAGAGCTCGATCTCGTCGCGGCCCCTTCGGATATCCGCGAATATCCGTTCGAGGGCGATGGCGATAGCGGTCATCGAATTTCCGACGACCATGCCGCCAAGCGGAATGAAATACTGTGGTTTATACCATGGCTCAACCTGCACGACGAAGGCGGTCACGACAATCGTAACGAACATGTAGCTTGCAAACATGGATAGAAACGTCGGCACAAAATAGGGGATACTTTTTTCTTTTACCCGTCCCCTTACGGTGTAAGCGGCGAAAAATATCATACCGGTGAAGACAAATAAGACCAGGTAGAGGTTGTCTATTGCGAATATATATTTGAGGATGTACCCGATCATAAATAGCTGCGTAAAGGTGCGAATCGTACCCCAGAAGATATCGCGCTCGAGGTCAAGCTGCAGGCGTACAGATGCAATCCCCACTATAATTACAAAAATAAGGCTCATCAACAGCTGCCCATAGGTTATATCTATAACGCTCATCTCGCACGCTCCTCCAGGCCACCCCGCTTGAGTATATATCGCCGTGCCTTCATGTGCTTGGGCTTAAAATCCAGATGCGTGACCATGAGTATCGCCAGGTTCTTTTGACCGGCCAACCTCTCGACATATTCCTCGACGACTAGGCGTGAATCTCGGTCGAGAGCGGAGGTCGGTTCATCCAGCAGTAATGCTTTTGGCTGAAGTAATAGCGCCCGTATAAAAGCTAGTCGTTGCTTCTGGCCGACCGAAAGAACCATGGCCTGGTCCGACAGCGCTATATCGTCTAGCTTGAATTCATGGAGTAGTTCGATAAGAGTCTCATCGGTTGGCACTCTGAACCCCCTGAGCGACTCAAAGGCAAAGGGAAGGAGCAGATTTTGTTTGACAGTGCCTTCTACCATAACAGGGGTCTGATGTATGTAGCAGATTTGCCGTCTGAGTTCTGCAACTTTATAATCCGTTAACGGCCGTCCTTCTAGGTTGATCTGTCCACTCGTCGGGTCGTTCAGCCGGTTTAAAAGACGCAACAGGCTGGATTTACCGCTGCCCGAGGGTCCGCCGATGAATATTAGATCGCCGGTGTCGACCGCTAACGACACATCGCTAAATAGCGCATTATCATTAAAAGTGAGCGAGATATCGATTAACTCAAGCAACATGGCTTATTTCCGCTTATCGGTTATTGGTTATAGTTTGTCTCAAGACCCGGGCCGCTGCTTTAGATTCTAATCCATCCAAGGTTGTTTGTCCTGCACATCCTTGAGCAATCGACAGCTCGAGAAAATCATCGGGAACGCGTTCTTACAGAATAGTTTTTCCTTTTTTCCTGTAATATAGGGCTATGATAATCAGCGCAACCAGCAAGTGGGTTCGATTTGCGGTGTGGCCGGCGGCGACTCTAACCTTTATCGTCGTCGCCTTTGTCGCGTTATCTAACCTTATAATAATCAGGGCGGGTGAAGCGCATGTAACAGCGTCTGCCGAAGACGCGCCTAAGTCACAAGCAGCCGTTGTCCTCGGCGCGAAGGTCTTTGACGACAGTATGCTATCACACGTTCTTGCCGATCGGCTTGACGCCGGAGTAGAGCTTTACCGGGCGGGGAAGGTCGACAAGCTGTTGCTCACCGGCGACCACGGACAAGTGCGCTATGACGAAGTCAACGCAATGCGCAAATACGCGCTCTCCAAGGGAATCCCGGCTGAAGACATATTCATGGATCACGCCGGGTTCGACACCTATGACAGTATGTACCGCGCACGCGATGTCTTTGAGGTAAAGAGCGCGGTCGTGGTTACCCAGCGTTTTCACCTGGCTCGCTCGGTCTACATCGCCAGGGCGCTCGGCATTGACGCGACGGGTGTCTCGGCCGATAAACACGTTTACATGAAAGCGGACATGTTCGAGATAAGGGAAGCCGCAGCGCGGGTAAAAGCATTCTTCGAGCTACACATAACGCGGCCAAAACCACGATTTTTGGGTGAGAAGATACCGATTACAGGCGATGGCAGAAGAACTAATGATTAGCAAGCATAAAAGCGGATGACTGGTTTGAAGAGAGCGATTTTGCGTCGAAATACTACAAGATGCCCGTGCCGTGGAGCCCGCTTTGCGTCACAATAGCTCTCATAGGAATTCCTTTCTCTGCGGTATCTTTTTCTTCTCTCAAAGTATAGATTCGCTATCTGAGCTGGGAATTCCTATTCTTTTGGCCAAATACTTGATTTAATTTACCCTGAGTTTTTCAGGGGTAACTAATTAATTCCGAACGAAAACACTAAGCACTGCCGCGACTTTGCCGATAGCTGAATATATTAGACGGGTTTCATACTAAGAATGCGTAGACCAATCGCAATAAGAGAAGAAGTAGGGAAACGAGATGTTGTATGCAGAAATAAACGTCCTGGAAGAAGGGGACATCGAGTCTTTAGGGCTGGGGCAAGAAGACCCTCGATCCTTCGAACCACACCTTATCGATCCTCGCATGCTGAGACGCATGAGAACCCTTGCCGCCAGAAGAGGCGTTAGCCGCCAGTCCGCAGTCCAAGCATGGGTGCAAGCATGCCTCGAGGTAGAGTTCCGCAAGATGATAGTCTAGTCTGCTTTATGAAATATTTTATAGATGGTTAGCGAGGCGATAAACCAGGATGCCAAACCGATTGATATGCTCAAAATCCACGAGTTTAAAGAGGTTAGGCAGAGCAACGTAGCGTAGACGCATACTAAACCGCCTAGCATGCCAAAAACAGCGCCGCGAGCTACCTTGCCGACCTGTGCCGAACCCTCATTGAGACCGGTGATGATGATAGCGGATATCATAACGGCGGGAAAAGCTGCGAAAACGCCGCCGAGCAGCCTCCACGGGGAGCCGACTGCCAAAACATAGCTCAGGGTCACCGCTAGTCCACCTATTAAGAAACGTACGCTCAGCTCTTTTAAGCCTGTTTTCATGTTAGGCACCTAAAGGCCCTGCATTAGTAGGGCCGACGTGACGGCGAGAATGGTCCATACACCCACTGCGACGGCGAGACCGGCCCTCCAGCCGATACGTGCGGTCGCAGCAGCTGCCACTATGGCCGTCACCACATTGGCAGACATCCCAATTAAAGCTCCGCGAGAGAGGGATACGGACAATGGTATTAGCTCATCGGCGGGGCTATTGGGGGAGACCGATATCAATGCGGCGAGGTAGACCGCCGGAAATGCTGCAAAAACGCCCCCGTACGTGCCGCCAACCCTGCGCGCGAATACAGTCGATGCGACAATCGCGCTCCCGCCGAAAATGAAACGAATGGCGATGTCGCCAAGGTGTATTCTGCTCATCTAATTAGCATACCTAATGGCACGCGCAGAATCCAGCGATTGTGCATGCCCAGGGTGCTCGGATGTAGTAGCTCTACCGGAAAGGGTCTCGGTGTCTTGCCGCTAGGTGATAGAAGTACGGGCGGCAGGGCATAATAGATGTAAAAGCTTTTGTGAAGACATCATATGTTGTGGGGGGTGTTAGTAGTTGCCTGTTGGTGCACCACTCGAGCTATGGGTGCTCATAATAACGATTGCACTGCTCTCATTATTATGGGGACAAGTGCTGATTCTGCATTATCGCGGGTCATTCTACCGGTTTTTGATGTGGGAACCGGTCGTGTTGATACCAATAGTAGTCGTCGCGGGTCTGGTCGCTTTGGTTTTGCCCGGAATCGCACTCGACGTCTTTGCCATACTGGCCTCTCTCGTCTTTTTTGCCGGTTTAACCGGTACCGTTCTTCATATCCGGGGTGTCGTGCGGCGTGTCGGGGGATGGAATCTCGATAATATCATGCTCGGCCCGCCGATCTTCATCCCGCTGTGTCTCAGTCTTATCAGCCTGGCCGGTATCGTCGCCGGTGTCTCTTGGAGGTACTGATGGAGGGCTATCCTGACTATGACGTTACGGCTGAGCAAGATTCATGGGATTCCAAGACAAGATTAGTTCTCGAACGCAGGGTAGTCATCATTCCTAAGCTCTTGTTTTTCAATCCCGATGAGGCTAGGTCGCTCGAAGCCGCTGTTGCGCGCCTGCTGCCCCAGACGCGGCGCGAACCGATTCCGGTAGTGCCGTTTGTCGATGAGAAATTGGCAAGAAATGTGACCGATGGCACGCGATATGAAGATATGCCGCCCATGCGCGACCTCTGGAGGCTGTTTGTCTCGACGCTTGATGAGGAAGCCCAGGTGCGCCACGAAAAGCGCTTTGGCGCGCTGGAGCCGGAGACCCAGGATATGGTGCTCGGCGCAATTCTGAAAGGTGAGTCGCGCTCGCTTTCCTGGAAGAAGTTACCCGCTCGCCTGGCTTTTGAGCACATCGTCTCGACGGTGGCGGCCGTCTATTATGCGCACCCGAGCGCATGGAGTGAGATAGGGTGGGGCGGGCCAAAATATCCCGGGATATATGTGAGGGTGCGGTGCGGGCGCAAAGACCCCGAAGAGGCGGGCGAGGTCGGCCATGTCCGCGACTAATGTCGGGCATGCAGATGTCGTCATAGTAGGTGTGGGGGCTGCCGGCGCCGTGCTCGCGGCTAAGCTGGCACGAGCCGGGCTGTCGGTGGTCGCTCTAGAGGCGGGGCCGCACCGGGATTCGGAGGATTTCGCCAGCGATGAGCTATCAATGCTCTATGAGCTCTTCTGGCTTGATGAACGAATTAGTTCGGGCAAGGATCCCATTGAGCTCGGATGGCCGAATTCAGGCCGTGGCGTCGGCGGCGGCACCGTTCACTTCGTCGGGTACGCCCTCCGCTTTCATGAGGACGATTTTCGCACAAAAACTGTTGATGGCGTCGGCGAAGATTGGCCCATCAGTTATCAAGACCTGGAGCCGTATTATACTGAGGTAGAGCGGTTTAACCAGGTGTCAGGACCAACCTTCTTCCCATGGGGTCCATACCAAGGGCCTTTCCCTAAGAGAAGTCATAATCCGTCTTGCATGCACGATACGTTTCGGCGCGGCTGTGAGCGTATCGGAGCGCGTTCGACCGCCGGGCCGATGTTTATCATAACAAGCCCCACAAAAGACCGAAAACCCTGCACTTACCGGGGTTTCTGCAAGTTCGGCTGCAAGCCGAAGGCTAAATCGAGCACGCTTGTCACCTATGTTCCCGAGGCTTTAAGACATGGCGCGACAATTATTGCAAACGCCATGGTCACGAGAGTCAATTTGGGCAAAACGGGCAGGGTCGAGAGTGTGACCTATGTCAACAAGGGTAGGGAATTCGAGCAGAAGGGCGATACCTTCATTCTTTCGGCTTATTCAGTGGAGAACGTGCGCTTACTCATGCACTCGACATCGGCTAGCTTTCCAGACGGGCTTGCCAATTCTTCTGGGGTCGTGGGTAAGTTTTTGATGGTTCACTCCGCCGACTTTGTTATCGGCAAATACGATGCGATGATAAGGCAGTACCGGGGTCCGCAGGGGTTGGCCTTAACCCAGGAGTGGTACTCGCGAAAACCGGATGACGGCTTTGTGCGTGCCTACACGCTAGAGACCGAGACCTTGCAGCCAATCGAGTTTTCGAAGGCGTTAATACGGGGGAAAGGCCTGTGGGGACAGCGCCTTGTCGATGAGATGCAAGACTATAATCATTACGCCAGCTTCGGGATTGTCGGCGAGTGTCTGCCGAGCGAGAACAATACGGTAACGCTCTCGGATGAATTGGATGGCTTCGGGATTCCTAGAGCCAAAGTGACCTATTCGTATCTCGACAACGACAAGAAGGTAATCGAGCACTCCGTTCGTAAGTGCGAGGAGATTCATGATGCCGCGGGAGCGATCGAGACTTTTCAATACCCGGGGTCGGCGCACTTGCTGGGCACATGCAGGATGGGCGATGACCCCAAGACATCCGTGGTGGACAAGTGGTGCCGCACACATGACGTAAAGAACCTCTATATATGTGACGGGAGTGTCTTTACCACCGGAGCCGGTGTCAATCCGACTCTGACAATAGAAGCGCTCGCCGCACGGACTGCCGACTATGTAGTCGAGACGAAAAAGAGACGGGAGTTGTAGCGACTATCAACTTGCATTGCTACTGTTATCTTGTCTATGCCGCGCATAACGACTGGTAGGCGCATCATAATCATGGTGCTTATCGG
>JASEGT010000003.1 GCA_030018005.1 Actinomycetota bacterium
GGGTGGCGTGGGCGCGCAGAGGGATCTCTTTGCCGCCGGCACTTCTTACGCGGGGCAGCTCGATCGGTACCCTCTGGCCGGCAATACGCACGCTTGCCGGGTTGCTGCCATGGCGATAGGCCGTTGAAGTCTCGTCTTTGCGGGCATATCGCTCTCCCGCCAGAGCCCGAACCTCCTCGTCAAGAAGTTCCTGTATGTGCATAAGACCGATCGGAATCAAAGCGCGGATCAGCTCGACTTTGCTATCCAACTCCAACCTTTCGTACTGCTCGCGCTCGATGATGTCTACCTTCCCCAGGCGCTTGGTTTTCCTCTTGCCTTCTTTAGCCGAACATAGGACACTCATAAATGGCTCCTTTCTCTTGGGTTTGACTGGTCTACAACTCAATCAAACCACGAGTTGGGAGCCGCTTCAATTTCAACTAAGTATAGGACACGCTCATTCATGATACCGGATTAGACATTATTCAAACCGCCGGGAAATGGTTTTGACGGGCTATTTTTTGTTTTTAGGTAAAGTTTGAATCCGATCCCCTGGTTTTCTAAGCTTTAGAAAAAATCTACTTGACCGATATTAATTATTAATATTAAATAATAATTAATATTAATAGGAGGTGATTATGTTGGGCAAATACAAAGTCGTAACCTTATCCATGCCAGAAGAAATTTACGAGCAAGCAGATGAAATAGCCAAAGAAGAAGGAAGAACTAGAAGCGAGCTTTTTAGAGAAGCCTTAAGACAGTATGTTGATACTAGAAAATGGCGCAAACTACAGCGAGAAACCGCTGAGAGAGCCAGAAACCTAGGCATTACTTCAGATGCTGATGTTGAGCGCATCATTGGGGAACTACGCGAGCAGACATCATGAGATTCTTAAGACCAAAAGTTGTCTTAGATACCAATGTTCTTATTTCGGCTCTTGCTTTAATTAGCGAATCTTCTGACCAAGTCATTGAACTGGCCAGAAGGGGCGAGATCGAACTCTATATTTCCAAACCGATCCTTATGGAATTTAAGCGTGTTCTCGTGGAGAAGTTTCATTATAGCGAAGACGAGGCAAATGAACGCTTGTATCTTATTATTAAAATAGCAAAGCTCGTTAATCCTAAAGAACGCTTTTCCGCTATTAAAGATGATGAATCCGATAACCGAATCCTCGAATGTGCCTTTGCTGCCAAAGCTAACTTTGTTATTTCAGGCGATAAACACCTCAAAAACCTTAAAGAATTTAAGAGTATAACAATTCTATCTCCCTCTGAATTTATCCGTGATTATTTTAGTGATCGCTAATTACTTAGCTTTTTCTCCTATGCTAGCCTGCTCTTTTAGCGTGCTATAATTAAGTCATATGAACATTAATGCAGCAATCAAATTCGTTGAAGCAACAGGTGATAATGTATTAAGTAAGCTAGCTTACCATGCTGTTGGTAGAATTAAGAAGGATGCGGCAATTGAGGCAATTTCTGCTTATCAGTTAAGCGATGGCGGATGGACCAAGACTGATAAAGACGTCGAGGCGAACATTTCAATAATTTCCTCAACATGGGTCGCCATGCAGTGGCTTATTTGGTTACAAGTACCATAGAAGTGATATATCGGCCCCTGGAGTTTCTGTCGACGATTATTTAAGATTAAGAATCACTACCGTCCGGTAAAGATTCAAGAACACGATGACGATAGGGGAAATATTTTATGGATCAATTTATTAAAAACAGAGAAAAACTGATTGATGATTGGGAAGTCGCCGTAAGCCATATCAAAGATGAATTTGGCATAGAGAAAGCAATTGGATATTTTGTCGGGGAGAAATTCTATAATCTTATAGAAGAAGTCAAGCGTTTACAAAGAGACAACGAGAATGACCCCGAAATCATAAATGGCCTTGAACGATTATTGTTTAGGTGTTCGCAAGGAATTATGCTAACATTCACGGAGCATGAGCTAAACAATTACTTCAGGTCAAATCCAAGATTTGGCGCACTGGGACATGTACTGACTGAAGATGGACATAGATTGTTTGTAGAACAAGAGGTAGTGGGGCATTCTATTGATAACGAAATCGAAGATGCTCTAATTATGGGGGAAATGAAGAAATATCTGAAAGTTCATCCATAGGTATGTAATGCAATTGCAGATTCCCCAGATTATTGTCTTTCTAAGGCTTGGATTACTCCTCCTTCGTTTTAGTCTCTGCTGGCGCACTCTTATTGAGGAGCGCCTCCCAGACCGCATCCACATCGGCCTGCAGCTCATCAAGGAGCGGTTGCTGTTCTTCGGCGAGCAGATGGCGGAAGCGTCCCTGCAGCTCCAGGTATTCGGCAAGCGGCTTTTTCTGCTTCGGCTTTACCGTTACCCGGTAGACGCCGTCTACCACCTCATAGAGTGGCCAGTAGCAGGTCTCGACGGCGAGCTTTGCCGCCTTCATGCTTGCATGGGGCTCGATGCGCCAGCCCGGGACGCACGGCTGCAGGATATTCAGAAAGGAAGGCCCCTCGGTTGCAAGCGCCTTTTGCACCTTGGTCATCAGGTCGCGCCAATGGCCCGGTGCGGCCTGAGCCACGTACGGGATGCGGTGGGCTACAACGATATCGGTGAGTGGTTTTTTCCTTATCGTCTTGCCCCTGCCGACCTTGCCGAGCGGCGTGGTTGTAGTCCAGGAGCCGTAGGCGCTTGCGCTCGAGCGCTGCATCCCGGTGTTCATATAAGCCTCGTTGTCGTAGCAGATATAGGTGAAGTTATGCCCGCGCTCGAGCGCACCCGAGAGCGCTTGCAGGCCGATATCGTAGGTGCCGCCGTCACCGCCGATGGCGATAAAACGGATGTTCTCGGCTACCTTGCCTTCTTCTCTGAGCGCCTGGTAGACTGTTTCCACACCGGAGATTGTCGCCGCACTATTTTCAAAAGCGCTGTGGATCCAGGGCACCTTCCAGCTTGTGTAGGGGTAGATGCTGGACCCCACCTCCAGACAGCCGGTTGCATTCGAGATGACGACCGGGTTTTCGACCGCCATGAGCACTTGGCGAATTATAGTTGCGATGCCGCAGCCCGCGCAGAGCCGGTGCCCGCCGGTAAATAGCTCGGGTTTGTTTGTGAATTTCTTTAAGTTTACAACCACATCTACCACCTCATAGACGTTGATTCTTTTATTCGCCTGCTTTCACTATCCTGCTACGCTGCTCTGCTAATCTCTTTGTCTCTTAAGCTTATTCTCGTAAGCTCAGGTAATACACCGGATCCGACATCTTGCCCGCATCGGTGGCTTTTTTGAGCTCGCCAAAGACTTCACGCACATCGTCGACGCCGACGTCACGGCCGCCAAGCCCGTAGACGACATCGAGCAACAGTGGTCGGGCCTCGGTCTCGTAAAAGGCCGCTTTGACCTCAATACCGACCGGTCCGCCCCAACCGGAGAGGCTCTCAGACCGATCCATCACCGCAACCGCTTTTAGCGGTTCGAGGGCTTCGCGAATGGCGTCTTTTGGGAAGGGACGGAAGGTGCGAATTCTAAGCGCGCCCGCGGCGACGCCCTCGTCACGGAGTCGATCGACCGCATACTCGATGGTGCTCGCCGTAGAGCCCAGGCTTACCAGGGCGACCTCGGCATTATCGAGCCGGTATGCCTCTACCGCGCTATAGCGGCGCCCGGAGAGGGAAGCGTACTCCTCCGCGATCTCCCTAACAGCGCGCTCCGCGGTCGCCATCGCCTCGACCTGCTGGCGGCGGTACTCGAAATAGAAGTCATAGAGGGCGAGGGGTCCGTAGGTGACCGGGTTCGCGATATCGAGCAGCGGGTACCGGGGTGTAAAGCGGCCGACAAAGCCCTTTACCTGCTCCTCAGCGAGCACCTCCAGGTCCATCAGGCTGTGTGAGACCGAGAAGCCGTCGTAGCAGACCATAACCGGTAATCGCACCTCGTCATGCTCGGCGATGCGCACCGCCTGGATGAGGGTATCGTAGACCTCCTGGACGGTCTTGCAGTATAGCTGCACCCAACCGCTATCACGCGCGCCCATGGTATCGGAGTGGTCGCCGTGGATGTTGATCGGGGCCGAGAGCGCCCGGTTGGCCACGCCCATCACGATGGGCAAGCGGAGTCCCGAGGCGATATACAGCATCTCCCACATGTAGGCGAGCCCCTGGGAAGCGGTTGTCGTCATCACTCGACCGCCCGCCGCCACGCCGCCGATACAGGCGCTCATGGCGCTGTGCTCGCTCTCGACCGGTAGGAACTTCGTTTTTACCTTACCATCGGCGACGAACTTGGCGAATTCCTCGACCACCTCGGTTTGCGGGGTGATAGGGTAGGCCGCCACCATGTGTGGTTCCACCTGGCGCATTGCCTGTGCGCACGCCCCGTTTCCAGTGTATGCAACCCGTATGGCCATTATTCTTCATCCTCCCGACGTTCGCACCAGGGTGAGCTGTTGGGCTTATTGCGCGTGGGCGGCTCCCAGTTCTCGTCCTGGTCGAGTTCGGCCGAGGGCCAGAAATCGGGGTTGCCCGGCTCGGGGGACTCATCCTCCTCGCCGTGGCGCGCCACCTCTTCTCGTCCGCTATCGTGATGAAGTTTGTGCGACTCAGTGGTCGCCTTGCCCTTGGATGGCCATTCACACCGGTACTCGGCCTTGTGCTCGGCCTCGGCACTCTTCTCGGGCTCACCCTTGTGGTGCGTCCCGTACACGTCGGTTTCTCCCTTGTCTGCCGGTTCATTGGGTAATTCATCTTCGGTTTTAGAAAATGTCACGGCTATCAGCCCCAATCCGCTTTATCCTGGCTTTGCTATGGCTCTTCGGTCATGGCTATCGCATCAACCGGGCACTGCTCGGCACAAACGCCACAACCTTTGCAACGGTCGTAGTTTATCCCGATAATCTTTTCGTTTTTTGTCAGGTATGCCCCGTCCGGGCAATACATCCAGCAGATCATTCACTGGATGCACCGTTCTTCTATCCAAATTGCCTTTTCAGTACGCCAGTCGCCGGTATGGTAGCGGTCGGCGTTTCCCGCATCCGCAATCACCGCGCCTTCGATGATCTCGCCCCAACCCGGTTTCCCCTTGATTCCCTCAATGGGCTCGCCATCATAGATGTGCAGATGGTCGCGCGCGTTTCCATAGGGACGCTCTTCGCTCATTCGCCGTGCACCTCCTCGTGCGCGCGCCGTAGCGCGTCAATGTTGGCCTGTAGCGCCTTGGGGCTTAGCTTCGGACCAAAGAGCGTTCGCAACTCCTCCTCGATAGCGTCAATACTCAGTATCGCAGTAGCTTTAATTAGCGCGCCGAGCATTGGCGTATTGGTGATGGGCCGCCCCATGGTCTCGTTGGCAATGGTTGTCGCGTCAACGGCAAACACTTTACCGTGGCTAAGCCCGATCTCGTCGCGCAAGTGCTGAGCTGAGTGCCGGCAGTTGACGATTACCGTGCCATCCCCGACGAGTCCCTTAGTAAACGGGATTTTACCGACGAGCGTGCGGTCGAGAACAACGACGATGTGCGGCGAGGTAACGTGGGAGAAAAGCTTGATCGGATCGTCATCTATTCGCGTGAATGCCTGAACGGGCGCACCGCGCCGCTCCGGCCCATACTCGGGAAATGCCTGTATATGCTTGTTCTGGGCCAGCGCCGCTGCGGCAAGCACCTTGGCGGCCGTCACCACGCCTTGGCCGCCCCTGCCATGCCAGCGTATCTCTACCATCGCATGCTCCTCAATAGCATTGAAGACCTATGGATGACCTACATTGTCGTCAATCTCGTGCTGTTTTTCGTAGACACCCCAATTGCGGGATTATAATCATGTCTCAAAATTTCGGTACTCAACGACAATTAGAATTACCGGCAATGGTTTATCACCTAAGAATCGTTGATTTCTGTCCAAAGAAACCCGGCCAGCTCTGCCATCCCGGTAATCGTGGCGACCCTCGAAGCGCAAGGCTACAGCTTTGTCACTGTCTCCGAGCTGCTCTCTTACGACAAGCAGTAATCCGCTAAACCTTGACTATTAGCGATTCCCCGGCTTATAATATCAATGGAAATTGATATAACAGGCATTGATATGTTCAATCAGAATGGGGACGTCATGGAGAAGTGTTGCGTCAAAGGGACGACGGAATTCAAACAGCTCGAAGAACTCTCGACCTATCTGAGAATCATCGCCGACACCAACCGCCTGCAGATTCTTTGCCTCCTCAAGAAAGGCGAGCGCTGTGTCTGTAATATCCATGAACCGCTGGGTTTGCCGCAGAATCTCGTCTCCCATCATCTCAAGACCTTGCGGGATGCCGGTCTAGTCATCGCCCGCCGTGAAGGCAAGTGGGTGCACTATCGCATCGATATCGGGAAGCTTAACTACTTAACCGACCTATACAACCATGTGGTTTTAGGAGGATTTGATGAAAATCAGAGTATTGGGACCGGGATGTGCAAACTGCAAGAAGCTCGAAGCTAACGTCTCTGAAGCCGCCGCCCAGCTCGAACTCGACGCTGATATCCAGAAGGTGGAGGACATTCAAGAGATCATGAGCTACGGCGTACTATCGACGCCCGGGCTCGTCGTCGATGGCGTTGTCAAGATAAGCGGGCGCGTGCCGAGTGTTGCAGAGATCATCGCTATTTTGAAGGGTTAGATATGTGGCAGAAGGCTGTCGATTGGCTTGTATATAGCCTCTTTGGTTTTGGTAGGACGTCGATTTTGGGTGGAGCAATCGATTTCTTTATCTATGACATGGTGAAGATACTCGTTATGTTAACCGTCATCATCTACGCGATGGCGATTGTCCGCTCGTTCGTACCGCCTGAAAAGGTGAGGGTCGTGCTGTCGAAGAAGAACGAATATGTCGGCAACGTGCCGGCCGCGCTCTTCGGTATCATCACGCCGTTTTGCTCGTGCTCGGCCGTGCCCCTCTTTATCGGATTTATCGAGGCGGGGGTGCCGCTCGGTGTGACCTTCTCGTTCTTAGTCGCTTCACCGATGATAAACGAGATAGCCGTGGGTCTCTTGTGGACGCTCTTCGGCTGGAAAATCGCGCTTATCTATGTCGTCTCGGGCCTGGTCATCGCAGTCGCCGCCGGCATTCTTATCGGGCGCCTCGGCCTTGAGAAGTGGGTCGAGGATTTCGTCTATCAGATAAAAGTGGGCGCAAGCACTGGGGAGGCCATGCGGCTTACCTGGAAGAACCGCTCCGATGACGCAAAGGGCTATACTGTCGACCTAGTCAAGAAAATCGCCCCGTATATCGCGCTCGGTGTTGGTATCGGCGCCTTTATCCACGGCTACGCGCCGGAAGAGTTTATCTCGCGGGTGGCCGCTAAGACGAATCCGTTCGCGGTTCCGGTCGCCGTTCTCATCGGTATTCCGCTCTACTCGAATGCGGCCGGTACCATCCCGATTGTGACAACCCTTATCGGCAAGGGAGTCCCCATGGGCACGGCTTTAGCCTTTATGATGTCGGTCACCGCCTTAAGCCTTCCCGAGCTGATAATCCTTCGAAAGGTGCTGAAGAAGCCGCTGCTCGCGACTTTTTTTGCAGTAGTCGGCGTTGCCATTATCTTTACCGGTTATCTTTTTAATCTGGTCATCTAGGGGACGGGGCTCGTGCTGTTAGCATGCAAACCCTCACGCAGCGGCCCTCCTTACTTCAAGACAGGCCTTTTTCTGATGCGCAATTTCATCGTCAGGATTTTATCCGAGGAGAAAAGCCGGCCGGCAATGTATACAAACACAGTGAAAAAGGCTATCTCGTACGCGATACCGTAGAGAACGGCCCGGTAATCACCGAAAAACAGATTCGGCGCAGCGAGAAACGAATGGCTGAACGGTATAGCGAGGACTATGTATCTCAGCACGGGGGAGACGGTGTTGATATCAAGGAACATCGCCAAGACATAGGGGACGAGAATCATAATCATGAGCGGGGTTATCAACGCTTGGACGCTCTTCACATCTTCGGCGAAGGCACCTAAGGTGACTGCTATTACCAGCGCGCAAAGGATGCTGAAGAAGAGTGAGACACCGAGCAGCGTGTAGCCGGCAGGGTTTAAGACGAGCCCGAGTTCTCTTATCGCCTGGCTCATCGCGGCGCCGCCGGTGCCGGAGAGCGCGCCGCCCGTGACGCTTTCCATATAATATCTGAAGCTAAACAGATAGACGACCGCCGCTACTAGGGCGAACATACCCGCAGCGAACATCTTAGCCAAGACCAGCGTGGTCCTGCGCACCGGAGCTGAAAGCAATGTCTCGAGCATTTTGTTCTCTTTTTCGGTGGCGATTGCCGTGGCTATCATCGTGGCGGCGAGGATGATGACGATAAATAGGATTATAGGGATGAACGTCGTTTGCGCCATAACGAAACCCGTCACTTCCGCAAGACTGGTCGCAGCCATTTTGTCGCCGACAATAACATACTCCTTCACCTTGAAAGGGTTTTTGAGTATCTGGGGGTCTGTACCGGGAACCATCGAAGTCATCACCTTATCACTCAAGGATTCGTTGATAGACGCCAAAGCGAGTCCGGTCACCCCGGCTTGAAGCCGAGCGAAGGAGAAACCGCTTAATATGTTATAGGCTTCGATTTGCGGCAGCTTCGAGGCGGCTAAATCTTTCTCAAAGCCTTCGGGCAATACCAGAACGACAGTCCCTCGAGCCTTTTTCGTCGCCTTGATGACTGCATCAACGCTGGTGTCATGATATGCTTCTACCTCGAGATTCACTTGTTCAAGCACGGCGGGGACGGCTTTGGACGCGGTTGTCATATCGAGGTCGAGAACCGATATGCTCTGCCTGGCCGACATCCGCTCACCCTCTGCGCCGATTACCTGGCCCATGAAAAGGAATAAGAACACGGTGAAGAAGAGGGGGATAATCGTCTGCGGGGTCAGCAGTTCTCTGATTTCTTTCCTAACGAGCACGAAGAACTTTCTCATCTGGCCACCTCCGCAAAGACCTCTTCGAGATTGGCGGAGTCATATTTAGCCTTAAGCTCATCGGAGGTCCCGATATCGTGGATTGTTCCTTTGTCGATAATTGCCACACGATCCGAGAGATACTCGATTTCGAGCATGTTATGGCTGGAGAGCAGGACCGAAGTCCCGGTTCTCGCAAACTCCCGTATCGTGTTTCTTATCTCCAGGGCGTTAATCACGTCGAGCCCGCTTGTCGGCTCATCGAGAATCGCAAGCTTGGGCTTGGTCATCAAAGCTCGCGCCAGAAGCAGCTTTCGCGTCATTCCCTTGCTATAGGTGCCGATTTTGTTTCCCAGCCGCTCGCCAAGGTTCGCGATGCCTCGGGCGGTTTCCAGATAGCCTTCTTGCTCTTTCTTATCACCGGAAAAAAGCGCGGCAATAAAACGCAGATAATATTCTCCGGTCAGGTTCTTGTAGACGCCTGCTTCCTCGGGTAGATAGCTTATGATTTCGCGGACCTTCTCGGCGTCTTCCTTAATATCTAGCCCGGCGACCTTTACAATGCCGGATGTGGGCTGCAGAATGGTGGCTATTAATCGGAGTGTGGTAGTCTTGCCCGCACCGTTCGGGCCGATCAAGGCAAAGATCTCCTTGTCTCTAACCTCGAAGCTGATGCCCCTCAAAGCCTCGAATCTGCCGTAATTCTTCTTCAAATCCTTGACTGACAAAACATCATTCATCGCGCGAGTCCTTACATGTTGTTGTCGATTGGCTTAGAGTGTCTCTTGGCGCTCGTAAGTTTGTTCAAAGCATGGATTCTGCGAACGTTGGGGAGTCTCCTGCTTGTAGTACAATCTTCTCCATCGATTTAGTAATGCGGGGCTCTAAAGAGATACTCGAGATGAGACGCAGGGTTTGTATAGATATGTTTGGTTCATTATTTTTGCTGGTAACACGCCTGTTCCCTAAAGCAATCGACCGGCTTGCCGATAAAAAATAGAATACATCTCGGCTTGTGGAAGGGGATGGCTTGCACACGATTCAGGTTAGGATAGTTGAGCAAGCGTCAATAGAGCCTACTGGAGATGTAACCGACCCTAAGCATTGTTCCAAAAAGATGGTGCGAACGGGTTTTTTAAATGCCGGCGGCGGTCAGCCGTCCGGCGTCCAGGAAAAGCTCGTACGTATAGCCTAAGAGCGGTCGCTATTCACCCGAATGAGTTAATGGCTAGGTATAGATGTAAGCCGTTGATTCTTGTATAAACATAGAAAGCATTAAAACCGGCGAAGGCTTTTGAGAAAGCTGCTTCCTAAACCATGGAAGCCTTGTTTGGCCACATATAGATAGGAAAATGTAACTTTTGGGTAGCATATTGTCGATATACTTGATGTTATCCTTTGCTGAAATGGTGGTTTTAGGTTGAATAATTGCACTAACTTATATCAGAGAGTAAAGAAGCATCCATTTAAAATCATCGCGTTTGACTGGGACGGCACAGCTGTGGCTAACCGCGAAGTCGATGCGCGGCCTGTCGCTGCAACCCTCGAAGAACTGATGAGGTTCGGCGTCCAAATCGTGGTTATAACCGGAACGAACTTCGGCAACATCGATCGCCAGTTTTGCTCTCTCATCACCGGGCCCCACAAACAGAATCTTTATGTCTGCACCGACAGGGGTTCCGAGGTGCACGGATTTGATGAGGATTCTGAACCGGTACTCTTATACGGCCGCAAAGCCACCGACGAAGAAGAGGTTCTACTAAGCAAGGTCGCGGAAGCTGTAAAAAGCGATATTGAATCTCGCTCCAACGTCACCATAGATATAGTCTATAAGCGCCTTAACCGGCGAAAAATCGACCTAATACCCGAATGGGAGAATCCACCTAAATCACAGATCGGCGAGCTTCTCGAGAAGACCGAAACACGTCTGGTCGAAGGTGGTTTTAGTGGCGGGATAAAGGGCGCGTTCGCTATGACCGTTGAGTATTCGAAAAAACTCGGTCTCGCGGATGCCAGACTGACCACCGACGTCAAACATGTCGAGGTCGGGCTTACCGATAAGTCGGATTCCATCAAGTGGGTGTTGGAGGAGCTGTCAAATAAGCGAAACATACCCTCTACCGACACCTTAGTCTTGGGCGACGAGTTTGGCCCGATTGCCGGTTTCGAGGGGAGCGATTTTCTCACTTACCTGCCTGAAGCGGAAGGTATCGATTATATCTCCGTCGGTAAAGAGCCCAACGGGGTGCCGGAAGGCGTTATACACGTCGGCGGCGGCCCTGATTGTTTTCTAAGGCTGATGAAGGAGCAAGCCAAGATTTATCAAAAGCTCGCACTCACTGAGGACCCGACATTTCTATTGATTAGAGAAGGATTCGATGATATACGCGAACGTGAAGTGGAATCGCTCCTAACGGTGGGCAACGGCTATCTCGGTGTAAGAGGCTCTATCGAAGAGCGGGTGTCGGGCTCGGAGCCCGCAACGCTCGTAGCCGGCATCTATGACCGCGCGAAGGAGGGTGAGATAGAAGAGCTAGTGATAGCTCCTGACTGGCTCCATACACGAATATTCGTAGGGGGCGAACAGCTCCACCTAGACACCGGACATATCGTCGAGCACCGGCGCGTGCTCGATATGAAAAAGGGCGTTCTACGGCGAGAATGGCTCCACCGTGATGAGAGTGGCCGGATAACATCCGTTAAGTTTTTGCGGTTTGCGTCGCTGGCCGACCCGCATGTGCTGGCGCTCAAGATATCGATAACCGCCGAGAACCACCAAGAGGAGATTCGCGTGGAGACCGGAATCGAGTTATGCCAAAAGATGGCGCTCATCGCTATCCCCGCCGATAGGCGTGTGCTCGAAGGAGACAGGGGCGTGGTCGCAGTTTCAAAGACCAATTTCAGCGACATCACCGTTGTGCAGGCGCAACGCAGTCGTATATCGACGGGAATCGTAAGGCCGGATTATCACACTCACATAGAGGAGTGCGGAGTAGGAGAAATCTTGAGCTGGCAGGCGGAAGCCGGGCAGACGGTCGAGATTGAAAAAATCGTCAGTATTTATACGTCAAGAGATACCGATGACCCCGAGCGAGAGGCGGCCGACAGTCTCAGAGATTGCTGCATGCGCGGTGTCAACGAGCTCCTGCTCGAGCATATAGACGCCTGGCGCGCGCGGTGGGATATCGCGGCGATAACTATCGAAGGCGACGCAGAGGTCCAGAGTTGGCTGAATTTTGCCGCCTACCATTTGATCATTGCGGGCAATCCCCGCGATGAACGGGTTTCAATAAGTGCGAGGACGCTTACAGGCACTATCTATAAGGGACATGTCTTCTGGGACGCGGATATGTTCATGCTGCCGTTCTTTGTCAGTTCGCATCCACCGACAGCGCGCGCAATGCTTATGTATCGTTATCACACACTGCCCGGGGCACGCCAAGAGGCACAAGACTTGAGCCTCAATGGGGCTCTTTACGCCTGGGAGTCGACGGTCACCGGTGAGGAGATGACACCGGAATTCGTGATAACGCCGACCGGTGAGGTCATCTTGATTCTTACCGGCAAGATGGAACAGCATATCAACACCTCGGTCTCTTACGGTGTATGGTCATACTGGATTACCACCCGCGACGAGGAGTTTTTTGTCAACGCTGGTGCCGAAATAATGATTGAGACGGCTCGTTTTTGGGTGAGCCGGGCCGAGGAAAAAGACGGCGAATTTCATATCTATAATGTCTGCGGACCCGATGAGTATCATGAAATCGTCAACGACAGCATCTATACGAATCTTAAAGCGGTATGGAGTATTCACCGCGCTGCTGATTCGGTCGCGTATTTAAAAGAAGCCCATGCTCAGAAGTGGTTGGCATTGAAAGAGAGAATCGACTTCGACGACGGCGAGTTGCTCGAATGGGATAATGTCGCTTCACATATGTACAAAGATGCGCATCATGGGAACAATCTGATTGAGCAGTTTGCGGGATATTTCGCCCTTGAAGATATCGATGTTTATGAGTACGAGCCGCGGACCGTGCCGCTGGATATGATATTAGGCAGGGAGGAGACGGCCCTGACGCAGCTTGTCAAACAAGCCGATGTAGTCATGCTTCTTTACTTGTTGGAGAACGATTTTACTCCCGAGGCTATCGAGGAGAACTATAAATACTATGAGCGGCGTACCGGACACGGCAGCTCACTTTCACCGAGCATGTACGGTTTAGTCGCGGCGCGTCTAGGGCTGGAAGACCTTGCCCGGCGCTATCTGCACCAGGCGGGTACCATCGATTTGGCCAACAATATGGGCAACGCGTCCGGCGGTGTCCATGCCGCGGCTCTCGGTGGTCTATGGCAGCAAGTTGTGATGGGCTTTGCGGGCGTGCGCGTTCAGGCCGACGGGATATATGTTTATCCGAGACTTTTGAAAGAATGGACTCGATTAGGGTTCAAGTTGATGTTCCATGGAAATGTGCTTGAATTCGATGTCGAGCGCGACCGTCAAATCACGGTCGTCGTAGGCGAAAAATCGGGAGCGAGCATCGGCATATTTGGCGGATCTTTACAGGTATTGCAGCCCGGAGCGGTATATAAATCGTTGTGGGACGGTAATACCTGGCACGAGTTTGCCAAAGTGGAAGAAGGTGCGGCATGAAAAATAGACCGGCGGTTATCATACCTTTAGATGGCTCTAAGACGGCAACCGTAGCGCTCGGCGCAGCGCAGGCGATGACGTTGACGATGGACGCAGTCCTCCATATCGTTTACGTTAGCGAGGATGCGATAGAGGAAAAGGATTTACTCGAGACACTCAAAGTAGGCCGTCTCGACGTCAAGGATTTCTCGGTGCAAAGGATTACCGGCGCAACCGTGGTCGATGCGATACTGAAATTCGCCGCAAGCGTTGAAACAGAGATGATAGTAATGTCGAGTCACGGCTGGACATGCAATACTGAGCGCCTTCTAGGCAGCAACACGATGGGGGTAGTGCAACGCGCCATTGACCCGGTTATGGTTATTAGCCCTAGCATCACGGCGCTCCCGGAGCCGGATTGGAGGCCGAAAAAAATTCTTGTCCCGCAAGACGGGTCTCCAACGTCCGCGGCGGTTATTGACAGGGTTTTTCGACTTGCGGAGCTGATGAGTGCTGACATAGATATCTTAAACATAGGCGTTCTTGGGACGAAGCCGCCGTCCGAGGCGGGCACGATTACAGTACCCAGATACTTAGATTACCCTAGATATGATTGGCCGGCATGGTCGCAGGAGTTTGTCGAGCGGTTCTATAAGCACCTGCCACCCGGCGTCGAACTTCACATCTTTGAGCGAGAAGGAGATCCGGCCGACGTCATGATCAAATTCGCAGCCGAAAACGGGGATGACTTCATAGCGTTCGGCTGGCACGGACATTTAGAGAATGACCGTGCATTAATTGTCAAAAACCTGATCCGAAAGACCGATGTACCGCTTATATTTATCTGGTCGAGATAATAACACGATAAAATGGCGCCGGAATAGGCTCTCGTGATGTCTTATTGACCCAGGCTTAGCGCCTACCGAAAAATGGATGTTTCGGTCTGTGGTAGAATGCGTCATAATAGAGATGATGTATCTACGGGTCGTGTTAGCATGTATTTTCGCGCTTGCAAGGGTGACACATGGATCAGGAGCCAAAGCTTAGAGTAACGATAATCTACGCGCACGTGCCCCGCTCGGGTTGAGGGCCTCGCTTTACAGCTGGTAGCTGTTTCGATGAGGACTTCGTGTCCCAAGCGCAGGCTCTTCACGACGACCTATCCACTAACTTTGGAGTGCAAATCGAGTGCGTCCTTCACAACATTTTCTTCGATAACCCTGCTGATGTCGGAGACCTGGCAGACAGGGTCGCCTGGGACGGTTTGAAGCTCCCAGTAGTTTTTATCGGCGACGAGCCGGAGCTTGTCGGCTATATCGACGAGCCGACGGTAAGCGAACTACTGATGGAACGCGGCTTGAAATCTAACCGCCAAGAACCGGACGAGCTCTAGGCTTAGCCGGAGTCAATGCCAGAACCAAAACCAGGGCTTGAGTTGCTAAAGGGGCAGGTCCAGTCGACCCATCGACCCGCGTATGCCAGACGTACACCTCACCACAATAACCTGGATCAAATCGAAATATTTAAGAAAACCAAGGGACTAATGGACAAGCTATTGATATAATTGCGCCAAGTGTATTGGAGGTGTGTTGAAAGCGTTATGTACGGGTATATATGCGGTAGTAAAACCGGGGCATAAACCAAGTTGGTTTCATCAGTGATGTCGCGACGTGGCGCCCTCGTAGCGTTCTCAGAATTGGATGGAGGTGGGTTTATGTCGACTACGGAGATCTCTATTTTTCCTCGACTGACACGGAGGGAATTTCTCAAGTACTGCGGGACGCTGGCTGCATTAATTGGCGCGGGAGAGGCGGCGATTCCGGATATTGCCGCAGCACTTGAGAAACTCGCAAAGCGCCCGGCAGTAGTATGGTCGCTTTTCCAGGAGTGTCTCGGGTGCTCGGTTAGCTTGTTACAGAGCAGGACCCCGGATGTTGCCAACCTGATTTTGCGGCAGATATCCCTCGAATACCATGAAGCGGTCATGGCCGCGGCCGGCGACCAGGCGCATAAACGTTTTGAGGACATGGTCGAAAGCGGCGATTTTTATTACGTTGTTGAGGGTGCTATTGCAACAAAGATTCCTGAGGCGATAACTATCCATGGTATTAGCGCTATGGAGCACGCTAAAGAAACGTACAAGAAGGCAAAAGCTACGATTGCGATTGGAAGCTGCGCCACCTTTGGAGGTATTCAGGCTGCGGCGCCCAACCCGACCGGCGCCAAAGGACTCGCCGCGTTCTTGCGTGAGGACGCGGGCGTTGCGAACCCGGTCGTCGTCAACATCTCGCGCTGTCCGGGCAATGCCGAAGACATGCTCGCCGCGCTCACTTACATCCTCGTCCACGGAAAACCGCCGGAACTCGATGCTGTCGGGCGGCCGATTTTTCTCTATGGACATCTTATCCATGACAACTGCGAACGCCGGGGCCATTTCGATGCCGGTGAGTTTGTCGAGGTCTTCGGCGATGAAGCGTCACAGGAACGTTGGTGTCTGTATAAAGTAGGCTGCAAGGGGCCGCAGACCTATGCTCCATGTCCAAAAACCCGCTGGAATGGCCATGTAAGCTGGTGTGTCCATAATGGCCCGTGTATCGGCTGTGCCGAGCCCGAATTCTGGGACAAACTAGCCCCGTTCTATGAGCGCGCGCAGAACGTGCAAATCCCCGGCATCGGTGGTATATCGACGACCAAGATAGGTATGGCGCTCGGCGCCGCGACTGCGGTCGGGTTGGGCGCGCATCTCATCGGGCAAACGGCGACAGGGCGCTTAGGCAAGGGGGGACCTCCCGAGCCGGAGGAAGCACCGAGAGGAGGTCGTTCATAAATGGCAAGAAAAAAAGTTATCATCGACCCGATTACGCGTATCGAAGGACATCTCCGCATCACTTGTATTGTCGAAGACGGCAAGGTGACCGAGGCGTGGAATACCGCGACGCTATTCCGGGGATTCGAGATTTTCATGAAAGGGCGTGACCCGCGGGACGCCTGGCACTTCTCGAGCCGCATCTGCGGCGTATGCCCGACACCGCACGCCTGGAATTCCGTGCGCGCAACGGAAGAGGCTTTTGGCATCGACAAGATGGACGACAACACTCGCCTTATCCGCAATATGATGGAAGCGACACAGGTAGGCTACGACCACATCCTGTGGTTCTATATCCTCAATGCGTTTGATTTCGTCAACGTCCCCAACGCCCTCAATGCTAAACCGACCTTGCCGTCGCTCAAGGCCGTCCAGGAGCGCGTGCTGGCGGTGGTCAAATCCGGACAGCTCGGCCCCTTTGCGAATATGTATTGGGACCATCCCGGCTACAAGTTACCGGCCGAGCTCGACCTTGAGCTGACCGCACATTACCTCCAGTCTATAGATGTCCAGCAGGCCGCAAATGATGCCGCCGCATTTATGGGTGGCAAGTTCCCGATGATAATGAATTATGCGCCTGGCGGCATCACCCAGCTCCCAAGTATCGACGAGATACTCTATTATCAGGGCCGCATGCGCGAGGTCAAAGATTTTGTCGACAATGTTATGGTGCCCGACCTGCTGGCAATCGCGCCCTACTATATCGATTTGGCGCAGACGGGGAAGGGAGTCGGCAATTATCTTACCTGGGGTCTTCTCGATGAGGCGAGCCAGGACCCGTACGACAGGCTTTTTCCGAGGGGCGCGATTTTCGACGGTAAGCTACAGGTTGAGAAGGTCGACCCGAATGAGACCCGGATGTATACGAAGTACTCGTGGTTTGGTGATGATGTAGGCGGCGGCAAGCACCCGCTCGATGTGGGGCAGGAGCCGATAGAGTTCACCAAGCTCGACCCGCTCGACAATGAAGGGCCGGTCGAGGGTAAGTACGACTGGACGCAGGCGGTGCGCTATGGCAAGGAAGACCGCCCGATGGAGGTCGGCCCGCTCGCGCAAATGCTCGTCGCCTACCTCGCGGGACGCGAGGACACAAAGAAGGTCGTCGATGATACCCTGGCTGCCATTGGGGCCGCCGGCAAACCCGAAGTACTCATGTCCGACCTCGGCCGTATCGCGGCGCGCGTGCTAAAGGCTAAAGTAAATGCGGATAATGCGCTTCGCTGGTCGGACGAGCTTCTAGCCAATATCGGCGCCGGTAAGACCAAAGTCTTTGAGTCGCGACCGGTTCCCGCTACCGGCGAGGGAAAAGGCGGCTGGGACGCGCCGCGCGGCGCGCTCTGCCACTATATGCGCATCAAGGACGGCAAAATCGACACCTATGCCGCAGTGCCCCCTTCTAACTGGAATCTCTCACCGCGCGACGACAAAGGCGTGCGCGGGCCGGTCGAGGAGGCCTTAGTCGGGCAGAGCGTCGTCGACCCGGACAGGCCGCTTGAGATTTTGCGGGTAGTCCATTCGTTCGACCCGTGAATGGCGTGCGCGGTTCACGTGATTGAACCGAAATCCAACCGGATTCTAGAGTTCAGAGTCGGCTAGGGGGCGATGGTGATGCGAGAACATGAGACCAAACCGTTCAAACTCGGTATCAGCAAGCATGAAACCAGGGAAGAGCACCCGCTCATGGCGGTCGTGACCCACTGGATACACCTTATTTCTATGATAGTGCTCATCGCAACGGGCTCCTTCATCCACTCGCCGTTTTATCAGGGCTCGATGATTCTAAACAAGACCGTTCACACACTCTTCGCGTTTATCCTAATCGCAACCGGTGTGGTCAGGATGTACTGGGCGTTTTTCGGCAAGGGGTCGGCACCCTGCGGCGGGCGTGCTAAGATACGCGATTATAAATTCTTTCTTCCCCAGAAGGAGAATCGCGGCAAGCTGGTGCCGATGACAAAGTACTACCTCTTCTTGCGCGAGACACATCCGAGAACATTCAAGTATAACCCGCTGCAAAAGACGGCCTACGTCTCGTTGATAGTGTTCATCACGATACAGATCGTCACCGGTTTCTCACTACTGACCGAGACCGCGCAGTTCTTCTTGCCGTTGACCTACCTGCTGGGGGGAACGGCTATGGTCCGTTCTATCCACTACCTGACGACATGGGGATTTATCTTTATCACGATAATTCACATATACTTGGCGCTCACTGAGACCATCCATGAGCTGCCCTTGATGTTTCTTTGGCGGGAGGTACATGTCATGGAAAGGTGGTATGGCCTCAAGCGTGACGAGTTAGAGGAGTGATAGATATGTCCGACTCAAAGCCCATATCCAGGATCACGGTTCTGGGTGTCGGGAATACCCTGATGGGCGATGACGGTGTGGGTGTTGCCGTCGCGCGCGAGCTGGTCTCGGAACTGGAGGACTCGCCTGTAAATGTTGTCCTTGGAGAAACAGCCGGCATGGGGCTTATCAGGCATTTTAGGGAGTCGGAAGTGGTCATCGTCATCGATGCGGTCGCGGCCGAGGCCGAGGCCGGAAGCATCTTTCGCTTTAATGCTGACGAGGCCGGTATCGTCCACTTGAGGTCGAACAATATCCACGGCATGGGTGTCCCGCACCTTATCTCTAACGCGCGCCTCGCGGGGGCAGACCCGGAGGTCATCGTCTTCGGTATCCAGGTAGGGGATGTGCGCCCGCGCGATGAGACACTGACGGAGCCGGTAGCCGCAGCGGTGCCGCGAGTTCGAAAGCTCGTCATCGACGAACTGGTCAGGTTTGGCGCTGGTAGCTTGTAGCGGGTCCATGAGGGAGAGCAGGTAATCATGGATACTTCAGCCGCCCTTTTATTTTGATACGCTAAAGCCCAGGCTGATGAAGTCACGGACGGGGTCTGGTATCGCGGCGTCCGCAGTTAGTATCTCTTTGAGCTCATAAGATATTGCGGTGCCGGTGAGCAGAGCATGGCGTGTTTGCCCCGGTCGCATCTAGGTGATTCCGATTGCGAGACCTTTGGCGAGCAATAGAATGCATCGCCATCACCTTCTTTATCGCAGAATTCGGGGACAAGACGCAGCTTGCTACCGTATCTCTAGCCGCTAAATATAACTCTTTTGTCGGAGTGTGGTTGGGGTCGACCTTCGGCATGATAACCGCAGATGGTCTTGCTTTAATAGTAGGAGTCGCCGCCGGCAAGAGGCTTCCCCAGGAGCGCATAAAATATATCTCAGCCGGCATCTTCATACTTTTCGGAATCATCACGCTGGCTCAAGCTCTCCTATTAACCAGCACTAGCTAAACGCATGCTGGTCGCGCATCGACCGCAGGCTATTTCGGAGGACTAGAGGCTCATGTCGTCATATACAACGATACACGCTACAAAACAACGTTTTTACGTGATATAACGCTAAACAATATTAAGGCGCCATTATTTATGCTGTCTGTAGCGCGCGTAAAATAAGCCGGTTAGAGCCGCGCGCGCATGGGAATAATGTATTCGGAAGCCGGCAATTCCATTAGGAGATCGCATGGACATCGAGTTGTTGTATTTTACAGGCTGACCGAAGTTCGAGGATGCGCAGGATGTGCTGGCGGAAGCATTGCAAGAACTCGGTATCGACCAACCTGTTCGCATCATTAACGTCCAGGACGACGAGGAAGCGCGTTCAAAGCGTTCCCTGGGCTCGCCGACAATACGCATAAACGGGCTCGATGTCGACCCGCTCGCCCGAGCATCCACGGATTTTGCGATGAAATGCCGAATCTATCGGGTCGGTGACGGCATACAAGGATATCCCAGCAAAGACATGGTAGTAGCGGCACTGAAAGAAGCTCTGGACGCGATCTGATATCATCTATTCAGCCGCACGTCTCTTAAGCTCCGCGAGCGTGTCCTCTAGTTTCTTAAGCTCTTCACCGTAACCCGTCCAATCTCCGGCACGCGACTTCTTCTGGGCGTTCTCGAAGAACGTCGAGGCCTGGTCGGTGAGTTCTTTTATAGAACTCGGAATTTCGGGTTGCGCAGACTCTCCATCTTTGGCCGGTCGAGGTGGCTCTTGGCCCTTGCCAAAGATAGCGTTGAGCGCTGTGCTGAGATCGGATTCCATCGCGATCTTAGAACCATACGCGACGATGACCCGTTTCAGCTCCGGCAGCTCTGTCTGTTCGGCTTGGAGATAGAGCGGTTCGATATAGAGGATGGAGTCCTCTACCGGTATCACAAAGAGATTGCCCCGCAAGACCTTTGAACCGCTCTGATTCCACAGTGAAAGCTGCTGCGATATATCGGGTGTCTGGTCGATGCGTGCCTCTATCTGAAGTGGCCCGTAGATGAGCTTTTGTTTCGGGAACTTGTAGACCAGCAGTTGCCCATATTCGGCGGGGTCGCTTTTGGCGGTCATCCATGCAATCATATTATTCTTTTTGACGGGCGTAAACGGCGTCATTATCATGAACTTCTCTCGCTCTTCACCGGGGAGTCTCATCATCATATAGTACGGTTCTATCTCCTGTTGCTCGCTGCCGATAATCTCTTTGGAGATGCTCCAGAGGTCTTCCTTGTTGTAGAAGACCTGCGGGTCGGTCATATGGAAGGTCGCAAACATCTGGTTCTGGATACTAAAGAGCCCTTCCGGGTATCGGACATGGGCTTTGAGGCCCTCCGGCATCTTCGAACTGTCTTTAAATAGCCCGGGGAAGGCTTTCTTATATGTCTTTATGAGCGGGTCTTCCTTATCGAATATATAATAGTCGATTGTCCCGTTGTAGGCATCGATGACGACCTTCACCGAATTTCGGATGTAGTTGTCATTGCCGGCGAAAGGCTGCGAATACGGATAGCGGTCATCGACGGTGTAGGCATCGAGCATCCAGAAGAGTCTTCCATTATCTATTACGATATAGGGGTCGTTTTCATATCTGAGAAACGGCGCCACAAGCCGGACGCGCTCGGTGATATTGCGGTTAAAGACGATTCTGCTTTTGTCTGTGAGCGAATCCGCGAGCAGCAGCTTCATGCTATTAAAGCGCCACGCAAAGGCGGCCTTTTTCACAATGCCATCCATCGTCACTCCGCCGGTTCCCTCGTATATTGTATAGCTGTTCTCGTTGCCCATCGGGAAGTCGAACTCGCGCGTCTTAGTGCCGACGACGATATAATCGTTACCAGTCTCGCCAAAATATATTTCGGGGCGCGTGACGTCGATGCTCGGTATGCTGGTCTTCGGCGGGATGTCTTTTAGTATCAGCCTCGGCATGCCGTCTTCTGTGAACTCATTTACCCTGTTCGCTATTATCCCATACCCATGTGTGTAGACCAAGTGCTGGTTCATCCAAGTTTTGGCGTTTTCGGAGAGATTGTCCGCGTTGAATTCGCGCGCGGCTATGGCCACTTGCCGCAGCGCACCATCAATCGGATACCGGTCGACGTCGACATCGGAGAAGTTGTAGTAAGGGCGAATACTCTGTATCTGGTTATACGTCTTGAGAAGCGGTTGCCAATCCCAGAGACGGATATTGTCGATGGTCTGCCGGTTCTCGCTCAGGTCTTTAGTGGTAAGCACCTGCTCGGCCGGGAAGAGCTTTTCCTCGATCTTGTCGAGTCCGTACGAGCGGTTGGTGAATTCGATGGACTTCTTTATGTACGGTGTTTCTTTTTCTATCTCGTTCGGTGAGACGCTGTATTGTTGAACCAGAGCCGGGTAGACACCGCCGGCAAGGATGCTGACACCCATGATAAAGGCGATACTGGCGGCCGGCAGGCGCCAGCCTTTAAAGTGCAGATTGACCATGAACATTACCGCCGCGATGAGCGACGAGTAGAAGAGCACGGTCAGCGCCGGCAGTTTGGCGTGGATATCAGTATATCCAGCGCCGAAGATGACACCGGTGTTCGATAGCAGCAGGTCATACGAGTTCAATTTATACGAGAGTCCGACCAAGACGAAGAACAAACCGAACAGGACCGAAAGATGGGCCTTCGTGTGCGGCGCGAATCTCTGCATATCCGGACGGAGTGTGATGCCGCCGTTTATCCAGTGTACCGCACTCGTAAGGATTATTGAGATAACGATAGTCTGAAAACCAAGACTCAGCAAAGCTCGGTAAAACGGGACTGAAAAGACATGAAATGAGAGGTCGAGATTGAAGACGGGGTCGTTAATCCCGTACGGAACCTGGTTGAGGAATTTTAGCACGATGTCCCAATAACCCGTTGCCGAAGCGCCGATTATAAACGCGAACCCGAAAGCGACTGCGAACAACACAAGGTTAAAGAAACGCATAAACGCCGGAGATTTGATAAACTTCAGCACTTCATAAAGAGGGTCGTCTTGTGAACCGAACCAGTACGGGAAAGGCGGCGCCATTTTTCTGGCTATGAGCATATTAGCGTAGAGGAAGACAAAAAAGGCAAGGCCGGACGCGACCCATAGTCCCAACTTTAGCGAGAGTATGTCGACAAAAACGCCGTCATAGGCGACCTCTTTAAACCAGAGCCAATCGGTAAAGAGGTTAACGAGTGCCTTTGAGGAGACTATTATCACAAAAAGTACGGTGAATAGTGCGTAAGTTATGACCTTCCCAGTTTTCAAGGTAACCTCCGGTTTAAGGAATGGAGCCGGCGGCGGTCGCGCCTGTTGTCTCAGGGTGCTTTGATACTGTTGGAGCCGGCTTATTTTTATTTAACTAGAAGCTGGATTTAAAAGCAAATCCGAACCGGATTTCTTGCGCCGGCACGTTATGTATAGCCTTAAATAGATAGCCAACAAAGCCGGTAGTCCGGCATAAACATAATTCGAAAATATTAGATAAACCTTCGTGAAAATTGTAAAGAGCATGAGCGATACGCCGATATTCGATGAGAGGCCTGCTAAACGTGGAGTTTCTAGCAGAAAACCTTGTCGAAAAGGAATAAATAACAATACTGGAGGGAACATCTAAATGAAGCTTAAGACAAGAATGATTCTAGCAATCGGTGCGGTACTGCTGGGAGCTTTGGTAGCCACATTTATGTTTGTGGCGAATTCCCAGAAGACCCAATCGGAGTCGCTCTACTACAACCAGGCGAAATCGATTAACTCCTCGCTATCGTTGGTGAGGACCGTAGTATCCGGCCATGGCGGCGTTTTCGCCAAGCAGAAGGACGGTTTTGGTGTAAATCCGTTTTTGGCTGCTATTCCTGAAGTAAAAGCTGAGATGTCGAACGCGAAAGGTGATAAGTTCGCGTTGATCAACGGATTCAGCTTCATGCAAGAGATGTCGGATATCTCACAAAAAGAAGGCAAGACTGCGTTTACCTATCGCGCGCCGAGTGACAAACCGATTAATCCCATCAATAAGCCGAGCGACAAAGAGCTTAAGGTTCTGCAAAGTATGAAAGGCGGTGCCTTCGCCGAGGAGCATACCAAAGCGGTCGGCGAGGACGGCAAGAAGTACTACGTCTACAACGCCGCGATGGTGACTAAAGAAGAGTGCATGAAGTGCCACCCGGAATATACCGTGGGCAAAGTAGACGGCATGATGAGCATTTCGCTCCCAATCGACGAGGCCGAAGCGCGAAATGCCGCAAGTATGCTGAACCTCGGTTATATTTTTGCCGCAGCTCTTCTTATAGTCATCGGTGTAACCTATATTTTGGCAAGCCGTGTTACAGCGCCTATAAAGCATCTCGCAGAGGTTGCCGATAAGGTCAGCAAGGGTGAGATGGATGTCGTTATCGACATCAACAGGAAAGACGAAATCGGCGAGCTGGCCGAGGCTTTCAACAGGCTCATCGCCAGCATCAAGATTCTAAGTATGACGAACGACCAATAATGATGTTGACCTAAAATCTTGTGGGGGGATACGATGTCAGATTTATCGAACCAGGTTTTAAATATTGCGGTAGCCTATTTGGGGCCAGCTGCCAAACAATTCCTCGAGAGGCAATGCAGTGCTCATCTGAACACATCATTCGATAACCTCTCGGCCGGCGAAATCCCTGAATTGGGTAAATGGATAAACATATCGGCCGGCCTGGTAATCGGCAAGGACAAGGCCGAAGAGTTCTCAAACAAGGTCTTGGGGTTAAAGTAGAGTATCAACGATACAGACCCATCATCGAAGGCGGGTGGCAGAAGGCCATCCGCCTTTTTAATATTACTTTGCGCTGCAGAGTGCAGGGCATCCATGTTTAGAAGTATGTCCGCTTGGCGATCTTATCTTTGGTGTTCGAAGAGTGGCAGCACGAGCGGTAATATCGCGGCAATATCATCGATTATGTGGTCTGGGCAGCTCTTCAGTATCTCGAGTCCGTGGAACCCATAGGTAACGCCTATCGTCAACGTACCGGCGCTCTTTCCGGCGGCGATGTCGACGTCGGTGTCGCCGACCATGACTGCGGCATCGGGATGTGAATCAAGAACGTCCAGAGTTTTCAAAATCGGCTCGGGGTGCGGTTTTGAGTTCTCGACGTCTTCGAACGCGACAACGTGGTCCAAATAAGTCGCCAACCCGGTAAGACTCAACGTCGCCAGTGTTGACGCCCTGGCCCGTGTCGTGACCACACCGATTCTCAGGCCGGACTCTTTCAAAGTCTCCAGCGTCTCTCGGGCTCCCGGGTACGCCTGTGCTAAATCGATATGTTCGATCTGGAACGCGCGGTGCATAGCGCTCAAATCCAACACGTCTTCGACGCCGGTCAGTACCTTGTAACACAGATCCAGCGGCTTTCCGACTAAGCGTGCCATTTCTTCGCGGCTTTTCTCGGGAAAACCGGCACGCTCCAGAGCATACTCAAAAGCTTGAAAGATGAATTCGCTCGTATCTAGCAGGGTTCCGTCGACATCAAATAAAATCGCTTTAAATGCTTGCATGGAAACATTATATCAAATGGGCCGCCCTCCAAGCACCCCCAAATGTCCGTCGCCGCCTTCGCGCGCCTGATACCGGTCGACTAGGTCTAAGCTGTATGGCAATCCAATTCGACAGCTGCTCTCCGCTCAATATTCACCTACTCCAATGCTGAGGATATATAGTTCTGGGAATAACAACAATATAAGCCGAGTGAGTCCGGTTATGTTTATCAAAAAGGATGGCTTCCATGAAACTAATTTACTCCTACGACGAGGTGCGACCCGAGCAAATACTCTTGGCCGGCGGCAAGGGGCTAAACGTCGCACTCATCCATCAGGCAGAACTATTGGTGCCCCGGGGGTTCATACTCTCGGCCGAAGCGTTTCGCATGGTTATCGCGGAGCGTGGGCTGGGTGACTCGCTAGCGGCGTTTTTAGGCACCGACACATCGCCTGACGTTATCGCAGAAGTTTGTGAGAGACTGAAGGACGCGGTAATCGCGGTCCGCCTTGAAGACGAGATACGGGTCTCCCTTAGCCAAGCTTTTGAGGAACTTTCGCCAACAAGTCCGGCCGGTCTTATAGTTCGCAGTTCAGCTACGGTCGAGGATTCGCCCAAGGCAAGCTTTGCAGGTCTTTTGGCGTCTTTTCCGAATGTCCATGATTTTGATGACTTAATGGTCGCGGTGCGCAAATGCTGGGCATCGATTTTTACCCCGGAGACACACATTTACCTAAAGGAACAAGGGTTACTTGAGGCGGATGTCGGCGTAGCCGTCTTGGTTCAGGCGATGGTCCCGGCCGAACGTTCAGGCCTAGTGTTCTCCATGGACCCGGTGACGGGTGACAGCGATAAGGTCGTCATCGAGGCTATTTTGGGCTTCGGCGAGGAAATAGTCTCGGGTGAGGTCACCCCCGAGCGCTATCTCTACTCTAGAAAACGGCGGATGGTGGTTAGCCGCAAGCTCGGTCGGCAATCCGAGTTTATCTCACCCACGGGTGAGAGAAAAAAGGTCTTCGAAGAGCTTGAATTGACCCCAAGGCTCAGTGAACAAGAGGTCTTTGAGCTGGCTAGCGCGGGGATTAAGCTTGCGGAGATCTTCGGAAGCCCGCAAGACATCGAGTGGGCCTATAGCGGAGGCGAGTTTTTTATCCTGCAATCCCGGCCTATCGTCATCGGCGAGCGTTACGAAAAGCTCTTTCCGCAAATCGGTGAGCACACGGTATTGTTAAGGGGCAGCGGCGTAAGTCCGGCGATGGGGTCGGGTAGGGTTAAAATCATCGAGCCCGACGAGGTCCCCGACACCGACCGCAACACCATAATCGTTGCGAAGCGCATAACCAATGACTTAGCGGTTCACCTACGGCGCGCGGCAGCGGTCGTCACTGACGAAGGCGGGGCCACGAGTCACGGAGCAAATATATTGCGCGAGTTCAACGTGCCCTGCGTGCTGGCTACCGCAAACGCTACCGAGAAGCTAAAAGAAGGCCAGGTAGTAACCGTAGACGGTTTTAGGGGCGCGGTATACGAAGGAGACCTGGCGGTAAGGACGAACCAGAGCGCCGACGTTCCCGATACCCTGACCAAGGTCTTCATCTCGGTGCTCGTTCCCGAGAAAGCGCGCAACGTCGCGCCTTTCGCCGATGGAGTCTCATCGTTGCGCAACGATTACTTCATGCTTGAATCAGGAGTTCATCCGATTAAGATGATCAAAGAAGGTCTCGGTGTTTATCTTGAGGAGAGCATTGCCAACGGTATCGTCCAAACCCTCCAGCTATTTAAAGGTAAACCGGTCTGGTATAAAACTATGGACGCGCCCACCGATGAGTTTAGGCGTCTCAAAGGCGCGGACGATCCCGAAGAACGCAACCCGCTTTTCGGTTGGCGCGGTATCGGGCGAGAACTCGAAGAACGCGAGATGCTCGAACTGGAATTTAGGGCGGTTTCCAGAGCGCTTGAGACAACCGGCGGCGATTTGGGCATAAAACTCCCGTTCATCCGCTTTGTCGATGAATTGCGCGCCGCTAAAGAGGTCATGCGCGATGTGGGATTACGCCCGCATGAAGACGTCAAGGTTGGGATATCCGTTGAAAATCCGGCGACGGTATTCACCTTACCCGACTTCATCGACGAAGGCATCGATTTTATCAGCATCGGCATGAGTGACCTCGTGATGTGTACGCTGGCGCTCGATAGGGAGAGCCAAAAGGTAGCCCGCATATTCAGGCCGAACCATGCTGCTGTCTTGCGCCTTCTCGACGAGGTGGCGATGGTCGCCGACGAGTATAACATATTCACGTGCGTAGCCGGAGAGAGTGCCCGGGACCCGTCGGTTCTCCCATATCTGGTCTCCGCCGGCTTCGAAGCAATCGGCGTTTCGCCGGCTTTCTTCGCGGAGGTTAAAAACGAGATAGCGCGGATAGAAAGGGAGCCCCAGGGGGGAACCCGTAGAGCCTCGCGGTTGTAGGCACAGCAAACAGCCGCTTTATTTTAGAGCGCTGAACCATATCTTTATTCCGAGGAAGGCTTGCTGCTCCAGGCTTATATCACAGCTAGCGATACATAATTCACTGTCGCGAGAGTTTGAATCTCTTAAATCAGGGGAATCATCGAAATGTAATGGTATGTTTCCGGCTCAACCTAGGTTGCCGGAGACATGGGGGTTCTCAGTGTAGAGGTTTTAGGAGGTGAGAGCAGTGCAAGGCAGACTTAACTGGCTGGATTGGACAGCGATGACGGTAACGGTTATTGGCGCGCTAAACTGGGGTTTGGTTGGCTTTTTCAACTTCGACCTGGTTAGGGCCATCTTTGGCGATGGTAGTCTCGGGACATCCGCGATTAGTACGGCATCCCGCGTGATCTTCGCAGTCGTAGGCGTCGCAGGTCTGTACTCTATCTACTCGCTGACAAAGGCAGCTTCGGCACAGTCGCGCTTGATGCCCGTTGAAGAGCGGGAGCGCATGAGAAAGGTCGCGTAGCCTATATTCGTGTCCTGATAGCAAGGCGGGCGCGACGCGCCCGCTTTTTTTACTTAAAGGAGAAATCGATATGCCGGAGTTTGTAAACCCATTTTCTGGTATGGTGCCGCGCAAAATGACCAAAGATGAGCTGATTAGGGCGATAAGGCTAAATATCAGCGCCGAGCATGAGGCAACCCATCTGTATATGGCGCATGCCGATGCTACCGATGATCCTCTTGCCAAAAAGGTTCTTACCGACATCGCTAACGAAGAGCGTGAACATATCGGCGAGTTTCAGCAGCTGTTGCGAATTCTAGACCCGGAGGAAGACAAGTACTTAGAAAACGGCGTCAAAGAGGTCGAGGAGATGCGCAAGGAGTTATAGGTTAAAACATCGTAGCTGAGTTGTCATAGCCCGTCGGAAGCACCGGTAAATCGCGGTTCATAGCTATCCCCATTCGGGCGCCGGTCGTTGAGCCCGAGCACCCCTGCCAACGACGTTCTCGGGTTTGCTTTCGCCTCAGAATGAAGATACGATAAGTCGTAAGATCATGTGCCGGTACGCGGCAACGGCCAGCCGGGAAGACACAGCCCTGAAAGACCGACGGAAAGCCTTGCCCCGTAGTGCGGTCGCTAAGCTTCAGGTTTTGTAAGTCCGCTCTCGTGTTGGCCTGCTGTTCCCTATTTGCATGTGTCCCGATATCCGTTAAGTGTGAATGTGTTAGGAGTTTTGTTATGTCCACTAAGTGTCCGGGTTCTGATATGAGAAACATCACCGCAGGTATTTATGCTTGCCCCAGCTGTGGTGAGGCCGTAGAGATCTTTTCGGATGAGATGAGAAGAAGGTGTCCGAAGTGCAAGGAGTGGGTTGCGAAAAAAGAGACGCCATCGTGTGTTCAGTGGTGTTCGTCCGCACGTTCTTGTCTCGGCGAGGACCGCTGGCAGGCCGTCATGGAAGCTTTGGGCAAAGACTCTGATAAATAGCCGCTTCCGCTAAAAACTTCGAATCCGCTATCGAGAATCCTTGCGTGCTGCCGATAACATTTTTGTATGTGAAAAAGACTTTCCGGCAAGGAGGCAAAGGATGTCAAGTTCAGAAGGGTTCGGAGTAGGGGATACGGATTTAGCGAAGGCTAAGCGTTATATAAGGTCGACCGGGAAGGTCTCGATCGCCCGGTCTTATTTCAAAGAAACGCATTGCTCGGTCGAGAACGCCGAAATCGACAGCGAGGGTCTATACTGTTTTGAGAAACTCATACGAATGGCTTTCATCGCGATAATGGGCGAAGACGCGGTCTTGGGTCGCCAGGACGGGTTTATAGAATACATAAAAGGGTTGAGTGATAGTTTCGAGAGCCCCATTATTAACGACTGGTCGCCCGAGCAATCGTCGCGAAGGGCGGGCGATTTTATGGTCAGTTTCTATAATATCTATAGCTACCAGTGGAAACGACATGGTCGCCCTATCGACAAAACACTAACAAGTTTTCTTACGATCATGCGCGAGTGCCTCGATTACAGTTACACGCGCTTGAGTGAGAAACTCGATTCTTTGCCGGTGAGCATCAGGAACAATATCGATAAGGCGTTCTTCTTGACGAACGGTATTATCGATAGCTGGTATGATGAGAAGGCGGGGGAATTAGAGGCGGCATAGGGCTCAATCGATAATATCGAATCGCCCAATTAGTGAATAGTTTTAAAGCGGTCGCAACGCGGCCGCTTTTTTGTGGTGGCGCGCCCAGTTCAGGCTTGATGTTAGCTCATTCTCGCTGATGGGTATAGATAAATTGTTTCAGGGTCGAGTCGATATCGCCTCGGACGTGCTCGATCTTAGCCTGCATTGTCTGCTTTATGGCAGAGAAAGGAGTTATTATGCCTCGCGTAGTCCATTTCGAGTTGCCCGTCGACGACCCCGACCGGGCGATAGCGTTTTACCGAGCGGTCTTCGGCTGGAAGATAGAAAAATGGGAAGGACCGGACGATTACTGGCTTGTCATGACTGGAGCGGCGGGTGAACCGGGTATAGACGGCGCTTTAGCGAGACGCTCTGCAGAGCTGAAGTCAACGCAGAATACTATAGACGTGCTATCTCTGGATGAGGCGATTGCTAAAGTCATCGAGGGTGGCGGTACGGTGGTGGCGCCGCGGACGACAATCCCGGGCGTCGGCTATTTCGCTTATTGTAGCGATACGGAAGGAAACATCTTTGGGATGATGGAGAGCGACGAATCGGCCAGTCTATAGCGCTCGATGATGATGGGGGCGTGCGAGCGCTAAACGCTGCCCATCTTCTTTAGTATTCGGATAAGCTCTTCTTGCTCTTCAGGTGTGAGTCTTTCAATATAGGGTACCATGATGGCGCGGTGCGCTTCTCGTGAGCGTTCAACTATGTCGCGCCCCGCGTCGGTCAAGTGCAGGCGGGTGACTCGCCGGTCGTTTACGCACGGGGTTCTGGTCACGAAGCACGCCTCTACCAGCCGGTCCACCGTTACAGTCGCGGTCGGCTGCCTCACGCCCACATTCGCCGCGAATGTCGAAATATCGCAACCCTCGTTTGCCGAGAGAATACGGAGCGCGTGGTGCTCGGCGCGACCTATTCCGAGAATCTTGCTTACATACTGCGGGCGCGATTTGCGCAGCACGCTCAAAAGCCTCTCCAGTATCTCATCTGTATTGCGATCTATAGACTGCATCTTGCATTTCTCCTAAAACTTAGATAAACTAAGTATATCATGCTTCTGTGAATTGTCCATAGACTCATAAAAGCAGGTTAGCAAGGTATAGTTATCATCAGAACAGAATCATGCTTTAATTATATTATTTAGATACTAGAACTTATAGATATACTATGTAATGTTTTGCAGGCCCCTGATTTATGGCTGCAAGAGCTTGAAAGGAGCACGAAAATGGCTTTTAACGATCGTTTCTTAAAGGCGTGCCGGCGTGAGCCCGTCGACGCCACACCGGTTTGGCTGATGCGCCAGGCTGGTCGCTACATGAAGGAGTACCGCGCCATCCGCGCCAAGTACGATTTCTTGACGATGTGCAAGAAGCCCGAGGTGGCTGCCGAAATAACACTTCAACCCATCGATGTGCTCGGCGTCGACGCGGCGATTCTCTTCGCGGACATCCTGCTTCCATTTGAAGGGATGGGCATCGACCTGGAATTCGCAAAAGGAGAAGGACCGGTCATTCATAATCCGGTGCGCAATGTGGCCGATGTCGCCAACGTTCGCGTTATCGACGCGGAGGAAGCGACGCCATATGTCGCCGAGGCCATTAAAATACTCCGGCGGGAGCTTGAAAACAGGGTTCCGCTTATAGGTTTCTCGGGTGCTCCGTTTACGCTCGCAAGCTATGTTATAGAAGGCTCGGGCTCGCGCGACTATCGTTACGCGAAAGCGATGATGTACGAGGCTCCCCAGGCATGGCACGCGCTCATGGAGAAGCTGGCCGAAATAGTTACCCGGTACTTGAAGATGCAGATAGCCGCCGGTGCTCAGGCTGTACAGATGTTTGATTCTTGGGTCGGCGCGCTAAACCCGAACGATTACCGGGAATTCGTCATGCCCTACAGCAAGCTGGTCATGGACAACTTGGCCGATGAGGGAGTACCGCGAATCCACTTTGCGAACAATGCCTCGACCCTTCTCGAGCTTGTATCCGAAGCGGGCGGCGATGTGGTAGGCATCGACTGGCGCATCAATCTCGACGAAGCCTGGCGGAGAATCGGATACGATAAGGCCATCCAGGGTAATTTCGACCCCATAGCGCTCTTCGGGCCCGTTGAAAGCATCGAAGCGCGGGTAAAGGACATTCTCGACAGAACCGACGGGAGGCCCGGACATATCTTCAATCTCGGCCACGGTATTCACAAAGAGACTCCGGTCGAGCACGCCAAAGCACTCGTCGATGCCGTGCACAAGCTGAGCAAGAAATAATTGATTCTGTGTAAGCGGGGCGAAAGCCCTGAGCTACTCGTATAACCGAGGAGGAACAGCAGCTTTGTCTTCAGAAATAACAGGGTCTCGCAACGAGACTATCGGTGTCATGCTCATGGCCTTTGGTGGGCCCGACTCGCTCGATTCGGTCGAACCGTTCATGGAGCGGCTTATGAAGGGTAGAAAGCCGACACCCGAGATAATCGAGCGCGCAAAGAATAAATACCGGCTCATAGGCGGAAAATCACCGCTTCCGGCGATTACGCAGAGACAAGCCGACGCGCTCGAGGCAAAGCTCAATGAGAGCTGCGCAGATGCGCGACGCTTTAAAACCTACGTCGGGATGCGTTACTGGCACCCCTTCATTGAAGAGACCATCGAGAAAATGGCGGCCGATGGCATAACGCGCGCGTTCGCCATAAGTATGTCGCCTCACCACTCGCGGGTCAGCACAGGCGCATATGCCGAGGAGATCAAGAGGGTGGTCGGCGAGCGGGGGTTGGACATAACTATCGATATGGTCGAGGGCATGTACAAGCACCCGGCTTTCATCGATGCGATTGCGGAAAAAGTCACGGCTGCGATAAAGAGGTTTCCCGAAGAGAGGCGCCCCCGGGTCCAAATCGTTTTCAGCGCGCATAGCCTTCCGATGTCTTACATCGAAGCCGGCGACCCTTATGTCGACGAGATAAAGATGACTATTGATAAAGTTTTAAATAAGATAGCCCCGCATTCCTGGCGTGTCGCCTACCAGAGTAAGGGCAACATCCCCGGCGCGTGGTTGGGCCCCACCGTCGAAGAGGTCTACGAGGACCTAGTCGGGGAGGAGCGCCAAGACGTCCTTATCGTACCGGTCGGCTTCGCGGCGGACCATGTCGAAACGCTTTGGGACCTGGATATCCACCACAAGCGCCAGGCCGAAGAGCTTGGGCTTACCTACGAACGCGCCGACGCGCTCAACGACTCACCCAGGTTTATGGAAGCGCTCGCAGATATGGTATGCGAAGCTCTTAACCGTGAAGAGACCGGATCCAAACGCTAACGTCTGTTAGCTAATAAATGAGGTGTTTATTTTGAAAACAGTGGCCATAATCGGAGGCGGAATAACCGGTCTTTCGGCGGCCTTGGCGCTCGAGAACGCGCGGAAAGCAGGCGCCGAAGTAGATTATATCGTCCTCGAGAAGAGTCTTAGGCTCGGCGGCAAAATCCGCACCGAGCGGACGAAAGAAGGCTTTATAGTCGAAGGCGGCCCCGATTGCTTTGTCTCGACCAAACCATGGGTCTTCGAACTTTGCCGGAAACTCGATTGCGAAGATACTCTCATCGGCAGCAACGATGAGCTTAAGAAGACCTTCATTCTCGTAAAGAACAAGATGCGCGAGATGCCCGACGGCATAATGATCATGGTCCCGACAAAAATAATGCCCTTTTTGACGACCGACCTGTTCTCTTGGCCCGGCAAAATCCGCATGGCCATGGACTGGTTTATCCCGAAGAAAAAAGAGGCGGGGGATGAGACTCTGGCGAGCTTCGTAGATCGTCGTCTCGGACGCGAAGCGCTCGACAGAATAGCCGAGCCGCTGGTAGCCGGGATACATGCCGGGGATCCCGAGACCATGAGCCTGGCCGCGACCTTTCCCAATCTCCTCGATATGGAGCAAAAATACGGCAGCCTTATCAAAGGCATGCTGGCCGCGATGAAAGCGCGCCAGGGAGGTGCACCGCACGGAGCCGCCGCAGCGAAACCGAAAGGGCCACAGCGGACGTTTTTCATGTCGTTCAAACGGGGCATGCTCGATCTTATCGAGGAAGTCCTAAGCGCGCTCGATAAAGAAAAAATCATGCTCGAAGCCTCAGTGGACCGCGTGACACAGGCCAAGCAGATAGAAGGGAGCATGCAATATCGATTGCATTTAGAATCCGGGTCGACAATCGATGTCGACGCCGTCATCATAACGTCTCCGTCTAACATTGCTGCGGACATCATCGACGAGCTGGATGACTCGCTCGCCACCGCTCTACGCGAAATTCCGATGGTATCGTCAGCCACCGTCTCGCTCGCGTTCCGCAGAAAGGACGTCAAGCACGACTTCAAGGGCTTCGGGTTTATCGTGCCTATGGCCGAGGGCCGTAAAATCATGGCCTGTACGTGGAGTTCGAGCAAATGGAGCGGGCGGGTGCCGAACGAAGAGCATGTTCTGGTGCGCGCTTTTGTCGGCGGCGCGCGCAACCAGCATCTCGCCACCGTCCCGGATGACGAGATGCTGGCCATGGTCAAGTCCGAATTAAAGGATTTGATGGGAATAGATGCCGAGCCGGTCGATACGTGGATATTCAGGTGGCCGGGCGGTATGCCGCAATACACCATGGGCCATCTCGACAGGGTCGCCAAAATCGACGAGCTTGTCGCCAAACACCCCGGTTTATATGTCGCGGGCGGTTCATATCGCGGCGTCGGTGTGCCTGATTGTATAAACTCGGGTACCAAAGCCTCGGAAGCCGCCATGGAATATATATCAAGTAGCGGTTCCCGATAGCATTTCGCGTTTACAGGGAGTTCCCGCAGTGCTAGAAGTGTAATATAATAATCTCATCAGACGATTTCTTTGCCGGCCAATTCCATGTTATTATGTTAATTATTATGTCAGGCATTTTGCTCGGCTTTCCGATGTTCGTTTCAATACTGGGGAAGGTTGGCGTCTGATGAAGACAGCAGACTCGAATGGCGCGGCGACTAAAGATAAGTTTATCAGAGGCAAAATCTTGCCTATCGTTGCCGCCGTAACCGTTCTTGTGGGGCTCTACGCATCGAGCTTCTACAGCTACCTTCTCTTTCACAGCCTGGCCGAGCTGTTCAGCGTTGTAATAGCGGCGGGCATATTCATGGTTGCCTGGAATTCCCGCAAATTCATAGAAAACGACTGCCTGCTTCTTCTAGGTATCGCGTATCTATTCGTCGGCGGTCTTGATCTAATCCATATGCTCGCATACAAGGGGATGAACATCTTCCCGGGTTACGACGCGAACCTGCCAACGCAGCTCTGGATATTAGCGCGGTATATGCAGAGTTTCTCGCTCCTTCTGGCACCGGCCTTTCTCACCCGGAAACTTAACTACCGTATAGCAGTAATCGCTTACGCGGGAGTATCCGTTCTCGCGCTGCTCGCGATTTTCGTGTGGGGCGTATTTCCAGATGCGTTTGTCGAAGGCGTCGGTCTGACGGCATTTAAAGTCGCGAGTGAGTACATCATCTCAACGATATTGCTCGCCTCGCTCTATCTGATTTACAAACGCAGGGAGTATTTTGACGCCGGGGTTTTGCGTCTGCTTGCCGCATCGATTCTCGTCACCGTCGCGTCCGAGATGGCGTTTACCCTCTACATCGACCCCTACGGTTTCTCGAATCTGGCCGGGCATTTCCTTAAGATAGTCGCGTTTTACTTCGTTTACAGAGCGCTCATCGAGACCGGTCTAGCGCGTCCGTACGGCCTTCTGTTCAGGAATCTCAAGCTGAGCGAAGAGGCTTTGCGCGAGAGCGAAGACAAATATCGCAATCTCTTCACCAGCATGAACGAGGGGGCTATCCTCCACGAGATCATCTACGATGAAGATGGCCGCGCCGTCGATTATCTTATCAAAGACGTCAATCCAAGGTTCGAATCTATCTTGGGAATAAAGCCGGCGGATGCCGAGGGCAAGAGGGCGACCGTGCTGTATGGCACCGATAAGGCGCCATATCTGGATGTCTATACGAAGGTCGCCGAGACTGGGGAGCCGGTCCAATTCGAGACCTACTTCCCACCGATGGAAAAGTACTTCAGCATATCGGTCTTTTCACCGACTCCCGGCCAATTCGCGACCATCTTTACGGATATTACGACGCGCAAGCGCTCAGAAGAGGAGATACACCTGTTGACGAACAGGATGCGCTTGCTGCTCGAGTCGACAGATGAGGGTATTTATGGCATCGACCTCGAAGGTAGCTGCACGTTCTGCAATCTTGCGGCGGCGGAGATGCTCGGCTATAAGCCCGAAGAAGTTCTGGGCGAGAAGATGCACGAGCTTATGCACCACAGCAAGAGCGATGGCTCCCCGTACCCGGTCGAGGAATGTCCTGTGTATAACGCGGCGCACACCGGGCACGGCGCGCGCGTCGATGACGAGGTCTTCTGGCGAAAAGATGGTAGCGCGTTTTCCATCGAGTACTCCTCGTACCCGATTTTCGAGGACACCGCTATCAGCGGTGCAGTTGTCACGTTTGTCGATATCACCGAGCGTAAGCAAGCACAAGAGTTGAGTGATGCTCTCAACAACATCAATGCGGCAATCAACTCGACGCTCGATTTTGACGAGATCATGGAGCGCGTTGTCGTAGAATCGGCGAAAGCGGTCGGCGCGGAGACGGCCGCGGTCGCTCTGCGCGAAGACGACGACTGGGTGGTCAGGTATGTCTTTGGATTTGAGCCCGAGCTGGTGGGGACGCGACTTACCGATGAAGATAATCCGCATGCCATGCTTGCGGTGAACCGGCGGGCGCCGGTCGCCATTGACGATGCGTACAATGATGAGCGTGTGAACCGGAGAGTGATGGAGAACTTTAAGATTCGCTCCGTTTTGGTATCCCCGCTTGTAATAAGAGAAGAGGTGATCGGAGTCCTGTTTTTCAATTATCATTCAACGGCCGTCCATTTTTCTGAGGCTCAGGTCGATTTCGCGAACAAGCTTTCGGCCTCGGTCTTGCTTGCCCTGGAGAACGCGCGCCTGTATGAAACTGAGCGTAAAATCGCCGACACACTACAGACCGCCATATTGACCGTCCCCAGGCAGGTTGCGGGCGTTGATTTCGGGTATATGTATCGCTCCGCTACGGAAATAGCCAGAATAGGCGGGGATTTTTACGATATCTTCGAACTCGACGAGCCGCTTATCGGGTTTGTCATCGGCGATGTATCGGGTAAAGGTCTCGGGGCTGCGACGACCACATCTATAGTCAAAAGCACAATCCGAGCTTTTGCCTATCGCGACTTTGACCCGCGGCAGGTGCTGACAAAGACGAACCAAGCTATCGAGCGACAGATGAAAGAGGGACAATTTGTGACCGCGGTCTACGGAGTAATAAATACCTCAACCGGTGAGGTCGCTATGGCGAGCGCCGGCCATCCGGACCCGTTTGTATGTACCTCACGCGGGTGTTTCAAAGCAACCGCGAGAAGAAATCCGCCGCTCGGCGTTTTTCCAAACGTTCAATATTCGGAGTTTACAGCGAAACTGTGTCTCGGAGACACGCTAGTGCTATATACCGACGGGCTACTAGAGGCGCGTCACGGGGGCGAGTTCTTCGGCGACGAGCGGGTAGGAATGGTGCTTGATGCAGTTCATGCGTCGCCGACCAGAGATATGGTCGAAGCGTTGCTGGCCGCCGCATCGGAGTTTTCGATGCATAAACTGACCGATGACATCGCCGTCGTCGCCATCCGTTATACAAGAAGTGATATCTGCAACGATAGCGGGGCCGACACGGTCGCAAGTGAGGCCGAAAATACAGCAAACCATCCGGTCTCCTGAAGACTAACGCCGTTATGGAAGATATCAAGCAAGCGGTTAGGACGGTAGCTGCCGGCGACATATACATAGACCCCGTAATATCGGATGCGTTGCTCGATGGGAACATAGAGGAACAAGGGGTAAGGCTCTCTAACCGGCAACTGCAGATCTTGAAGATGATATGCGAGGGGTTTACAAATAAGCGTATCTCTTTTGAGCTCGGCATCAGTGAAGATACCGTCAAGACGCATGTCCGCAGCATTCTCAAAAAGCTGGGCGCAGCCGATAGGGCGCAGGCAGTCTCAAAAGCCTACGAGAGCGCAATACTAAAGTAACGCAAGGCAAACCCTCGTCAACCCTCGATCACCTGTTGATTGGCTAAAGTATCCTCAGATGTGGACAGGCAATCATCCCAACTCCGACAAAAAGAATGTTCTTGACAGCATACCATGCGGGGTATAGTATTAGTTATCATGTTAGCGTGATGCGACTCAAGGTAGGCCTGGTTGTTTCTGGCCGAGTATCTGATGAAGCCGACCGCGGCCACTCCATAGCTGTGTGATCGGTAAGTGCTTTGTGTCTTATGAAGATATCGCATTGGCTCATCTGGAGGAACGTTCTGTGAAGCAGTTATTTAAAGCCCTTGCCAATCCCGCCAGGGTGGAGATTCTTAAATTGTTGAGTGCTGCTCAGAATGGGCAAGGTGAAAAAGTTTCTAACGGCGAGACTAGTGTGAATATGATCGTCGATAAAATACCATTGTCCCCATCGACCGTCTCTCACCATCTAAATGTTCTAAAAAAAGCCGGTGTTATCCACGCGCGGAAAGAGCGTCAGTGGATATTCTATTCCATCAACAGAGAGCCCCTCGAGAAGATGAGGGAGTTTCTGGCCAGTCTCTAGCCACATGGCATAGCTCTTACCGTTAGCCTGTCTTATCCCCGGCGAACCGGAATCGCCCGCTTGACATTTATAAGCGGGCGATTTATTGTGACATAATGAGCATATGCTCATAAAGCTTGAAAGGAACACGTTCATGCCGAGGCCGGTCAAGTGTCGCCGGATAGAATCAAAACCCGATGTCGAGTTGTTTAAGCCGCGAGGCATACCGGCGTTCATGCTCGAGGAGGTCGTGCTCGGTTTCGAGGAACTCGAAGCGGTGCGCTTGAAAGACCTTGAAGGGCTAGACCAGGCATCGGCCGCAGCACGCATGGATATCTCAAGGCCGACGTTTCAGAGAATCCTGCGCTCGGCCAGGGCAAAGATCAGCGACGCCCTGGTCAATGGGAAAGCGATTCGCATTGAAGGCGGCAACTACGAGATAACGTCGGATGTATGCAACTGTCGTGTTTGTGGGCACCTATGGCGGACAAGAGAGACCGGCGGATGCCCTGAGTGTTCCGGGAACGATATAGAGCGAAGTGTTCCAAAACGACGAGGATGCTCCGTCGAAGTGCCGGAGTGTATATAAAACCAACGGAGGTAAGCAAGATGAGAATAGCAGTATCTACGGAGGATGGCTTGCAGATCTGCGGCCACCTAGGTCATGTAAGCAAGTTCTTGGTATATGAGGTGGATAACGGTTCGATTGTATCAAAAGAGATTCGCAGCGTCACACCAGTACATAGCCCGCAAGAACGTCAAAACTACGGAGAACACGATCACAACCGCGCGGATCACAATGGCGACCACCACGGAGGCCTAGTCGGGTCGATATCTGATGTCTCGGCGGTGATAACCAACGGCGCAGGTGGCGGCATGATTGCGGCCCTGAAAGGGGCCGGGATAGACCCGGTCGTTACGTCGGAGAGCGACCCGGATGTCGCGGTCATGGCGTATGTCGCGGGTACGCTGGCACGCTCTAGCGGCGGCTGCAAGGGATGCGGAGGCGGCCACCACAACCATTAAGTCGAAAAAGCGTTATTCTAAAAGCGGTTTCTGTCGATGCATCGATAAAGGGGGATATCGGAGAACCTGCGATGGCTAATGACTACACGATCAGTAATCTAAAACAAGACCTGTGGCCGGTTCTTAAACGGATGCCGGCCTACGCCCGGCTTATCAGGCTGCTCGCCTCAGACCCGCGCCTCTCCGGCAAGCAAAAGACCAAGCTTGCCGCGGGGCTGGGCTACATGGTCTCGCCCATCGACCTCGTTCCCGGTTTCATCCCGGTCCTAGGTCAGCTCGATGACGTCCTCGCGGTTCTTTTGCTGCTGCGAAATGTCCTTCGCACATCGCCCCGTGAGATCATCGAGCCGTATCTTATCCAGACCGAGCTGACCCGCGAGTTAATAGACGAAGACATCCGCACTTCGGCGCGCGTACTAAGAGCCGCTTCTATCACATTAGCGAAGAAGACTGCCCGTGGCTTGATGAAATTTGGACGGTTTATAGCTAAGAAGCTCAGAGCGTAAATAACACATACTTCTGCAAACGATAACAATCACACATTAGATAATCTAGTGGCTTAGTTATATATTACTGACTATCTTTAAGCTCCTTCTAATTATCGACTGCGACGTAAAACCCCCTAATAATAAAGGTATATGCCAACTCCTCTCAACAACACCCGTAAGCAATTTGATCAAACCCTACTTATGAAGAACAGATTGCTTGCATTTATAATAAGCAGATAGTATAGTATTTATAACAAACGCTAACTTATATCAGAAATCCGCAACCGTATATCATGTAATCTATGAGTGTTCAAGGAGGAAACACATGTCTGAAGATTACCGCAAAATGTGGGAAGACCTCGGGCTCGACCTCGAAGCCCACGACCAGTTGCTCGCCGTGATACCCCAGATGTACGGGGATGTCTACATGAGCCAGAAGAACCGCCCGGAAGGAATGTCCTATCTAGACTTTGTGATGTCAGAGATTCATGGTCTCAGGGTCAAGGAACTTCTTGACCTCAAGGCCGCCGGCGGCAAAGTCGTCGGGGCGTTCTGCCTCTATGTGCCGGAAGAGGTCGTCCTCGCCGGCGGCGCGGCCTGTGTCGGCATTTGCGGCGGCGCCGACTGGGGTGCGGCGGAAGCCGAGAAGGTGCTGCCCAGAAACTTGTGCCCGCTCATCAAGTCGTTTATGGGCTTTAAGCTGACCAAGGTCTGCCCTTATTTCGAGTCGAGCGACATGATAGTCGGCGAGACCACCTGCGATGGTAAAAAGAAGACCTACGAGGTTCTCGGCGAGTATACCAATGTCCACGTTATGCATACACCGCAGACGAAAGACGAGTCGAGCAGCAAGCTCTGGCTCGAAGAGGTTAAGAAATTCAAAGAGACGATGGAAGAGCTTACCGGAAATACCATCGATGCGGCGGCGCTCGCGCAGGGTGTCGCAACCGTAAACGCGAAGCGGGCCGCACTCAGGCGTATGAATGAGGCACGCAAAGCGAGTCCGGTTCCCATCAGCGGCAAAGACGCGCTCCTTATCGAGCAGGTCGCTTTCTACGACGACCCGGTGCGTTTCACCCAGATGATAAACAAGGTAAGTGACGAACTCGAGCAGCGAATCGCCGATGGTACCGGTGTGGCCCCGGCGGATGCGCCGCGCATCCTTATATCGGGTTGCCCCATGGCCATCCCGAACTGGAAAATGCACCACATCGTCGAGTCGACCGGCGCCGTCATCGTTGGCGAGGAGGCCTGTATCGGCCATCGCTACTTCAGGGACATGGTCGACGAGAGCCCGAGCGACCTCGAGGGTGAACTCACGGCAGTCGCCGACCGCTACATGAAGCTCGACTGCGCGTGCTTCACGCCGAACAAGGAGCGTCTCGAAAACATCATGCAGCTTGTCAAAGACTACAACGTTGACGGCGTCATCCACTATGCGCTCCAGTTTTGCGACCCGTTCACTGTGGAGTATAATAGCGTTGAGAGGACTCTCAAGGAAGCAGGCGTGCCGGTTTTAAAGATAGAGACCGACTACAGCATGGAGGATGCCGGCCAACTCTCGACGAGAGTCGAGGCGTTCATGGAGCAAATCAAAGAGATGCAAGGAGCGATTGTTTAAGTGTTTGTCGGTATCGATATAGGGTCACGCAGTATCAAAGTTGTCGCATTAAACGGAGAGGGGATTGCGGACTATAATATCGTCGATACCGGGTTTAACCCACACGAGCGCTCACTCGAGCTTATAAAGCCTTATAACGCGCAGAAGATAGTGGCGACCGGTTACGGTCGCCACTTCGCGCGCGAAGACTTCGCCGACAGCGTGATAACCGAGATAAAGGCGCACGGCGTCGGTTCGCACTATCTCTTCTCGAACTGCCGCACCATCATCGACATCGGTGGACAGGACAGCAAGGTCATCGCCCTCGACGAGCGGGGAAGAGTCGCCGATTTTCAGATGAACGACCGCTGTGCGGCCGGCACCGGTAAATTTCTTGAAATCATGGCGAGGACTCTCGGTTTTTCGCTTGAAGCGTTCGGTAGCGAGTCACTCAAAGCCGACAAAGCGGTCAAGGTGAACAGCATGTGTACCGTCTTCGCGGAATCGGAGGTCGTCTCGCTTCTCGCCAAGAAAGAAGACCCGCGCAAAATCGCGCTCGGTTTGCACCAGTCAATAGTGGAGAGAGTAAGCTCGATGCTCCACCGCGTCGGAATCACCGATGACATCGTGCTCTCGGGCGGCGTGGGGCGCAACCCCTGCATCAAGAAGCTTTTCGAGCAAAAACTTGGTCGCACCCTCTACCGCTATGAGAACCCCGAGATAGCCGGCGCCCTCGGCGCGGCGCTCACCGCCCGGGAACAATCATAGGCTTCGATCTTGCATTATTCGGTTCTTAGTTGAGCCAGTTCATCGGGTTATGTGGTGAACCATTAACCCGAACCTCAAAATGAAGGTGTGGCCCCGTAGAAAGACCGGTAGAGCCCGCGTTCGCGATGGCGTCGCCTCTCTCCACATCCTGGCCGACACTCACGTGCAACTGTGAATTATGCGCATATAGTGTTGAAAGCCCGCCCCCGTGGCTTATGACCACGGTTTTGCCGTAGCCGCCCATTCTGCCGGCTATGATAACAGTTCCGCTATGCGCTGCGTAGATGGGAGAGCCGAGTGCCGCACCGAAGTCGACCCCGGTATGCATGCGCGAGTAGCCGAGTATCGGGTGACGGCGCATACCGTATCCGGATGTAATCGATCCCGAGCTGGGTCTCATGAAACCGACCCCCGAGATGCGGCGGCTGTAGGCATGGTCTATCGAGCCACCCTGTTCAAGCGTTCTTATCTCCGCCGCTACCAGCCGTGACGACGACTCGAGCATATCTTCCGTTATTTTCAGGCGGTTCTGCTCGCGCTCGATGCGCGCGAGCATGTTCTCCTGGCGCTTTAACTCTTTTCTGAAAAGCTCATGTTTGACAGCGACCTGCTTGCCGGCTTTGCGTATCGCGTTTGCTTGGTCGATGAGGACGAGGCGGTCTTTAGCGACGACCTTTCTGTCGGCATCAAGCCGTTCGCGGTGGTCCTCTACGGCCACCTTGATTTCATAGACGTTCGCTACTAGCTTAGAATCGTTTCTCGCTATCAGCTCTACGAAGCCAATTCGCCTAAACAAGTCACCGAGGTCCGATGCACTCAGGAGCACTTCAAGGGTGCTGGTGGAACCTTTCTTGTAAATCGCGGCGACCCGTTTATTGAAAACAGCCCTCTTGTAGGCGAGCTCCTTCTCGGTGACGAGTAATTCTGCCTCAGCGGCCGTAAGCTCTTTCTCGAGCCTGGCGAGCTTGAGTTCTAATTGGTTTCTGCCGGCGACCTTTCTATCGAGCTGTGCTTTAAGCTCGTCAAGCTCATCCTGGAGCTCAATGATTTTGCGGTCGTTGGCTTGTATCTCGCGCACGACGTCGGCTTCGCGTTTCTCCGTAGCGTCGAGAAGCCGTTTATTGGCTTCTAATTGTTTCTTGATATCGACCTGCTCGCTGCGCTTGGAGTCTATCTGGGACGCAAAAGATGGAGTAGCGAGAAGAGAGAGCGCTATGATACTTGCTATGATTATTCTTGTACAATAAAACCTCTGTAATAACCTCATGCAGTTATAGAATTTAACCATTGGGTTAAGGCTAGTCAACCTTCCCGCAAAGCAATTGATATCTCAGGAGAGCTTGAGCAGGGATGACGGGTGAAGCGGGTGCTAGCTTGTCTGTAACAGACAATCCATTACTACTGCATTACATGCGCTTGCTTAACAAGCAAATAAAGTGTTCGCCCTTATTTAAAAACAAGCCACTCGTTGCCTTTGCCCTTTTTGGTGTGGACGAGATGGAATTCGCCTTCCAGCCGCTTGCCCTTGAGGACGATTTTGAGACTGCTAGGCTTCTTCTGGGCGACCTCGAAGGTGCCGGTGTCCCAAATAGTGACGGTGCCGGCTCCATACTGACCCTCAGGAATCGTTCCCTCGAAATCGATATAGTCGACCGGGTGGTCCTCGACCATGATAGCGAGTCGCTTGACTCCCATAGAGATAGATATTCCTTTGGGGACGGCCCAGCTCTTAAGAACCATCTCCCCCGAGGGTTCATCCGACTCAAAGTAGTCGGCCGGGAGCTCGAGGCGGAAGTCATAATGGTGATGACTGGCGTGATGGTCTTGGACGACAAACCGCCCACCATGCTCCGTGCCGGATTCGCCGCTCGGCTCAGGGGTCTTATCAAAACTTCTTTTCTGCTTATAATCCTCGAGTGCCATGAGGATATTATATGGACAAACAACCTTTGAAGACCAGCACTATCTGATACATTCAGGCAGAGTTCTCTCTTTTTTGCCGGATCGCTTTGTTGTATCCTTAAACCAGCGCGAGTGATGCTTATTCGCGCTGGTTTAAATATTACACGCTGGAACGCTAAAAGTTAAGTATCTTTGCGTCGTAATCAATGCCTTTGTTTCCACCTTGCGGCTCAAGGGCAAATTTTATTGTTAAAGCGGGTATCGTAAACCGTGAAAGGGGAGCTGTGAATGTCCGATTCAATCTTGCTCGTTGAAGAGCTGGTAAATGCATCAGGTGTATCCGGTTTTGAGGCGGAGGTAAGGGAGGTCGTCAGGCGCCATCTCGAACCGCTGACGGAGATTTCCATCGACAATCTTGGAAGTATCATCGCGAAAAAAGCGGGGGCCGCCTCGGAGCCGCGTATCATGATTGCCGGTCATATGGACGAAATCGGCCTTATGGTCTCAAGCATAAGCAAAGAAGGTTTTATCATGTTTCAACCTTTGGGAGGCTGGTGGGACCAGGTCATGCTGGCCCATCGTGTTGTAGTTAAGGGCGGCAAAGGCGATGTGCCGGGTGTGATAGGCTCAAAGCCACCGCATCTGCTCGCGCCTGAGGAGCGCAAGAAAGTCGTAGAGATGAGGGAGATGTTTATCGACATCGGTGCCTCCAGCAGCGAAGACGTCAAAGAGATGGGGGTAAAGCCCGGCGACCCGATAGTAGTCGACAGCCCTCTGACTAGGATGAAGAAAGAGAACTTGCTTATGGGAAAAGCTATGGACGACCGGGTAGGCTGCGCGGTCTTTATCGAGGTCATCAAGCGGCTGAAAGATATCGAGCATCCCAATACGGTTTATGCTGTCGGCACGGTGCAGGAAGAGGTCGGTTTGCGCGGCGCGAAGACGAGTGCGGCTGTCATCAATCCCGATGTGGCGATTGCGGCAGAGGTCTCTATCGCAGGGGATACGCCCGGAGTGCGGGAAAACGACGCCCAAGCCAGGTTAGGCAAAGGGCCGGCCATCGTCGTTCTCGACGGATCGATGATACCAAATACGAAGCTGCGGGACTTTATTGTAAATGTTGCCGAAGAACACGGGGTTCCCCACCAGTTCCAGGCGGGGACCAGGGGAGGTACTGATGCCGGCAGAATCCATCTGCATAGCATCGGTGTGCCCAGCATCGTCATCGGTGTGCCGACGCGCTATATACACAGCCACGTCGCCGTCATCGACCATAACGATTTCGAGAATACAGTCAAGCTCATGGTAGAAGTAATTAAAAAGATGGATGTCGCAACAGCCGAGGGCTTAAGGCCATAGGTAGTTCCCAGCGAGTCATAAATTCGATACCGTCTATAGTGTGTTAGCGATTACGACTGGAGCTTATTACGGAGTTCTAAGATTTCTGCGACTTCTTCTTCACCATTGAGCTTTAAGAGATGAGAGATAATTGGGCTTGCCGAGCCGCCTAGGATCCTATCGATAACGTTGTCGACAATGTTATTCGCCATGTCTGTGCTACTAATAGCCGGCTTGTAAGAGTAAGTCTTATTTTTCTTATCCTGCTTCAGGATGCTTTTCCGGGCAAGATTATTCATTGCCGCCATGACCGTTGTGTACGGTATGTAACCCTTCAAGAGTAGTTCTTCGTGGAGTTCACGTACGGTTGTCCTTCCTCTCGTCCACGCTATCTGCATTATCTCAGCTTCAAGCTCGTTCAAGCCGCTCAGCCGTACGCTGCGTTTTCTTATAGTTTGTGCCAATATAACAACCTCCGCTTTTCCTATAGCACACCTATCGTGACACTAGGGCTAAATTTGCGCACATCAAGCCAAGACTGCGCTGGGCTGCATGGATACTAAACGAATAATAGCTCAGAAAACAATTATAGAGTATATGATATTGGTTTATCAAGAGAAGTCCGCACATTGTTTGAATAGAAAAAGCGGGGTCCAACCATACGGACCCCGCTTTCCGTGTTTCTAGGCACTTGCTTTGTCGGCTAGATCCGCTTTGATGTAGTCAAGGTAAGCGAATATGGTCTCCCGAGCGTTGTTGCAGACGGGCTCGTTGATATCGCCGTTTACGACAAGAGCGGAGTATGCACAGCCGCCTCCGCAGAGAAGGGCAATGTCGCACTCCCGGCACTTGTTCATCCGCAGGACATTGCGACCATTCCACATCTTCACAACGTCATCGAACATCTCGAGTTCGGGACGGAATTTACCCATCGCCAAATCAGGTCGACCCAGGCATTCGGTACAGGGATAAATATATCCGTCTGGCCCGAAAACAATGTGTTCGAGATTGTTGGCTTCGCAGTAGTGGAGAAGCGGAAGCACTGGTCGGCTTGTGCTCACGACTGACTTGATATGCTTCAAGTTTCGAAAGAGACCTAATCTGAACGCATCTGCCATCTCTGGTGATTCTTTGACTTGATCATAGAATTCCTTCACTAGCAGATTCTCTGGAAGGAAGAACTCATACGTTCCACTGCACGAATGGTCCTCTACGGGTGATAGGCTGCATCCAAAGTCGGGGTTATCCACCCACCTTTTTGTCACTAACAGGTCAAAGTGCTCACGTAATCGACCAATATTTTGCATATCTAAATTGGTGCGGACGTTGATTTTGATATTCTTAGCGAGAAACATTTCGATAGCAGCGCAGACATCATCAAAGCTGCCACGTCCATCGTGAGACTTTCGTCTCGAGTCGTGTATCTCCTTAGACCCGTCAAGTGTTACCTGTGCTGCTACAATGACGTCCTCAAACTCATCAAACAGGTCGGCATAGTTGTTAGCGTAAGTGCCGTTTGTTACAGCACTAACCGGCAAAGACCTTTGACGCGCTTCAGTGAGCACATGACGTATGGCTTGCTTGTTGCGAGGTAGTAAGGGTTCACCGCCAAATAGCTTGATCAGCTTACGATGCTTACTATATCCATCGCTTAGCTCATCAATAGCGGCAAAGACATGTTGAACATCATCGATGTCCATGTAGTTTCTGCGGGTATAAGTCAAGTCACCCTCAAAACAATAGGCGCATCTTAAGTTGCAGTTATAAGTCAGGCTCACGATATAGTCGAGAGTTTTTTCTTGCTTGCCGTGAGCATCCTTAATAAGCTGCAGCCAGCGCGTCTCGTCCTCTGGGCTATCGAAAATGTAGCCCCTTTTTCTTAGCCGTTCCTTCGTGAATTCATCGAGAGTTGAATGTTGTGCAGCAGAGAAGTTCTTGAGTGTATCATAGACGTGCGGGGTGATAATGTCGATTGCTCCAGTTAATGTGTTTAGCAGCAGAAACGCTTCTTCTGAGATACGGTAGGTTAATATTCGCTTATTGACTCTCATCACAACCTTCTCCTAGCCCCAACAAATGGCCCAACAGCAGGAAGCCGCGTTTTCCGCGCATAGCTCCTCCGCGACGATTGCATCCCAAAGCATGTCGTCCCTATTAAGAGATAGCACTTAACTCACCTCCTTATTGGTTGTAAGAGTAGGAATAAAACGAGAAGAGATAGGTATAGAGATTAGCGAAGAAAGATATTGTGGCCACCGATATTAACGATGACGCCGATTTGCACGTAGACAAGGAGGACAAAGAGGGCGGTTCTTAATAAGGTTCGCAGATAGGAGGATTTCTTCATTCGTTGCGGCTGTTTGACCGAGTTTATTCTATGCTCAAGCTTGGATTGGCGCATCAGAAGGCCTTTAGCGAGCGCTGGATAGGTTTGATGCTGAAGCGCCGGTTGTTTCCTGTAGAAGAGTGCCACATCTACAAGCATGTTTGCGGCTGTTTCAGGTGCGGCGTTCGTGACGTTAAGGGCTAGCCTGTCACAGGCTTTTTCCTTTTCGTCCTCAAGCTTACTATAGATATAGTGAATGACAGGATTTATGAACATAAGATCCCGCAACATAAGCGCGAGCCAACTCGTAAGATAGTCTTTCCGTCGCATATGCGCTAGCTCGTGGGCCAGCATTATTTCAAGCTGCTCTTCTGGAAATTCGGCGAGAAACTCTTTTGATATTGCGACTATCGGCACCCTATAGCCGACACTAAAGGGTACAAATTGGAATTTCTTGGAATATACAACGCGGGGATATGCGACTCCAAGCACAGGCACGAGCCTATCGAGGATTTCATAAATCTGCGGATACTCAGCCCTGTTCAGAGGTTTCTCATGCTTGAAATGATTAAAGAAGAGAAACAACTGAAGCCACCTGGCTGCGATAATTGCAAGCACTGAGACTCCCATGACCAGCAGGACTAAAACGACGGCGTTAGAGCTGTAACTGAACTCCGCGACCTCATTTAAGGGCGATGTTATAAGATTCAAAGGGTCGGGAAAGCGAAGTATCTTTTGGAATGCTTTCTCTGATTGCAGCAACTGCACTTGAGACGGGTTATCGAACAAGATCAGAAAAGGCTTCACGATAGGCAAAAAGAGAAACATAAACCTGGTCGCCGGATTTTTTACCCGAAATACTTTAAAGATTACAAGGACAAGCAGCAGCGTAATTGCCGCATTAAAGATAGATGGCATGATGTGGTTAAATAAAAGCGCTTGCCAGACCGGCACAGTCGACCGCCTTATCAGTCGAAACTCGTCTTCGCGGAACAGCTATTTATTCAATTTTTTCTTTAACTCAAGTAGTTTCTCGACATCATCGTCGCTCTTAAGTTTGAGTAAGTGCGAAACGAGCGGTGTTGAAACGCCGCCAAGAATTCGGTTGACGACCGAATCGACAATCGCCTTTGCCGTATTGTCCCGCGATATCGAAGCCGAGTAGACATATGCCTTACCATCTTTGTTCTGCTTCAACAGTCCTTTCTGAGACATATTGTTCATGGCGGCCATAACGGTCGTATAGGGTATGTAGCCTTCTTCAAGCATCGTCTCATGGACCTCTCGAACGGTGATTTTCTTGTGCTGCCAGACGATATCCAGGATATCGGCTTCGAGTGTGCTAAGGCCGTTAATGCCTAACTTCTTAGACCTCTTGCGGGTCCGCGATTCCTTTTCCACTATAAGTCCTCCTTTTAGGGCGTTTAATACGTAGAGTTTATTTGTTAAACGCTAAATAGTCAAGCGACGGAACCCTATCATCCTGCAATAATCTATAGTTTACGGCAATATTTCTACTGTAAACAATATGATATTGAAATATGATATAAGAATAACACGCAGATGTTGCCATGTTAAGCATATTTGCGGCATGATTTGCCTGGATAAGCGTCGAGGCTCTAATGCTTTAACGGCATTGTTCTTATTCAGTCTGTTCTGCGGCGGGCAAGTGCAAAGCCGTAGTCTTTATGTTATAACCTGAATGGGAATCATATAAACGGAAACACTATCGGCGCAAAGGAGAGATTGTGGAAGTCTACAAGTGCCGCATATGCGGCGACCCGTATTTGGGAAGCAGTGTCCCGAGCCATTGTCCATTCTGTGGCGCTGAGGCCAAATATATTGCGCTCGCCAAGGAATGGCGCGATCCGGACGATTTCGAACTCTCAGAGGTCTCTGAGGCGAATTTACAGCACGCGCTCATGCTTGAGAACAATAATTCGCGTTTTTATCGATGTTCGTTTGAGGTGTCGATGGATGTAGAGCTTATGGCTATGTTTAAAGCGCTTTCTAAAGTCGAAGCCGAACACGCGTCTGTCATACGGAAGCTTCTCGGACTACCGAAGGAGAGCCAAGAAGAGGATACCAGGGGCCGGTGCCACGCCATAGAATCCGAGAACTTGAAAGAGGCTCATGACCGTGAAAAAAAAGCGATAGATTTCTACGCCAAAGCTGCGGAAGTCGCTAGCGAGCCCAGGGTTAAAGAGGTTTTTGCAGCATTTGTAGAAATCGAGAAGACTCATCTTGAGCTAAACAAGAAAGCGATGGAAGCTTTTCCCGGAATGTTTAATGGCCCGATAGTTTAGGGGATGCGACTGTCGCACTTATTTTACCACTATAGAGTCGCCGGCCATGTCGGTTATTGGCAACTGGACCTCTTCTTAGCCGAAGAGTTCGCGTATAAGCCGGAGAGAATCTTCTCCGCGCGCCAGACTTTATGCGTGGCCTTACCGGTCTCATCGGCCGCAACGGTAGTGTACACAATCGATTTCTTTTCAATGGAGCCGTCTTTGTTCAACTCGCCTGAAGAGAAGAGAGTCTTTCCGGACCCATAATCACCGCTTTGCCGGGATTTGGTTTAGTCGCGCCGGGGCCGGGTGTCATGTGACAATCCCGGCACTGGATACCATTTTTTGCGATTTCGCTCAATTTAGACCCGTCCGGGGGAGGAATCTCGCCCGGACATAAAGCCTACCGGACCATGGCAAACAATGCAGAAATCCTCTACGACGCGATCCCCGTCAGTGTCTTTTACCGCAGCTGATAAACTTTCTGGAAGACCGGGTCTTTAAAGGCATTGTTGTGCGTTGAGCCGCTCTATCCAGATGCGGAAGGAGGGTGGGCTATAAAGGTGACAAGAACGCTTCGTTTTAGCAGGGCTTAAGTTGTGTTCTCAGCAGGGGTATTTTAGATGCAGGACCATTTGGCGGCATCATTAGTGTTTTCCGGGGTGTCACCGGTAGATTGTTCTACGGCCGGCATGTATAGTTTTATGCGGTTGCCGCCCTCATGCTTTGCGGCATACATTGCCTGGTCTGCGAGCTTTAGAAAACGTTTCGGGTTTTTGCTGTCGCACCCGCGGCACGGGATAAGCCCCATGCTCACCTGGATGTCGTATTCATTTAGCTTGTTAAGGATTCTCCGGGCTACGACAAGAGCGTGCTCCCTCTTGAGGTCGGGGAGGATAATCGTAAATTCGTCGCCTCCGTACCGACAGCCGATGTCGATATGGGTACGTATGCTTTCTCTAATGGTCTTGCCGACGATTTGCAGCGCTTTATCGCCCGCGAGGTGACCGTACGTGTCGTTGTAGTCTTTGAATTTATCTACATCGAAAAGGAGGAGAAAAACCTGACTGTTTTGTCTATTTGCGCGATACGATTCTTCTTCGAGCTTTTTATAGAAATATCGCTGATTGAAAAGGCCGGTGAGGTTATCGGTGACCGACAGCGTCTCGAGTTCCTCGGTTCTGAGCTTGACCTCTTCCTCGAGATGGTCAACGTGGCGTCTGATTTCTTTGTTAAGCTTGGCTACCTGGGAGAAGATTTTATGATTCAGACTTGTTATGAAGAACACGAAGACCGAGCCTAAGAACAAGATAGCCGTGATCATGGATCGCTGGTTTGAGATTTGGTAACCTGCTATAAGCGAGTAACCATACACAGCATATGCAACGATGAAAAACCATATCAGCGCCAGGAGCAGTTTCCAGTTCTTGCTGTAGTGGACTTCTTCGATGAGGGACATGCATTTTCTATAGCGGTTGAGTGCGCAGAACATGATGATCATGCTTCCCGCGATTATTAAGACAGACACTCAGCACTCTCCCCCTTGTGGACGATGACAAGATACCTATACCAGTATACATATAGTATTATTCTTGGTATCGGCTGTTTTTCCGTAGTTCTTAGCCGTGCGCGCATCATTTTGGAAACATTTCTCATATATTTAAGCATACGTCAAGCCAAACCATTATTAGCCCTGGATAGACGAAAACATGATTCTCTGCTTTGCAGCTCAAGCTCGCCGTTGAATCCTTGATACACCTAAAACATCTTCGGCGCCGCGCACCTATGAGCTATCGGCGCGCGCCGACAAATCGACATCGGCAAGAAATTCGCAATATCTACACCTCGTCTTCACAAGCTCTTCACATCTGGACGGTATATTAGGTATTGCAAGGATTATTCGAGAGGAGGTGTTGAGATGAGATTTTCAAGAAAGCTTTTAGTCGGGTTGCTCGTGGTTTCGATATCACTTGTAACGGTTGCGGGCATATCCTTCGCCGCGGAGGATAGCGACACAGGGACTGCTACTTCGGCGATTGTCAGTGGTTGCCGTGGTTTCTTTGGCGGCGCGGCGGATGAGTTGGCAAAACTTCTAGGACTTAAGTCCGAGGAGATTGTCGAGAAGCGCAATGCGGGACAGAGCTTGGCGGATATCGCCAAGGAGCAGGGTGTAGAAAAGGACAAAGTAGTAGACACGATCGTGGATGCGCGCGAGCAATTCCTCGATGAGAAAGTTGAAGCAGGTTACTTAACTGAAGAGCAAAAGAACCAAATGTTGGAGAGAATGAAGTCAAGAGTGCAGGAACGCGTAGAAGACCCTGCGGTCGGCCCCGGCGCCGGTAGAGGCGGCTGTGGCGGCGGCGGCGGTTGCGGTATGGGTGGCCCCGGTGGCGGTGGCCCGGGCATGAGGGGCGGCAACGGCCCTGGTGCTGGATTTGGCGGTGCTTCGGCTGTCACACCGACCAATCTCTAGGTTGACAATAAATGAGCTGACCGAATGTGTTGGCAAGTGGTAGCAACAATCGGCTTCACGGTGAGCGCTTCAAGGTAACATGCTCATAGTGATGCCGATTGCTGCATTTTAACGTGTTCCTGCAGGTCGATGCGGTGGCCTGTATCAAGATGTTTCGGTAAGTTCCGAAATAGTATATATTGGGGACGAACGGCACGAATCGGTTTTCCGTGGTTTTAGGCCAGGGTTTAATATAAGGCGTTGATTTATTGGTGGGCAAGAATACAATACTCGTCGTCGACGATGAAAAGGAGATAGTCGAGGTTTTAGCGGCCTATTTGGAGCGCGAAGATTACGAGGTCTTGAAGGCTTATGATGGCCAGGCAGCTCTCGAAATCGCGCGACGCGATGAGCCCGACCTCATCTTGCTCGATTTGATGCTCCCCGAGGTCAACGGATTTGAGGTCTGCAAGTTGTTGCGTGTGACCTCATCGGTTCCGATAATCATGCTCACTGCGCGCGACGAAGAGACCGATAAGATCTTATGTTTAGAGGTAGGCGCGGACGACTATATCACGAAACCATTTAGTCCGCGCGAGGTGTTAGCAAGGGTGAGAGCGGTATTGCGGCGCGCGGTTGGCGAGGTTGCCAGTGCGGAAAAGTTGCGGCTAGGCGAAATCGCCATAGACTTTGCCAAGCATGAGGTGACTAAAACGGGTGAGGCCATTGCCCTTACGCCGACGGAATTTAAGTTGCTTGAAGCGTTGGCAAGAAATCCCGGCAGGGTCTTTACCAGGCTTCAACTCATCGATTATATACAAGGGTATTCTTTCGAAGGATATGAACGGACGATCGATGCGCATGTAAAGAATCTCCGCCAGAAGATAGAGGCTAATCCGAAGACGCCGCGGTATATCGTCACTGTGTTCGGTGTCGGCTATAGAATGGAGGAAAGCGATGATGCGTAGCTTAGCCGCGAGGCTGACGATTACGTTTACGCTGATCGCACTGGTTTCGATAACCGCGGTCTCAGCGATAATCAACAGGGTAATCGGTCTGCAATTCAACGACTATCTTATGAATGGGCCGCTTGCCGGGCAGGCGGCGTCCGGGCATGGCGGCATGCGTGCGCGGATGCTGGCTAACCTTATCGGTCCGCTGGAGGAAGGTTTCCTGCAGTCGGTCAACGAATGGATTTGGATTACCGGCATAGTGACCGCGTTAATCGCGGCGCTACTCGGCGTCCTTTTCGCTCAACGCTTAACAGCGCCGTTGCATGAGCTTGCAGTCGCCGCAAAGACAATAGCTCAGGGTGACTTAACCCATCGCGTCGAGGTGGACACGAAAGACGAAATAGGGCAGTTGGCGATCTCTTTCAATAAGATGGCTATGAGCATCGAGAGGAATAATCAGCTTCGCCACAGGCTTCTCGGAGACATCGTTCACGAGCTAAAGACACCGTTGACTGTGGTGCGCGGCAATATAGAGGCTATGATGGACGGGGTGATAGAGCCGAGCCAAAAGAAACTAGCCGCCATCCATACAGAGACTTTGCTTCTGTCGAGGCTTCTAAATGATTTAAGAGACCTCGCACTGGCCGAGGAGAAGCAACTCCGACTCGAGAAGGAGCGTGCCAATATCGGCTATATCATCCGGCAGGTAGTCGAGATGTTCAGGCCGAGGGCTGTCGAGGAGTCGAAACATCTCGAAGTAGAGATAGGTGAGGACTTGCCGCCGGTCAATGTCGACAGCGACAGGATTAGCCAGGTGCTCTATAATCTAATCGCCAACGCGTTTCAGTATACGGCAGAGGGGGACACGGTCAAGATCAGCGCTAATGTCGACCGCACAATAGGTGGCGGAGTCGATCATCCCGCGGTTTTAGTTTCGGTCGAGGATTCGGGAGAAGGGATATCCAAAGAAGACCTCCCGTATGTGTTCAATCATTTCTATAGGGTCGATGAGTCGCGCGCGCGCGTGTCGGGTGGCTCCGGCATTGGCCTGGCGATAGTCAAACATCTGGTCGAGGCGCACGGTGGACGGGTCTGGGCGAAGAGCGAGCTGGAAGCAGGCAGCACTTTCTCGTTTACGCTCCCCACAATCCAGGGCAGCGAGAACAATGATGGTGAGACAAGGGAGCGGGCGGCTGTTTAGTCACCAAGCTATTCTCATAAAGAGCGAAGCAGGCCTACGTCTTATTGTTAGGCATAGGCTTGTTTTTAGCGGGCAGGTCGGGTATGTTTTTAACCAGAACGAAAGTTCGCGATAACGTCGATAGCAGCCGATTAGATAAAGCATAAGTCGTAGCAATAGACGGTGAATTGATGGCAAACCTCACGAAGAAAGTCAAAAAGAAAAAGAGCCGCAAAGCCAAGGCTAAGTTTACCTCGCTGGTCATAATCGCCACAACTGTCGCTTTTCTCAACGCCGCCGCCGCGGTATATCTGCGCGAGATTTATAACATAAAGACCCTGCTTCCGTCGTGGGGCCTTAACAAGCAGGACATTGTTTTTAAATTCGGCGACCTTATGGTATTAAAGCAGGACCTCGCTCTTAAGATACTTGTCGATATGAACCTTCTGGTAACGGAGCAAATACGCCAAATCGCCATGTTGGCGCTGGTAGGAGCCGCCGTATATATGATAGGGAAGAAGTGGAGCGAGCGCGTCTATTTGCTGCTTTTTGTCGTCGGATTGTGGGGCATTCTTTACTACGCGTTTCTCTATGCTATTATCAAATGGCCGACCTCTCTGCTGTCTAAAGACGTCATCGCGCTAGTGCCGATGCCGGTTATCGTCCCTGTGTACATGCCCCTACTTCTGAGCGCGCTCACCTTTGTGGGGGGCCTCTTCCTTATCCTCAGGAGCAAATAAGGTGGTGAGTAATGCATCAGAAGGATTTATGTGGCGGCGGCGCCGACGAATCGGTCGCGTTTATCTATGGCGATGAATTCTTGGAGTACAACTTTTCACCTTCTCACCCACTTCAGCCTATCCGCCTTAAGTTGACCTATGAATTATTGAAGGCCTATGGCGTCTTCTACAAGCCCCATATAAAGCTGTTGCCTGGGCGCTTGGCCACCGATGAAGAGCTGCTCGGTGTCCACACAGCCGGCTATGTTGAGGCGGTCAAGAAGATAAGCGAAACCGGTGACGCGTTCGGAGACTCGTCGATGTACGGCGGGGATGAATCGGTGTACGGGCCGAAGTTTGGCATCGGCGCGGGTGACAACCCGGCTTTCAAAGGTATGCACGGAGCGGCGAGCCTTATCACTGGAAGCGCGATAGAGGCGACGGAGATGGTAATGAGTGGGCAGGTGGCTCACGCGGTCAGCATCTCGGGCGGGCTTCATCATGCCCTTGCCGACCGGGCCTCGGGTTTTTGCGTCTATAACGACCCCGCTTGCGCCATCGATTATGCCGTCAAGTACTACGGCGCCCGCGTTCTATACATCGATATCGATGCCCACCACGGCGACGGTGTCCAATGGGCGTTTTATGATCGCTCCGATGTCCTGACCCTATCGTTACATGAGAGCGGACGGTACCTTTTCCCCGGGACCGGATTTATCGAAGAGATAGGAACGGGTGAGGGGGAGGGCTATTCCGTAAACGTACCCTTCGAGCCCGGGATTTACGACGAGCTATACCTGCACGCCTTCGACGAGATTGTCCCGCCGGTTATCCGGGCGTTTAAACCCGATTTGATTGTCTCGCAGAACGGTTGCGATTCGCATTATACCGACCCGCTGGCGAGCATGGGGCTTACGACCAATGCCTTTGAATATATGTACGGGCGCATCCACGAGCTGGGTCACGAGGTTTCAGGAGGGAAACTGGTCGCTCTCGGTGGCGGCGGATATCAGATATATGAGGTCGTGCCGCGGGCATGGACGCTCCTTACCGCCGAGGTAGCCTCGGTCGGCTTAGACGATGAGCTTCCGGGGCCGTGGCGCGAAATGTGTGCCGGTCACTCCCGTTCTGAATGTCCGCGCAAGTTGCGGGATGAGCCGATTGAGGGGGCCGCCGCCAACCTTCAAGCAAAGACCGAGCAGACCATCGAGCAGGTAAAGCAGAAGCTCTTCCCATATTTGGGATTGGGTACCGGCTAAACCGCAAGGGTTCGCTCGGAGGCTCTCCATCTTAGCGCGATGCGTGAGGCGCTTGGCGCCGCGTGTTGACAAAAGAGACTAAGCGCAATACTCTTTTTACCATGAGCAAATACTCGATACATGTCGAAAAAGATTATTTAAAATTCAGCTCCGCTCATTTCTTGATATTCGGCGAGAAGTGCGAGCGTCTTCATGGGCACAATTATGCGGTATCCGTCGATTTGGAGGGTGAACTCGACGATATCGGCTACATATTCGACTTTACGGTCCTTAAGGAATTTGCGGAGAACCACTGCAACGAACTCGACCATAAGACGCTTATACCGTCCAAGAACGACCTGGTCGCCATAACTGAAGCGAACGGCACTGTTGAGGTGGTCTTTAGAGATAAACGGTTCATCTTTCCGGCATCGGATGTTTTGATTTTGCCGATAAAGAACTGCACAGCCGAATTGCTCGCGTTTTATCTGTCGGAGAAGATACGCGAGGACCTTCTCGATATGCAGGCGGACAACATAACCTCGATTACGGTAGGCGTCGAGGAATCACCGGGTCAGACTGCATATTATAAAAGGGATATGCTGTAAAGCAGGTTATTTCGCAGAATCGGCGCAGAATCGATCCCGGTTCACCATTTAATCTAGCGCCAACAGATATGCCATCGCGACTAGTCACACTATCGGAGAGCTATGGACACAGTAAATCTCGCACTACTCGCGCTTGTCGCGGCACTGGTTATCGCCGTAATCTCTCTGGCATTTCGAAAGGCCCCTTCGGATACCTCCGCGCTCCGCGATACGCTTGAGCGGCAAAACCTCCTAATCCAAGAGATGAAATCGAGCGTCGAGTTCGGCGACCGGTCGCAGAACGTTATTCGCGAAGAGATACTCAAGACCCAGCGGACCATAGAAAACCTGAAAACCGATTACGAGGCCCGCAAGCATCTCGAAGAGGAGAGCCGCAATGTCGTAAAGCGCCTGGAAAGCGTAATAGTCGGGAGCTATTCCAAGGGGCAAGCGGGTGAGAATATATTAAACGAGATATTCAAGCTCTTTCCGCACGATATGATTGCGCACAACTTCAGCGTAAACGGCAAAGTCGTCGAGTTTGGCCTCATCCTGTCGGACCGGCGGGTTCTCCCGATAGACTCGAAGTGGCCGGCGAGCAATCTTTTAATAGCGCTCGAAGAGGAGAGGGACGAGCGGGTTCGTCTCGGTTTAATCGACCAGATAGAGCGCGAAACGACCCGTCGTGTAAAAGAGGTCTGCCAGTATATCGACCCCGATGTCACGGCTCCATGGGCGGTAGCCGCGGTTCCCGATGCCGTCTTTACTGTCTGCAAGCGTGCCTACCTTGAAGCCTACAAGAGGCAGGTCATCTTGATGTCATATAGCATGACCATACCGTATGTCTTGACCTTCTACAGCCTCCACCTTCAGTATTCACGCTCCATCGACATGGAGAACTTGCAGAGCCACCTGATAACGATAGGGCGCCAGCTCGACGAGATGGAGCAAGTCCTCGAGAACAAAATCGCCCGGGGCGCTACGATGATAAACAACGCCTACGGCGAGTACAAGCAGATAATCTCGCGCTTGCGAGCATCTGTGGTATACCTGCAGTCATCCGAGAGCGAGCACGCCTTGGAAGAGCGCGTCGACCCCGAAGAGCGCGACCCCTACGGGATAGCCGGTCATAGCCGGGACGCGTAACCGAGCCGCCCGATAAGTTCATCGATATCAGGCATTGCCGGAATTATTATCATGCGGTTGCTTATTTCATGCTAAAAATGGGAACATACTTTGATATCTGTACTTGGAAAATCGCTAGTTATGTGAGCTACGGATATGCATTATTTCAAGCAATTATTCCGTTTAAGGGTGAAGCTCGACTCATATATGCCGAATCATAAAGAAGAGTGCAGCTTTCCAGTGTGCCGCGTTGGTGTTAAAACGGCAGGTATTATTGGGTAAAAAGGAACTGACATGTTATTGGAATTGTTTTTGCGAATAGGAGCAGGGACTTGGATGTTCAAATAAAGCCTGGCGATATTCCGATAATCGATGTGGGCGGAGAGATAGACCATTTCGCCGTACCCGAGCTTGAGCACAGGGTCATGGAGTTTATCGACACAGGCCATGCGTCGATTATCTTTGATTTCTCAGATGTTAGTTATATCGATAGCGCGGGTGTCGCCCTGATAATTCTGAGTATTCAAAGAACGACGCCGCTGGGCGGGAAAGTCGGACTTATCGTAATCGATAAGAATGTCTTGAAAATTCTCGAAATCGTCGGCATAACCAAGCTCGTTCAGGCTTTTGCGATGTATTCATCGCTCGAGGAAGCGCTCGCGGATATGTCTGGAGACGATCGTGGTTAAGAATGAACCCGTTTTCGTAAAAGAACTTAAGCTGGATAGCCATACTAAGAACCTCTCCTTAATAAGAGACGAGGTCGAGGCGATGGCTGCATCTTGCGGCTTTGATGATAATGAGCTGTATCAACTGAAGGTGGCGGTGAGTGAGGCTGCAGCCAACGCGATAGAGCATGGTTCGCCGCAAGGTGAGCAGAGCACTATTACGGTATTTATAGAATGCGATTTCGAAAAAATATCGATAGAAGTCACCGATGAGGGTGTTTTCAAAGCTCGCCTGCCGGTGACGGATGGAAGGCCGAGCCACCGCGGCCGGGGGATATTCTTGATGACCGCATTGATGGATGAAGTAAACATCACCGAAGGCCTAACGGGCACCAGGGTTCGTTTGGTCAAGGTAAAAGACAAAGCCGCGCTCGATGTGCCAGAGCGAACCACTGTGTGATATTCTCCAAGCCCCCACTACTATTGCCGCTGTATGGGCTTCCCGTGGTTTACTATTACGGGGGTCACTATAATCCGTTGCGCTTGTCGTTGAAAGGCACGATAAGATATTTACATCTATGGTTCTCATGCTATGGTATATGCGGTGATGTGCGGTGGTAGCCGGATATGTCGAACTCTACAAAAAGGGAATACTGGAGGCCAGGGCCGAGAAAGCGCTTGCGGCACTTGAGGCTTGCGAGCTGTGCCCCTGGGCGTGCGGCGTCGACCGGACGGCGGGCGAGAACGGAGTCTGCCGCACTGGGCGGGATGCTATCGTAAGCAGCTTTGGGCCGCACTTTGGGGAGGAGCGCCCACTGGTCGGGCGGGGAGGCTCGGGCACGATCTTTTTTGCATCATGCAACATGCGCTGCCTCTTTTGCCAGAACTACGATATCAGCCAGCTTCGCCATGGTCGCGCGACGAGTGCGGAAGAGCTGGCGAAGATGATGCTCGATTTGCAGGATAGCGGCTGTCATAACATCAACTTCGTTACCCCGAGCCATGTAGTCGCCCAGACGCTCGAGGCGCTGGTAATCGCGGCTCGGCGGGGTTTACGGGTGCCGCTCGTCTACAACACGGGCGGCTACGATAGCCTCGAGGCTTTGGCGTTGCTCGACGGCGTGGTCGACATATACATGCCGGACATCAAGTATATGGACGCGGCTATCGCCAAGCGCTTGTCGGGTATTAAGGATTACCCGGGGGTCGTCAAAGCCGCTGTAAGGGAGATGCATCGCCAAGTCGGTGACCTTGTTGTCGATGAGCGAGGCATAGCGGTGCGCGGCCTTCTTGTGCGCCACCTCGTGCTGCCGGAAGGGCTTGCGGGTACGCCCGAGACCATGAAGTTTCTCGCCCAAGAGGTGTCAAGAGACACCTACGTCAACGTGATGGATCAGTATTATCCGTGCTACAAGGCGCATGACAATCCGCCGCTCGACAGAAGGGTTACTAAGCAGGAGTTCACGGCGGCGGTCGACGCAGCGCTCGCGGCCGGTTTGACTAGGCTCGACCACCTCGAACCACGCGCCGGGCGATTCCGCGGCGACTAGAATGATTGAGACAGGCAGGCTAATCGCACTTGATTTTCAACTCCGGTCTTGCTAAAGTTTATATGCCGAATCCTGGCGTGGTTGCTTCTGCAAGGGGTTGCTTTTGCAAGTGATGTGCGCGAGGATTTAAATTATTGAATTGCGATAATCGCATAACGGGCCCTTAGCTCAGCTGGTCAGAGCAGGGGACTCATAATCCCTTGGTCGTAGGTTCGAATCCTACAGGGCCCACAGAGTAAAACAGCATGTAGCGAGCCTAGATAGGCTCGCTATTTTGTATTTATATGGAAGAAACTGTAGCGCGATGGGTCAAAAATGGGTCAGAATTGATGCCTAGCAATTCATGCGATGCGGGCTATGCGGTTTGTGCTTCGCGTAATTTAAGATGTGCTTCGCCGGTAGCATTCGGCGCACTAACAATGCCTTGTTTATAATTAGGGCAATAATTCAAAGCGATTCTCTGGCGGGTATCCCGCATGGAGCTCTTCGCACATTCGTAGTAATATGGTCATAGCAATTTAGTAGCGGATACGAAAGGAGCGCCCTTGTCTCTGATTGAGCCGAAGGAAGTCTGCGAACTTGTCACAATTGAGGAGGATGCTGATTTTCGAGCCTTTAGCAAAGATAATCCAACAGGATTGGTAATGGTTCCGGAGGAGTTTGGTGAGTCTAAGGAACTTGTCATATCGGACGATGGCATGTTTTTTGCAAAGTGGCTCAAAATGCACAACCCCGAAGTAAACGTTGAAGTTCGTAAAGCTGATAAAATGCTGGCTTTACGGTCAAGCGATTACTGGTTTCCTTTGGTCTACTTAGCCAATGATATCGCGCTCCCCATATTTTTGGGCTTAGTGGCCAATTACCTGTACGATAAGATGAAAGGTGCTCTTAAGGGTGAGATTGCTCGTGTGCAATTAAGTGCTGAATTTGAAGACCAAACAACAGGTACAATCAAGCGCTTTAACTTTGAAGGGGATACCGAGGCGTTACAGAAGGCAATCAAGCAATTTGACTTGAATGAGTTTCTAAATGACTAGGCCGCTTCTAACCGATACGGCGCTCGGCGTGCTTCAGCGCCTAAACCCGCTAATCAAGGCTCTTTTGGCGGCTTATAACCAGCACCGCTTTGATGCAAATGAAGAAGCGCTGCTCGAAATCCATAATGTACTCGAGGTAACACGGACAACAGCCGCTATAGAGGAAGATGACTTCCTGACGGACCTATACGTCCTTGATAGGTATGCTGACCTGCTTGAGACTTATGGGGTACTTTGGAACCAGATTCTTAATCAGCAATTCTCGGCTTCATGGAGTACGCTACAAGGCGCTCTCAATCTTCTTAGGCTGATCAAGAGATTCTCGGGTCTGGATGTGCGGTTTTTTGAAGATCAGCTTCTTGAGCTTGAGCAAGCTTATCCGTACAACATATTCTTGAGCATTGGTGCGACTGTTGAGGTGTTTGAGTGCAGTATTTGTGGGCAGGATATGACCTCGCCGGAATGTCCGCACATATGCGGTGACTTGTATAAGGGTGTTATGGCGCGGCGCATAGTGCGAAATATTTCGGAGCTTGATCATGTATCTTTTGTAACCCATCCAGAGGACAAACGCTGCGTTGTAATATATGAGGATACAGCCGAGCAGTTCAAAATCATTCGCTATATAGCTGAACTGATCAATACAAGAGGGCTCCGCGTTTTGGATTTCGACCGGATTCGCTTTACAAAACGCAACATTCCGAATCCTGAATATGTGCAACTGGGTCGCAATGATCTTTGTTACTGCGGAAGCGGTAATAAGTTTAAGAAGTGCTGTATGCCCAAGGAAAACGTTGAAAGCAATCGCGCCGATATTGTTTTTGGAACCACGAGCATTGAAGACATCGTTGCCGTATAGAGCGTCTCCACGTAAATTATGAAACCGCTACTCATAGATACATTTGGCAACTATATTAGACAAGGAGTTCCATGCTCGAAGCAATTAATGCTTATGATCACCTGATAGCTAGAGCTAACAAGCTAATTGTAACCTTCAAAATCTACCCAAAGGTTTTAGACAAAGAGGAGCATAAGTACCTTCACCCCATATGTGATAAAGGGCTGTTTAACGCGCTAAACATGGTTGATCTAATTATGGGGCTTAAGTATTTAGACGTAAGCAATGCGGTTCAGAACCAATCTGAAGCTAACTATTTTGCTCGCATTGTTGCTCATAGCGCATACGAAATCCTGAACCACCAGAATAAAATTCTAGGGATAGAAGTTATCAGACTTGTTGAAGAACGCCTGACTGGAGAAGCCCTGTCAGACGTTCAAGAGAGTATGAAGGCATTGAGGCGAATTAAAAAAGAGCACTTCGCATACCTAAAATTTATCAGGAACAACCTTTTCGGCCATAAGCTTGGATGTGGCATTATATTAGCGGAAAGCATGCTGGAAATAGATAATGCAAAAACCTATAGCATTGGTAAAGAGATTCTTATGTTCCAGGTGAGCTTGCTGAGTAACCTAGCGATATTAATTGGGGACATGTGATGGCGGTATAGCCGAGCGGATATTCTTAGAACCAAGTAATCGAACTATGTCAGCTGTGTTTAATCTGTATTCCAGGAGAAAAAATCGCATCGAGACGCTTAGCGGTACTAGACGCGGACTCAGGAAGCACATGGGCGTAGACTCGAAGGGTAATACTGGGGTCGGCGTGGCCCAAAAGCCTCGAGACGTTTTGTATCGGCTCGCCGGCCGAAAGTAGCGCCGAAGCATATGAGTGGCGCATTGCATGCGGGGTGATGCGCCGCAAGCCTGCTTTTTCGAGTGCCGGCTCGAAGTAGCGGCGCGTGAAGTTCTGGTAGTTTAAATGCCTGCCGTGCAAGTTGGTGAAGGCAAGGTCGTGCTCGTTGTGCTCGATCCACTCCCGCTGCCAGGCGAGGTGTTTTAGCAGTATATCGACAAGAAACGAGGGCATCGGCACATCCCGCCGGCTACTTCTACTTTTTGGCTCAAAGAAAGTGCCTTTCTGTAGGTTCTGCCGAACACGAAGGACTCCTTTAGCCAGGTTAACATCGCTCCATTTAAGCCCGAAGAGCTCGGAAATTCT
>JASEGT010000040.1 GCA_030018005.1 Actinomycetota bacterium
CAAACAGTGGAGCCGGTATTCGGACAGATCAAAGACGCCCGGGGTTGCGATGGATTCATGCGACGAGGTAAAGACGCGTCCGATTCCGAATGGAAGTTGATGAGTCTGACGCACAATCTACTAAAACTATGGCGTCACAGCATACGGGCAACCCAAAAAACCAAAGAGCAGGCGTTAATGGACGGGGGAAAGGCCATTTTGGAGCTTGTCTAGCAGGAATTGGCCGGGAATTCGCAAGAAAGGCCGCGGAATATAGTTTGAAATGAAAATTTCCGGGTCAAGCATTGCTCCGCGCGTAAATCGGCAGCGGGCTTTGCGCCACAGGCTCTCTGGATAGAGATAACAATGTGTACTTGGTGATGGTGATAAATGAAGCGAAAGATGACTCTGCGAGGGATCAATTCTGCGTAGTGTCTTTCACGCCTGATGGTGCATATAGAGGGGAAGTCGATATACCTTCGCCAAGAGCCGCTGTTAGGCAGCCAGTCGTTGTATCGCCGAACGGTCAGATATATGCTTTGAAGGCATCAGAATCTGGCATCGAAATCACCCGTTGGACGTTGGGGGGGATATAGGATGCAATCGGTTAGAAGAAAGATCGTCTGTGTGATTGAGGCTCTGACCTTTGTGCTCGCTTTTAGAGGCTCAGCCTTTGCCACCCCACCGTATATGGACGGCTACGAGATAATGGCTAGAGCGTTCACTGCACTCCTTTATGGACAATCGAGCGGGGTCGATTACGAATGGGGTGGAGAAAGCTGGTGGCCATTCGGAGCTGAAGGGACCGGCAGGGCACTTAATGCTACAGGGGGTTTTAACAATTGGGTTTATGCGTATGGCACCGATTGCTCAGGTTTAGTTGATAAGTGCTGGGAAGTACCCCATACCTTTTATTATCCCGGTGAGATTGATGGCACAGGGTATGCTAGATACACGGTTGCAAGCCTCAGGGGCTCTTCGAGCTACTGGGGATCAGTCAGCAGGGCATCGATGCAACAGGGTGATATATATCTATCGAGCGATCATGCTATGATTTATGTCGACGGAAATCCGAGTGGCTCCCCGTCTCTTATCCATGCAAGCTCCTCAAGGGATTGTGTAAGGTATGAGAGCTGGTATGTGGATCCAGCGGTATTCGACCTGACAAAACGCAGAACATATCGCAATGACACGACAGGCGAGATCAAGATGGATAATCCGAGCGCTACTTATTGGCATGATGATTTCGGGTGGTTGAATCTATGGTATGGATCGACTTCGGAAACGGGATATCACGGGCATAATTACCAGGTTATCCACGGCCCCAGCCTGAGTAAGAAGGTTGCCGCTAAATGGACACCTCGTTTCAAGAGTTCAGCGTATTACAAAGTCTACGTGCGATATACATCCCACACCAACAGAGCGACCAACGCCCGGTATCAAATTGGGCATTCGGGCGGGACGACTACTCTCCATGTTAATCAGGAATCCGGCGGTGGAACTTATGTATATTTAGGAAGGTTTTACTTCAACGCGGGGTATAGCATCAATAATGGTTGTGTGGCCCTTGTTGCGGGGGACCCAGCTGCAGGTTATACAGCTAATGAGTATGTGGTCGCCGATCAGGTCAAGTTTGTTTACGATGGTCAGTAGAGAATCAACCGGCAACACATGCTTCTAGTATTGAGCAAAGTCTCAAATATCCATGAGCAGTATGCAGGATAATTGAGGTTGATTGCGCAACGAGTCGAGGCTCGGACTGGAACTATAATTATAGGCGATGGTTTGCATGAATATAAGGCGCGCGTATTCGAGCTTGATGGTCTTGATTGTCGTGGCCAACATGGGTCTATTGACGCCACCTGCCATAGCGGTTTTTGCTCCCCTGTGGCAGATCAATGGTATCTTCGTCGCGTCAAATAAACCCCATGAGCCGCAACTTGTAAGCGATGGCGCCGGCGGTGCCATTATTGTTTGGTATGGCTCCGATCTAGATTCAGACATTTACGCGCAGAGAGTGGATGCTGAGGGGACGTTGCTGTGGCGCGATGAAGGCCAGATTATCTGCTCTGCGCCGAACAACCAGATTGCACCGAGTATAATAAGCGATGGCGAAGGCGGAGCCATTACGGTTTGGACGGATTTTCGAAGCGGTACCGATAACGATGTTTATGCTCAAAGGATGAATTCGGAAGGCAAAGTGCTATGGCGGGCAAACGGCATTCCCATAGCCACTGGGTCTGGAGATCAGGTAATGCCTGTCATTGCGAGCGATGGTTCAGGCGGAGCCATTGTAGCCTGGCAGGACGAAAGAGGCGAAGACGGCGACAGCGATATTTACGCCCAACGGATTACCAAAGACGGGAAGGCCGCGTGGGCCAGAAATGGAGCCCTCGTGGCCTCAATGCCCAGCTCTCAGACAGAGCCTGTTTTGACGACAGATGGTGCCGGTGGGGCCATTATAGCATGGCAGGATATGCGGGCCGGCGAAGATATCAATATCTATGCGCAAAGAATCGGGGCGGACGGCAAGCAGAAGTGGCCTCCTGGCGGGGTTGCCGTATGTACGGCAAAGGGCAACCAAGGCCAACCCGCCATAACGAGTGAGCCCTCACGTGAAGCTGTGATTTCGTGGACGGACGGGCGAGGTGTTGATGAGGACATTTACGCGCAGAAGGTCGATTTGACCGGTAATATTAAATGGACGCCGGACGGAGTCGCGGTTTGCACCGCTCTCGGCAACCAGCTTCTTCCAAGGATTGTCTCAAACGATAGCGGTGGGGCTGTGATCGGCTGGGTCGATACCAGAGGCACTACCGCTGCCTCGGGCTATGCCCAACAGGCTTACATGCAGCGAATTGACGCTGATGGTCGTGCTGTGTGGGAAGCAAACGGCATTTTTGTCAACGCGACAGTCTTGCGTGAGTCTTCTGTGCACGTACAGAGGGTCGGTAGGCAGTCGCTCGTCTACTGGGTGGACCAACGTAACGGGCTCGAAAACATAGATATCTATGCTCAGCTGGTTAACGATGAAGGAAAGCGCTTATGGAAGGCTGATGGTGAGGCTGTCGTAAGCGCACCGCGCGGGCAAGCGCAGCCGACAGCCGTGGCTACCGGTGCAAAAAGCGCGATTTTTGTGTGGCTTGACGGCAGGTCTGGAGTCGGCGCCGTCTATGCTCAAAAGGCCGAAGACGCCCGCTTCAAAGATGTTACAACCCTGCATTGGGCCTACGAATATATTAGTTTTTTGGCCGATCGCGATATCATTGAGGGGTATCCAAACAACCTGTTTTATCCCGATCGAAGCATGACACGAGCCGAGTTTGTAAAGATAATCATCTTGGCAATCGGGAAGGGCGCCCCTTCCGCATCATCATCTCATTTTGCCGATGTGGCAGATGGCTTCTGGGCTAAGGGCTATATCGAGCGGGCAAAAGAACTTGGAATTGTCGCAGGGTATCCCGACGGAACATTTAGGCCGAACAACAGTATATCCCGGCAAGAGATCGCAAAGATTGTGATCCTAGCAGGGGGCTTTACGCCCGAGACTGACTTTAGGGCCGATTTTCCCGATGCAACAGAGGACTTATGGAGCTGGCCATACGTTTTAGAAGCGGCGAATCAGAATATTATAACAGCCTACCCTGATGGTGCCTTTAGGCCCACGAATACCGCTACGCGAGCGGAAGCTTCTAAGATGGTAGCGGGGACAATAGAAGAATAGGACTACCCGCGCAGTTCTTATGTGTTTCGCAGCCCTTTGCCCCGCAACTCTCACCCACACCAATTCGCCCTTCGCATCTTAACGTTCACTCTTCCTGAGCCGGTTCCCTCTTGACACAAGCGAAAACAGGGGTTACCCTTAAATCGAACGTGTGTTCGATTTAAGGAGGGGCTGTGGCGGTTGATGTCCATGAACCAATCGAAGTATCGGCGGTCTTCGTTCGCGGCCGTTTGAAGCCGGTGTCGTTTATGTGGAGCCGCCGGCACCACAAGATATCCGAGATAACCGGTGTATATAAGTATTCGGCCGGCACCTCCGCGTGTTATGGCTACACGGTACGCTCAGGCGACGACCTCTATGAGATATCGCTCAACACCGGCGAGATGGCATGGCGCCTGGAGAGGATACACGGTTGTGAGTCCGGCGTTTAGGGGGCACCTGTGCGCGCCGCCCCGCCCCGTCTCGCGCACTGCGGTGAGGACGGTAATCCACGTCGACATGGATGCCTATTTTGCCTCGGTCGAGCAGCGCGACCTGCCTATTTACCGCAAAAAGCCGCTGCTCGTGTGCCACACCGACGATCTCTCCTCTTACCGGGGGATAGTCGCGGCGGCCTCCTACGAGGCGCGCGAGTTCGGGGTCAAGTCGGGGACGTCGGTGCTCGAGGCCAAGCTGAAGCTGCCGCACGCCGCCTATATAGCCGGAAACTACGAGAAATATCTCCACAACACCCGCCTTCTCATGCAAATATGCGAAAAATATACCGATTGCCTGGAGGTCTACTCCATCGACGAGGCCTTTTTAGATATCACCGCCACCGCTCATTTTTTCGGCTCGCCCAGAGACACGGCCGTGAGGTTGCAGGCGGAGGTGGCGAAGAAGCTCCGGTTGACCTGCTCGGTGGGTGTCGGCCCAAACAAACTTGTGGCCAAGATGGCTTCGGAGCTTAAAAAACCGTTCGGCCTCACGGTGATAGAGCCCGAGGATCTCCCCGGGATATTCGCGCCGCTGCCGGTAGATAGCATCCCGGGCGTGGGGCGGCGCATGCGCAGGCACCTCGACGCGATAGGAATACGGACCATCGGCCAGCTCGCGGAGGCGCCGTCCGGGCTGATGCGGGAGAAGTTCGGGGTCATCGGGGAGATACTTCACAAGGCGGCCTTCGGCATCGATGATAGTCCGGTGGTCCCGAGTTACAAGGGGATGGAAGTAAAGTCGTTCGGGCAGAGCCTTTCTCTGGGAAAGGGGAGCGCGGACGTCGAGTACTTGTGCGACGTGCTCCTGGGGCTGTGTGATGGGGCCACCAGGAGGATGAGAAAGGCCGGCTACCTGGGGAGGACGGTCGCTGTTTATATCTGTTTGGGACGGCTTTTCGATTTGAGCCGGCGCACCGGCCTGGGTTGCTATACCGACCTGCCCGGGCGTGTCCATGATGTCGCCAAAGACCTTCTGTTAAGGGAGCGTGCCTCGCTCGATGTCTATCCGGCGACCAAGGTTGGGGTGAGCGTGACCAACCTCGCCAAGAGAGAAGACGGGCAGCAGACGACCGTCTTTGATGTCCTGGACGAGAAGGAGGCGGCGGTTGCGGCCGTCGTCGACCGGCTTAAGAACAGGTACGGCGAGAAGGCCGTGACCAGATGTTCGCTCATAGGCATCCGCAACAGATACAAGGGCGCACCGAGGGCGGAGATAGGGATATTTTAGCGAGAGCATCTTCGCTGCTTTCGCGGAAGAGTGGAATATTAGAACAGTCGAGTTTTTTTGTCAGGGCTAAAGCTCTGGGCTACGAGGGTAATAATTGCGCTGATTTCTACTTTGACGTGTAGTGGAAGATGGTCCAGCCGGAGAGGTTGGTCACATAAAGGCTTGTTTTATAGAGCCGGCTGTCGCCGCCGCCGAAGCCCCATTTTATCGCGATCACCAGGCACGCTTTATTCTCAAATTTTGCTTTCTCGACGTAGATGGGGAGCGCGGCGCGCTTGGTGCGGTCGAGGATGGCGTTGAGCGGGCTTCGAGTCTTTTCACCCTCGCCGCCCTGGGCGGAGACTTCTTCTACTATCTTATCGACGAATGCGGCGCGTTTTTCCCCGGCGTCTTCGACGGTATAGAGCCCGTTCGACGAGTCGTGTAACTCGCCGGCCAGGGTCTCGATGGAAGCAGGCGTGTAATTTTTGCTCGATGCCAGTATCTTGGGCCAGGCGTCGGCGTGAGCGTCTTTGTCATCGGGCAGACCCCGAAGAAGAAGCTCGTCGTCGACAGCGCCGTCCTTGAGAGTTTTTTCGCCGGAACCGAGAACACCCTCCGTGCCGGCGCTGTTTTCCAGGTCTGTGCTGTCGATGTCGTGCGCCTCGCTCTTCGACGCATTCAACAGGGATTCCCCTGCGGGGACCGATTGTTGCGGCATCGCTTTGTCTCTTGCGGGACTTGTCGCTTCTTGGGTGGCGCCCCGGTTGCCTGTGATATTGACATCGCTTAGCGTCAGTAGCGAGACGAGTGCGATTGCGGCGACGGCACCGGTCGCTACGAAGACCGCCACACGGGGCGATGCCCACCAGCGCTTGGCGGGAGCGACCGCGTGACTGCGTTTCCCGGGCTCGATACCGCGCAGGTTGCTGGTAAGCTCCGGCGGAACCTCGAAGTCGTCGAGGCTCTTGACCGCCGCGATGGCTTCTTGCAGCGCCGCTACGGTAGCGCGACACTCGGTGCACTCATCGAGGTGCGCGCCGACCCAGCGACGCTCGTCGTCGGCGAGTTCGTTATCGATATATGCGCTCAACAGCTCTTGTACGTCGTCACACTTTGACATCTCGTTCATTTAGACGCTCAATCTCCCGTTTTGTTCCTTTATGGCGGCGAGGCTCCCGGCCAGCTTGAGGCGCGCGCGCGAGAGGCGTGACTTTACCGTACCGACAGGCACCTCCGCGATGCTCGCGATTTCTTCGTAACTATATCCCTGCAGGTCGTGGAGGACGATTGCCATGCGCTGCTCTTCAGGCAGCGCCGAGATCGCTTTTTGCACCAGTGCTTTCGTCTCGCTCTGCTCATAGAGCCGACTCGGGCCGGCCCCGCCGTCCGCGACGAGTGTGTCTTGAATCTCCTGAGTAGGCGGGCGGCGCGATTCTTTGCGCAGCCAGTCTTTACAGCAGTTCGTCGCCAGGCGGTAGAACCAGGTAGAGAAAGCGGAGTCCCCGCGGAAGGTCTTTACGTTCCGGTGGAGCCGGACGAATATTTCTTGCGTAAGGTCGGCGGCGTCGGCTGCATTGCCGACCATCCGGTACGCGAGATTGTACGCGGGTCGCTCGTATTTGCCGACCAGCTCGTTGAAGGCGTCCGTATCGCCGGCGAGATAGCTCTTTATTAACACCGTGTCGAGGTCGGCTTTGTCTTGCGGCATCCCCGGGCCCGTATCCCATCCTCAGTCCTAACGACATTACGATGAAAGAATAGCACAGAAGCCCGCTCTTAAAAAGCCGGGGTGAACGGGAGGTGCCGGGATGGAACAAAACGCGTCGCTGCGGCGTCTAACGGCCAGGCGACCGATGGGGGTTGCCTTCGACGAGTGGGGACGATATTAGTGATACGATAGGAGGATGTATGAAAAAGGCTTGGATAAGGCGGGCGGCGCCATGGGTTTTCATCGGCATGGCTATTATCTTTACGGCAACGACGGGCTTCTTCTTGTTCCAAGAGCAACGGGCGGCGGTGGTGCCCGCAGTCGACAAGTCCGCGCAGAACCAGTCGGTCGAACCAGGGGTTCTTTCAGCACAATCACAATCACAGGCGCATGACATCGATAGCGCGGAGATGGGGTACGGCGGCGCGAGCGAGGCCAAGGACGAGCTCCTTTTGCGGGGCCTTCCCGATGGCGCCGGGGGTGAGGCGCAGGAGTATTCCAATTCCACCGGCGGCTATAGCATGGGCACATCCCTTACTAAACTCGATATCCCCGCCCTCGACGAGCGGGTCATCCGCAGCGCGAGCCTGGAGCTCAGAGTGACAAAGGGGCGCTTCGACGAGCGCTACGATCGGGCGGTAGAGATAGCGCGTGAAGCCGGCGGTTACGTCAGCCAGTCGAAAAGCAACGCGACGGGCACCTCTATCGCAAGCGGTGAAGTCATTATGCGCATACCCTCGCGCGACTTCGAGGGCGTGCTGACATCGCTGAAGAAACTCGGCAAAGTCAAGGCGCTCGATGTCTCAAGCGAGGACGTCTCGGAAGAATTCGTCGACTTGAACAGCCGGCTCAAGCACTGGCGCGCCCAGGAAGCGGTCATGCTCGAACTTATGACCAAGGCCAAGACGATTACGGAGAGCATCACGATTCAAAACAATCTTTCGCAGATACAGATGGAGGTAGAGCGGATAAGCGGGCGGCTCAACTATCTCGAGAACCGCACGGGCTATGCGACTATACGGCTGTATATGGCCGAGCCCCAAGTGGTGCCGGCAAAGGATGCTTTGGGTCTCAAGGCCGCTCTGCGCGATTCCCTTAAAGCGAGCGTGAAGACGCTGGGCGTATTCTTGATGCTCGCGGGCTACCTGTTGCCGTTGGCGCTTCTCGCCGCCGCCGGTTATGGCGTATACCGCTTGTTGCCGGGGACCAGAGAAAGATCACAGCACAAAAGCGACCCGCAAAGCGGCTTAGTGTAAGCATTGGGACAAAGCGCTTAGAGATTGGCTATCAACTCGTCGCCGTATTTCTTTATCTCCCAGCGGATGCGGCCGAGCGTTGTCCATTTAGATGCGATGATTACCAGCGCGATGTCGGGTACGAGCGGTGAGATGACGACCGTGCCCTCCTCGTATTCGAGCATGCCGGTCGAGAGCGCGCCTCGTTCGAGTTCGGAGCCGATTTTATCGAGCATACCGAAGCCGGTCGCGACGACCGCGCTTACCATGTCGAGTTCGAATTCGATGTTGGAGGCGTAGTCGACTATAAACCCGTCGCGGGTGACCAAGAGCGCGGCGATAACGCCGTCGAGCGCGGTGAAGCGGTGCAATATCTGCTGCAGAGTGACTATTTCGGCCGGCTCTTCTTTGCTGAGGAGCTGGTCGACCTCTTCTTTGGTGATGAGTTCTTCTTCGACCTCCGGCGTCTCTTCTTCGGGGGTCTCCGCGGGGTTTTCGGCCCCTGCGACCTCTTCTGCTTCCTGGGATTCTTTTATTCGTTCGGCTAGTGCTTCGATGATGTTCTTGCGAACCTCTGCTTCATTTGAAGACGATTCCGGGTCAAACGTGTCATCAATCGACCCCTGCTCTTTCCCTGCGGCGTCCTTGCCCAGCTCGCTGCCTTTCAAGAACACCGATATCAATTCCGCAAAGTCCTTTTCGTCCAAGACGAACCTCCCAAGAAATGTGCACCACGTATTATTGACAATAGTTTACAGGCATTCTTCAGGATTGCCAAGTGTTAAGCGGTTTAGCTGTGTGCGCGCGGCTAGGACTTTTTAAGGGCCTCGATAAGTTCTTTGATTGTTTCACGCGATTCGCTGCATAGCCCGACCAACGAATCTATTATCTTGACCATGGCCTTTTCGGGGTCGTACGAATAGATGGCCGATAGGTCGCCATTCTCCGAGATTTTCTTGAGCACACCGGCTCTTACCAGGCACTCGACTTCTTTAGACACCGCAGACGGTTTGCGCCCGATGATGTTGGCAAGGCCCCGTGGCGTGTGTATGGAAAAGGGGTTGGCCTTGTAGAACTGGATGAGATTCCACTTGGTCGGCGATTCCAGTATCTCCAGCACAACGGCCTTTGTTTTCTCGTTTAAGCTCTTAACGAACTTGGCTATCTTCCTATTCATTCGATTTCCTCAACCTAGCCTTGCTTTTCAGCAAGCTTCTGAAACAGCCGGTACTGTCTGGCCAGGCCGACTATTACCAGCACCAGGAACAACATTTCCACCAGTACCTGCACGTTTCTCAACACCAGTATTATCGGCTCCCACACTTGCATGCTGAACATCGACTGCTTTTCCAGGATGTTTACTTCAAAATTGATATTCAGCACGGGGTCGACCGCACCGAATCTTCTCATAAAATTATGCATGATAAGGACGGTATACGAGACGGCATAGACCGGCACGCTCGGCAGCAGCCAGCGCCAGCTCGCCGCGAGTTCCCCCTCGACCATGTGCCATATTTTTCGCGCGATGAAGGCCGCCACAAGGCCGCCCAGGGCTACGATGACGGCGAGAACGTCGACTATAGTCATCATGAATCACGCTCCGTCAGATTCCGTATCAGTTGGTAATTGCGGAGAAGCCCGAAGAAGGCGAGTATGATGAAGACGAAATGCGCGGTATTTCTGAGCAAGTCCGAGCTGATGCCCGCTATCGAGATGACTCCCAATTCGTTGACGGCGGCAAAGAGTGTCGCCAGCGCGAGTATTTGAAATGCTACTACCGCGTATCTCCAGCTTGCGGCGAGATTGCCGGTCACTTTTCGCAAGATTCCCAGGGATATCAGAGCTGCCAGACTCGCCAGGATGAAATTGAGTATTTCGACTGCTACGATAAAGCTCATCTCGGTTACCTTTTTTTGCGGATAAGGCCTTCCTCAAGCAGCGTCTTTCCGCTGATCATTCTCGACGGAAAGCCGGTCAGGATTCCCTGGTGGCCCGAGAACTTCGTCTCGATGGTCACCCCGTTTTCCGCGATTTCATACTTGCGGATATCTTTAGCGTGCTTGCTCCCGCGCACCTTCAAGATAGTCAGAGCGGTCTCTAGTTCGCTCTCTATTTCAACGTAACGCAAAAATAGTATATTGTCGACGACAAAGCCTATGCTTGTCTCGAAGGTATTCTCATGACCGAAGAGGAGCGGGACCTCGCTTGTCAATACCGTCGTCAACCCCAGGCGCTTTAGGCCGTTAATAAGACTATTAAAGAGCTGCCTGAGTTCGATGGTATCGCAGCTGATCTGCTCCATCAGCGTGACCGAGTCGATGACTATGCGTTTAGCGCCGATTTCAGCGACCACCCTGTCGATGAGGCCGTTCTCTTTCTCGAGTTCGCTTTTGAGGACCGCCGGTGATGTGAAGATGATTCTTAGCTTGCCGGCCGCCTCTTGCTCCTTCAAATCCCAGCCGAAATTCATGGCGTCGCGGTAGATGATCTCCGGGAATTCCTCGAACGTTATGAAGATGCCCGCTTCGCCTAGCGCGGCCGCGCCTTGGTATATGAATTGTGTGGCAAAGGTTGTCTTCCCGGTACCCGGGGGCCCCGCGATCACCGTCGAGCTTCGCTCGTGCAGTCCACCGTCGAGTAAATCATCCAACCCCGGAATTCCGCTTAGTATTTTTTTCAATCAAAGCCCCCATTCCTCTGTCCGTGTTCGGCTTAAATCTCGGGTGCGGCGCGACTCTGCGACGCATGGCTCTCGCATGCTTGTCGCACGAATGGGCTGATAGCCAACGGGCAAAACGTAGATCGTTCACCGTCTGCCGGTCCTTACTTTGGCGCTGAACGCCATGTCGAAGGTGAAAAACGTCTCACTCAAAATCGAAGCACAGACTGTAGCCTAACAATATTTTTACCAGATAAACGCGCCAAGAGCAAAATTTTGTTTTGTTCAGTCCATCATCAGGTCTATCGTCGTCGATGTCGGGCGCTTTAGAGTAAAAAGAAGGCTCGACCGTGTGAGTAGCCGGTTGAAGGACGAGCCTTTCGCTTGTGCATAGAAAAAGACGCCAAACCCGCGTCCGGCGCCTTAAAATTTTGGGATATAGCCTATTCCTCTACCTTGATCGCTTCCATCGCACATTCTTCTTCGCAAGCCTTGCAGCCGTCGCAGCTATCCGCGTTGATAGCCTTTGCGATGTCGTCGACGAGTTCGAATACATCGTTCGGGCAGCTGTCTACGCAGGTTCCGCAACCGGAACACTCGTCGACATCGATTAACGGTTTTGACATTAAAATTCCTCCCTAATAGTAGGCCGTACTCTACACAATAACTCTTATACATGACTACTAGCCGCTTGTAAAGAGCTTTGACAAAGACAATCTGTCAATTATTTACTGCGAGCCGCCAATTTGCATTGAAGCAAGAAAAAATCGAAAAAGTCATTAAAGATATCAAGAGTCGGCCGATAAGCTATAATAAGGTTGCCATCATAAATCTTGACAATACCAGACTTAGATTTTATACTTATGATAAAAATATAGCGATAGGAGTGTTTTTTATGCCAAAAGCTTTAGGAATCGACCTTGGAACGACGAATTCATGCATGGCGATTCTCGAGGTCGGTGAGCCGAAGGTAATAGCCAATGCGGAAGGCGGAAGGGTCACGCCTTCGGTCGTCGCGTTTTCCAAGACCGGCGAGGTGCTCACCGGCGAGGTTGCCAAACGCCAGGCGATTACCAATCCCGACCGGACTATCACTTCGGTCAAACGCCATATGGGCACCGACTGGAAGATAGATATCGACGGCAAGGATTATACGCCGCAGCAGATATCCGCCTTCATCTTGCAGAAATTCAAAAGAGACGCGGAGGCGTATCTCGGCGAAAAGATTACGCAGGCGGTCATCACGGTGCCCGCTTACTTCGAGGACGCGCAGCGCCAGGCGACAAAAGACGCCGGCAAGATAGCGGGTCTCGAGGTTTTGCGTATTATCAACGAGCCGACGGCCGCCGCGCTCGCGTACGGTCTCGACAAAGAGCACGACCAGACGATTCTCATCTTCGACCTTGGTGGGGGCACCTTCGACGTCTCTATCCTCGACATCGGCGATGGTGTCTTCGAGGTGCGGGCGACCGCGGGCGACAATCACCTCGGCGGCGACGACTGGGACCAGAAGGTCATCGACTGGATGGCCGACGACTTCAAGTCCAAATACGGTATCGATTTGCGAAACGACAAGATGGCGCTCCAGCGCCTCAAGGAGACGGCGGAAAAGGCGAAGATGGAGCTGTCCACGACGCTTTCGACCAATATAAATCTACCGTTTATCACCGCCGACGCCGAAGGGCCGAAACATCTCGAGATGACGCTGACTCGCACCGAGTTCCAGCAGATGACGTCCGATCTTCTCGACCGGTGCCGTAAACCGGTTCAGCAGGCCATGAAGGACGCGGGCGTGAGCGCCAGCGACATCGACCATGTCATCCTCGTCGGCGGATCCACCAGGATGCCGGTGGTACAAGAGATGGTCAAGGAATACACCGGGAAAGACCCACACCTGGGTGTCAACCCGGATGAGGTAGTCGCGGCGGGCGCGGCCATCCAGGCCGGCGTGCTCATGGGAGAAGTAAAAGATATCCTTCTCCTCGACGTCACCCCGCTCTCGCTCGGAATCGAGACCCTCGGTGGTGTCTTCACAAAGCTCATCGAGAGAAACACGACCATCCCGACGAGAAAGAGCGAGATATTTACGACCGCCGCCGACGGGCAGACGAGCGTCGAGATACACGCGCTCCAGGGCGAGCGCGAGATGGCGGCCTACAATAAGACTCTAGGGCGGTTCCACTTGGTGGACATGCCGCCGGCGCCGCGAGGTGTGCCGCAGGTCGAGGTCGCCTTCGACATCGACGCCAACGGCATCGTCAACGTCTCGGCGAAAGATTTGGGTACCGGCAAAGAGCAGCGTATCACGGTCACCGGCGCCACCGCGCTCAACAAGGATGAGATAGACCGGATGGTCAATGAGTCCGAAGCGCACGCGGAAGAAGACCGCAAGCGCCGCGAAGAGGCCGAGGTGCGAAACAATGCGGATAACCTGGTCTACACGACCGAGCGCACGCTCAAAGATGTGGGCGAGAAGCTTACCGACGCCGACAAAGAGGCGATTGAGAAAGCGGTAGCCGATGCGAAAGAGGCCTTGAAGGGCACCGACGTCGAGCAGATAAAGAAGGCGCATGAGGTGTTGCTTGAGCAATCGTACAAAATAGGTCAGGCCGTATACGAGCAGCAACAGCAGGCGGCTCCGGGCGACGGTGACGAGGCCGCGGCCGCAGGCGAGGCCGAAGACGTCGTCGACGCCGACTTCGAAGTCGTCGACGAAGAAGACGAAGCGAAGTAAGGCGAGGGAGGAAGTCCCTTCCAGGCGTTTGAGGTGATATTTTTGACAGGGGATAAAGATCGGAATGAATTTAGCGATAGCCCGGCGGAGCCGGTATCGGCGGAAGTCGACGCAGCAGGCGGCGATGAAGCCGCGCCGGATAGCGTGCAGGGCGAGAGCTATGAAGATTTGAAAGAGCGCTTGAGTCAGAAAGAGACTGAGGCAGCCCAATATTTGGATATGGCCAAGCGGGTCCAGGCTGAGATGGACAATTATCGTAAGCGGATGTTGCGGGAGCAAGAACAGATTGTCCAGTATGCGACGCAGACCGTAATGCGGGAGCTGCTGCCGCTCATCGACAATATCGAGCGGGCGCTTCACGCGGCGGAAGCCGGAGCATCGAGCGCGATCCTGACCGAAGGTTTTGAACTCATCTACACTCAGCTCAACGCCTTGCTGGCCAAGGAGTGCGTCGAAGTTATCGACCCCCTGGGCCAGGAGTTCGACCCCGAGCGGCACGAGGCCGTCATTCAGGTCGAAAGCGAAGAGTACGCTGAGAACATGGTAGCCGAGGTCCTACAGAAGGGATATGAGTTGAAGGGAAGGCTGTTGCGACCGGCCATGGTGAAAGTCGCTAAATAAACAAGCGGGCGGCGCAAAAACGGTAACTGAAAGTAGGGCGTCGGCGGCCGATGATGGTGATGGCAGATGAGTTCGAGCAGGACATATAAGGATTATTACGCGGTTCTCGGGGTGAGCAAGAATGCGGCGCAGAAAGAGATAAAAGATGCGTACCGCAAGCTCGCGCGCAAATATCACCCCGACGCGAACAAGAGCGATTCGACGACGGAAGAGAAGTTCAAAGAAATAAGCGAAGCCTATGAGGTCCTTAAAGACGCGAAAAAGCGTAAGGAATACGACGAGATGGGGCGCTATTTCGGCGGCCCCGGCCCCGGTGGCGGACGGAGCTATGCCGGCGGCGCCGAACAGGGATTTTCATTCAACGGCTTCGGCGACCTCTTCGACCTGTTCGGGGGCGGCGCGGGCGGTGGTCGCCCCGGGGCGAGGCCGCAGCAGACACGGACCAAAGGCTCCGATATAACGTATAACGTAAGTCTCACCTTCGACGAGGCGCTTAAGGGCAAGACTGTAAAGCTCTCGGTCGACAAGGAAGAGACTTGTTCGTCGTGTGGCGGGTCAGGCGCGGCGGCCGGTTCGGGGCGGACTACCTGCGCGGCATGCGGCGGCCGCGGCATGGTCGCGGACAACCAGGGTATCTTCAGCATCAGTTGGGCGTGCCCGAATTGCGGCGGCCAGGGAAGCATAATCGAGAGACCCTGCACCGTTTGCCGGGGCAACGGCCGCATACGTGTCCAGAAGAGCGAGACGATAAAGATCCCGGCCGGAGTCGCCGACGGCAGCAAGCTCAGGTTCAAGGGCAAAGGGCAAGCCGGTTTGAACGGCGGACCCTACGGAGACCTCTATATCGTCGCCAAGGTCGCCAAACACCCCTATTTCATCAGGAATGGCAGCGATATCCAGCTCGACCTCCCGATCACCTTTACCGAAGCGGCCCTTGGAGCCGGCATCGAGGTTCCCACCGTCGACGGTAGCGTCTCCTTGAAGATTCCCGCCGGCACTCAGGAAGGCCGGACCTTCCGCCTCCGCGGCAGGGGAGCACCGAAACTTAAAGGGTCGGGTCGGGGAGATATGCTCGCCAAGGTTCACATAACCGTACCGAAAGAACTCTCGGGAGCGGAAAAAGAACTGCTCGTGAGATTCGCCGATGCCCGCAAGGAAGACCCGAGGAAGGGTTTTAAAGAGTAATGCGAATCGTGGGACTAAAGGCCATGCGATTGTTTAATAATATTTGGAGTGGATAGAAGATGTATGACGAGCCGGTATATATGATAAGCGTGGCCGCAAAACTTGCGGGGATGCACCCGCAGACGCTGCGGATTTACGAGCGCAAGAAGCTTATCGACCCGAAGCGAACCCAGGGCTCGACGAGGTTGTACTCGCAGCGCGATGTCGACCGCTTAAAGCTAATACAGATGCTCACCCAGGGATTGGGCGTAAACCTGGCCGGGGTCGTCAAGATATTCGAACTCCAAGATGAGATTGAAGAGTTGCAGGGGCTTATGGGCGCGCTCCAGAAGCAGACCGTCAAACTCCAGGTCGCGTTAGACGAAGAGCTCGGCAAGATACAGCAGAGCGCCCTCGTGCCGATGCGCCGGGGCAAGATCGTGCTCCGCAAAGAGAAGTGCTAAGCGCATATAAGAAGGTGGAAGAAGATGAGGTTGGACAAATTCACGATAAAATCCCAGGAGGCGCTCGGCGAAGCCCAACGGTTGGCCGACAGTATGGGTCACCAGCAGGTCGAAGGCGAACATCTCTTGTTGGCGCTGGTCGGCCAGGCGGACGGCGTAGTAACGCCGATATTGCAGAAACTCGCTCTCAGCCCCGACACGGTCAAAGAACGGATTCAAGCCGAACTCGACCGCCGGCCCAAGGTCACGGGCGCGGGCGCGGCGACCTATATCGCGCCCGAGTTAAAGAGCACTATCGACGCGGCTTTTATCGAGGCCGAAGGGCTTAAAGACGAGTATGTCAGCACCGAACACCTGCTCCTCGCGCTCGCCGCGGATAAGGGAACGGTCGGAAAGATATTAAGCTCACTCGGCGTCACCAAAGAAGCGGTCCTCAAGATTCTCGTGGACGTGCGCGGAAGCCAGCGGGTGACCGACCAGAGCCCTGAGGAGAAATACCAGGCGCTCGAGAAGTACAGCCGGGATTTGACGAGGCTCGCCCGGCTCGGCAAGCTCGATCCGGTAATCGGGCGCGACGACGAGATTCGCCGGGTCATACAGGTTCTTTCACGACGGACCAAGAACAATCCGGTGCTCATCGGCGACCCCGGCGTAGGCAAGACCGCCATCGCCGAGGGACTCGCGCAGCGCGTCGTCAGCGGGGACGTGCCCGAAGGCCTCAAAGACAAACGGGTGGTCTCGCTCGACCTCGGTGCGCTCATCGCGGGAGCCAAGTATCGCGGTGAGTTCGAGGACCGCCTCAAAGCGGTGCTCAAGGAGGTCACCGACGCCGAGGGCGAGATAGTCCTCTTTATAGATGAGCTACACACCCTGGTCGGGGCAGGCGCTGCCGAGGGCGCGGTCGATGCCGCAAACCTTTTGAAGCCGGCGCTTGCGCGCGGTGAGCTACGGGCAATCGGCGCCACCACCATTGACGAATTCCGCAAGCATATCGAAAAAGACGCGGCCCTGGAGCGACGTTTTCAGCCGATACTCGTCGGCGAGCCCTCGGTCGAGGATACCATCGCGATTCTGCGGGGCTTGAAAGAGCGCTACGAGATACATCACGGCGTGCGCATCACCGACTCGGCGCTCGTTGCGGCGGCGGTTATGTCGAACCGCTATATCACCGACCGCTTCTTGCCGGATAAGGCCATCGACCTCATCGATGAGGCGGCGTCCGGGTTGCGCATAGAGATAGACAGCCTCCCCACCGAGATAGACGAGATAGAGCGGCGCATCAAGAAGCTCGAGATAGAGCGCCAGGCTTTAAGAAACGACAAGACCAAAGCCGCGCTAGAGCGGCTTGCCAATATAGATAAAGACCTCGCCGAGCTCAAAGAGGAGACTTTTCACATGCGGGCGCACTGGCAGAATGAGAAGCAGGCTATCACCGAGATAAGCCGGCTCAAAGAGCGAATCGAGCGGGCGAAGGTCGACACGGCGGCGGCCGAGCGTGCCGGGGATTTGGCGCTTGCGGCGAAGCTCCAGTACGGCGACATCCTCTCGTTTGAAAAAGAACTTGAGGTCAAGAACCAGCGCCTTCTCGAACTGCAGAAAGACCAGAAGATGCTTAAAGAAGAGGTCGATGAGGAAGACATAGCCGAGGTCGTTTCGAAGTGGACGAATATCCCGGTAGTAAAGCTTGTCGAGGGCGAGATCGAAAAACTTGTGACGATGGAGAAACGCCTGCACGAGCGCGTTATCGGCCAAGACGAGGCGGTCTCAGCCGTCTCCAACGCCATCCGCCGGGCTCGCGCCGGCATGCAAGACCCGAACCGTCCGCTCGGCTCATTTATATTTCTCGGGCCGACCGGCGTCGGCAAGACCGAGCTGGCCCGCGCTTTAGCCGAGTTTCTCTTCGACGACGAGCGCTCGATGATACGTATCGATATGAGCGAATACATGGAAAAACACACGGTGTCGCGGCTAATCGGCGCGCCTCCCGGCTACGTCGGCTACGAGGAGGGCGGGCAGCTCACCGAGGCGGTTCGCAGGCGTCCCTACGCGGTGCTCCTTCTCGACGAGATCGAAAAAGCGCACGGTGATGTTTTCAACGTGCTCCTGCAGATACTCGACGATGGACGTCTTACCGACGGCAAAGGCCGCACCGTCGATTTCAAGAACACCATTATTATCATGACATCTAATATCGGCAGCCAGTATATTCAGGAGATGACCGACATGGCCAAGATACGCGGCAAGGTCGACGACGAGATGCGGGCGCATTTCAGGCCCGAGTTCCTTAATCGCGTCGATGAGATCGTAATCTTCAACCGCCTGACCATCGATGACATCAAGGAGATAATCGAGATACAAATCGGCCATCTAGAGCGGCGCGTTGCCGAGCACGGCATATCGCTTCGTCTGAGCGACAAGGCCAAAGAATACCTGGCGCAAGAGGGTTTCGACCCGCTCTTCGGCGCCCGTCCTCTGAAGCGCGCTATCCAGCGCAAATTGCAGGATAGCCTGGCGCTCAAAATCCTCGAGGGCGACATCAAGGAAGGCGACGCGGTCAACGTTGACGTCGAAGGCGACGCGCTTGTCTTTGCGACGACCGCGTCCGCTAAAGAGAAGTAACCTCGGCCAAGCGATATATGTTTAAAATAAATACGGCCATCATCGTCAGCTAGCATACGTCACCTGGTGTAATTGCTGGTCAACCCTTTATCCACACCCTGTAACTACATTAATAAACCAGCTTGTTTTTCGCAACGAGAGCAGGAAACGGGCGACAAGAGGTTGAACTATGTCGAGGTACGCAATTGAGCGAGCCAGGTGGCCCTTGTTCGATTATGGGGTGAGTCTTTGGTTTAGATGCCGTTTCTTTGGGTAAACTAAAGCTTGCGGCAAAAAGCTAAAAGCTAATATGGCAAGCCATATAAATAAGGGAGCTTTATTGCCGGCGCGCGGAACAGCTTGTGTGATTGAGTATAGCGTTTGCGCAATGAACTGTTATGTTCAACGAGGAAGCTGACGTTGATCGATAATTAAGCGGTTGGAGGATAATCGTCAGATGTGTGCCACCGTGGGTGTGCCCCAGGCGTTGCTTTACTATAAATACTACCCGCTTTGGTCGACCTTTTTGGAGGGGCTCGGGGCGGAAGTCGTGGTTTCCGGCGCGACTACAAAGAAGATGATCAATACGGGCACGTCGCTCGGAGAAAACGAGCTGTGCCTGCCGGTCAAGGTCTTCTTCGGGCACCTTGTCGACTTGAAAGACAAGGCGGACGCGCTCTTTGTGCCGCGTGTCGTAAGCGTCGAGAAGCGGGCGTATACCTGCCCGAAGTTCTTGGGCTTGCCCGATTTGGCCCGCTCCGTCGACGGGTCGCTCCCGGAGATCCTCGATCCGGTCTTCAATAGCAGGTTGAGCCGGCGTAAGTATTACGAGGCCATTCTTGATTTTGGAACAACATTTACGCGCAACAAGCTGCGCATCATCAGAGCTTGGGGTGCGGGTCTCGCGGCACAGAAGACCTATGAAGGGCGTCTCGAAACGGGCCTGACACCTATGGAGGCGATGGCCGGAGAGGCGGCGGCGCCATCCGGGGGCAGCCTGCGTATCGGCATCGCCGGTCACCCATATAACATCTATGACCCCTATACCAGCCTCAATCTCATAAAGAAATTACACCAATGGGATGTCGACGTAGTAACGACCGAGATGCTCCCGGCTAAAGTCCTGCATAAGGAGGCCGGAAGGCTCCCCAAGCGGCTTTTTTGGTCCTACGAGCAAGAGGTAGTCGGCTCGGTGTTTCACTGGCTCAACAGCAAATCGGTCGACGGTATCATCTATGTGCTCTCGTTTGCCTGCGGGCCGGACTCGTTAGTCCAGACGCTTTTGGAGAGCGAGGCGAGGCGCAAAGGCGGCATGCCGCTGATGTCGCTCGTCGTCGACGAGCACAGCGGCGAGGCCGGCATGATAACCAGGGTCGAGGCTTTTGTGGATATGCTCAGATGGAGGCGGCAATAGATGAAAGTCACCTTTCCCCATATGGGAAAATTGGAGATGGTCCTCACGGACGTCTTCGACCGCTCGGGAATCGATTATATCG
>JASEGT010000041.1 GCA_030018005.1 Actinomycetota bacterium
ATAGCGTTTTACACTTCTTAAACGCATTATTTGTTAAAACACCCTCCCATTTAAAACACGTATTGTAAGCTTCACAAACACCTATCGCCAATATCGCCAAACGATATAGCTAACAACGCCATCACAAAGCCGGCCGCTCGCATAGCGCAAAACACCTGACAGTGGTATACTGGCGCCATAGAAGGAAACAAATACTTGAGCCTGCTTCGACAGACAACAGCACTTAACCTCGACACACTTCAGGTCACTATCGAAAGAGTCGTAAGCGTCTAAGGGTGCAGGCGGAAAACTTCTCGGATAAGAAGTGTCTAAATAATGGAAAAGAAGTCTACTACGAGTTGGCTTGAAAAAACAGCGCTGGGCGTCGTCATAATAGTCGTGCTGGTAGTCGTCGGCGTGACACTGTTTCCTCGGAATGATTCCACAGATGGCGTTCTGCTCGCGACGATAGACGTTAAACAGGTCAAGGAATATCTGTTAGACAACACAGATCTCGAAATCACCGATGTTGAAAAAGACCCCGTTAAAAACCTGATAACAGTCTCTTACTTCAACGACGAAGTCAAGGACGACGATGAGATACTCTTCGACATAGCCAATGATTCGACTAAAATCATGCCCTTGCTTTTCGAGATGACCAGTGTTGAACAGGTGAAAATAGTCCAGTTCGGGACGTTTATGAATCAAGCCGGGGTAAGTAGCGTGGAAATTTCAGCTGCCATCACGCTTACGAGAGAAAAAGTGAAGGAAATCGATTGGAATACCGTCAATTCGACGAACCGCGCAGGCCTGATCGCAGAGGCCGCCGAGGTCTACATCGACCCCGAAGTCAGAGCGCAGCTAGACAACACAGAACTCCTGGACACGATAATAACCCAGCTATCCACCAATTAAGCGCAAGCATTAACTTACGATACCGTCCGGTCATCGACATCTTCGGCGGAAGCAGAAAAAGCAGGTTCGGGCTCTGCCAATGAAAACGCTACGACCGCGACATCGTCATTGAGCTTGTCGTCGGCAAACCTAGCGGCAGCCTCCAGTATCGCACTCGGCATATCTACGACATCTGTGTCCGCAACATCGATGAGCGCGTTGGAGATACCGGATTCGCCGAAGAGCCGGCCGTTATTGCGCGCTTCAAGTAAACCATCGGTATACAGGAGAACGACGTCATCGACGGCTATCTCATCATCAAAACGCTCGTATATGATTCCGTCGACCGCTCCCAATGGCGTCGAACCCAATTCCAGAAAACGCACGTTCGATGTCGTGCGGTTAAGGATGGCTGCCGGTGGATGGCCTGCTATCGCATAAGAAAAACGCCCGGTCGCCGGATTCATAATGAGATACGTGATGGTGATAAACTGGCCGTGCGTCATCTGCGACTTGATGACGCTGTTCGCATGGGCTAAAACATCGGCAGGCGAATCGTGCTCATGGGCAAACGCCCGTATCGTCATCTTGGCGAGCGCCGTAGCTGTGGCTGCCTGGAGTCCTTTACCGGATACATCGCCGATGACAATGCCGATCTTGCCGTCGGGCAAGTCTATGAAGTCATAGAAATCACCACCCACGCGCGCCTTTTCCGTCGCGGCTCGATACTTCAGACCGAATCTAAGTCCGGGTAATTCCTCGGGAGCGGAAAGTAACGCGTTTTGCAGCACCTCGGCGATATCACGCTCTTTTTCGTAGAGCATCACATTCTCTATCGCGACCGCCGCCTGACGGCCGACCGCTTCAAGTAATACCGTATCACTGTCTACGAAAACCTTCTCCGAGATCGACGCGACCTGTATTATCCCGAATAAATGTTCGCCGACGAGTAGCGGAACCGTCGCTACCGCGTTCACCCCAAGTGCCAGGGCTTCTTTTACGGCCCGAGGGTCGTTGCGATAATCGTTCGTCGCCACCGGCATGCGGCTGTTGAGGACGGTTGCGGAAAGCCCCAAGTCCGCGGGTATCACATCAGGCACGTGCAGCTCCGGAATGCTCGAGCGATAGCGGTACGATATCTTACCTTGCTCTTCATCGTAGAGACCGAGCGACCCTATATCGGCTGCGACCAGGTCCATGGCGTTCTTGATGATCTTGTCGAGCAACTCCTCCATGTCCAGGCCGGAAGACATATCGAGGGCGACCCTGTTGAGAATTCGCAAATCCTCATTCGAGGCTCTAAGCATCAGCTCCGACTTGCGCGTCTCCTCATAGAGGCGCGCGTTTTCGATGGCGACCGCCGCCTGGTTGGCCAGCGCCATCAACAAACTTATCTGCTTTTCAGTCATCCCGCCCATCCTGATTTGCGGCGTGTAGAGACCTACGACCCCGATAGCTCCGCCACCGGATATAAGAGGAAGTGTGATAGCCGCATCCAAACCGGCTTCGAGCGCCTCTTTCTTGAACTTGAATTCGGACGATGCTAGGTCTCTGGTTATGACGGGTTTTGCCGTCATCAATACTTTTCCTGCGATTCCTTCGCCGGGGGCCATCGAGCCGCCGGTTAAATCGAGGTCCTTATCACTCCAAAAGTGCTCGATTACCAACTTCTTCTCAGCCTCATGGTAAAAGGCAAACCAGACCGCCTCGGCACCAAAATAACTGCGCAGCGCGTTGACGACGGCATGAGTAACGAACGGGATGTTGAGCGCGAGGTTCATCTTCTCACCGGCCTCGACTATTCCCTTAAGCTCACCCACATAATCGCGGAGGCTTAATCGCATCGAGTTAAAACTCAGCGCCAGCTCCTCTATCTCGTCACCGGTCTTGATGCCGCTGACATCGACGCTGAAATCTCCCCCGGCAATCAACCTAGCCTTCTCGGCAAGGCTGGTGATAGGCCTGACTATCCTTCCTCCAAGCCCCAGACCAAGAATTACCGCGAGTAGAGCGATGATCGACGCTAGCAGAAGCCCGCGTAGCAGGGCATCGAAGATGGGTGATATGACCTGATCGACCGGGACAAAGGAGCCCGCGCTCCAGCCGACGCCCTCTATCGGAACTTGCGCTCCCATTCGGAAGCTATCGTCTACGGGAAAGACCATTCCATAAGACGTGTATTCGCGCCCGGCAAGTGTTGTCATTATGAATTCTTGCGACTTCCAGTCCCGCCGGTCAAACGGCAGCTTGGGGTTTTGGCTCTGAAAAACGACCATGCCCTTATTGTCTACGATATTATAGCCGCCACCCGGCACCTTAAACGTGAAATATTGGTCGAGCTTGGTAGCGTCTACCGATGCCACCACTATGGCCGCAAGCTCGGGCCCATCCCACACTCCTGTAACCACATCAAAACCCATCTCGCCATTTTCATGGAGGTGCATCGGGCTAACCAACCAATCCTTGCCGTCACCGAGGTCATTCAGGTTGACTGAGCCTGGATTCATTTTGCGCCCGACTAATTTTGGATCCGAAGACGCAAAAATCTCGCCATTGGCCTTGACATAATCGAAGCTAAACACCGGGTAACCACCGGTTACTCGCGACAAATAATTGCTCGCCGCGCGACGCGAGTAATTATTCTCTTCAATCGCTATGCCAAGCGCACGCTCAGTTGCAACCACGTCTTTGATGAGATGGTCGAAGTTCGCGGCGACGACTTGCGCAACGACTAGGCGCGCCGACAAAACATCCTGCCGGCGTTCGATATAGCGCCCGTAGTATGAGACTATACTAATTGCGACTAAGGGAATTATGATTGCCAGGTAGCTTAAGAGGAGTTTTCTTTTTATCCCTTTATTATTGTCAAGAGTATTACGAATCCCCATATATTCATTATCTTAAGCTTTTGCGATTAAGTCAAAGAGTAACGGGTGGTTGGGAATGAGAAAGTCCCACTCCTCGGAGCGGGACTTGGTTGTCAGTCAAGCCGTCTGCCACGACCCAGAAGCCTCGCCATGACTTCTGCTTTTTTCGTCTTGCCTGACAATTACTTTATCGACAGGATTTGACAGCGACTTTAGACATATTTTGGGATGTTCCCGGTCGAGATGTGTTTGGTCAAGGTAGAAGGTCGACTATTTAGTCAGCGCTTTTAAGTGCTCAGCGTAATGCCCAATGCTCCTGAGCTTCTCGTATCGCTTGTCCGCAAGCGACTCTTGCCCGGCTGCCTTGAGTTCATCCAAAGCCGAGACAATCTCTTTCTTGAGATTCCTGGCCACCAATGCCGGTGCGTGGTGCGCCCCGCCCAACGGCTCTTTCACGATGGTGTCGATTATGCCAAGCTCAAGCAGTTTGTCAGCGGTCAAACCGAGAACCTCCGCGGCCCGCTCGGCGCTGACCTCACCGTCCCAAAGAATGCTGGCGCACCCTTCGGGCGTGATAACCGAGTAATATGAGTTCTCGAGCATGATGACCCGGTCTCCGAAACCGATAGCTAACGCCCCGCCGCTGCCGCCTTCTCCAATCACGCTCACGATAACAGGCACCTTTAGCCTGCTTAACTCCATAATGCTTTCGGCAATCGCCACAGCCTGGCCTCGCTCTTCAGCGCCTATGCCCGGATGAGCGCCGGGAGTATCGACAAAAGTAATCAGCGGTAAACCGAACTTGTCGGCCAGTTTCATTATGCGAATCGCTTTGCGGTAGCCTTCGGGATTGGGCATGCCGAAATTCCAGGCGATGTTCTCTTTTGTGTTGCGACCTTTCTGATGGCCGAGTATCATGACCTTCTCGTCATCCAGGCGGGCAAACCCGCCGGTAATCGAAGAATCATCTTTAAAGGCACGGTCGCCATGGAGTTCTATGAAGTCCGTAAAGATAGCCTCGACATAGTCGACCATTTTGGGCCGGTCGGGATGGCGCGCGAATTGAACCTTCTGCCAGGCCGTCAGCTTCGAATAAGTCCTCATGCGCAGCTTTTGGATCTGCTCCTCTAGGTAGCAAATATCCGCAGCGATATCTTCTTTTTCCGCCGATTCCAGCCTCTTCATCTCGTCCAGTGTCGTCTCGAGCTGGACCAGGGGCCGCTCAAAATCGTATGCAAAACGTTTCATTATGATCCCATATAGTCAATGAGCCTGGATATTACACGCTTCATGTTTGCGCGGTCGACTATCATATCGATTTGTCCGTGCTGTAGATTAAATTCCGCCGTTTGGAAGTCTTTTGGCAGTTTCTGCTTGATAGTCTGCTCGATGACACGCGGTCCCGCAAAGCCTATCAAGGCCTTGGGCTCCGCGATAATGATATCTGCGAGTGTTGCAAAACTTGCGGTAACGCCGCCTGTCGTGGGATTGGCCAGCACGGAGATATACGGAAGACCCGCCGCGCTTTGTCTGGCGACCGCCGCGCTGGTCTTCGCCATCTGCATAAGAGATATCATGCCTTCTTGCATGCGCGCGCCACCCGAACTGCTAACCGTTATAACGGGAACTTTTTCTTCGGTGGCCAACTCTATGATGCGAGTTATCTTCTCGCCGACGACCGCTCCCATGCTACCGCCGATGAATTTGAAATCTATGACTCCAATAGCGACACGTCGCCCATCGATAAGCGCTCGCCCGCACACCGCTGCGTCCTTGAGGCCGGTTGTCTTTTCAGCCTTATCGAGGGATAAAGCATATGCCTTGACTCCGATGAAATGAAGTGGGTCCTCAGAATGCATATCGGCCCACAGCTCTTCAAAGCTACCGTGGTCCGTCAAATCCTCGATTCTCATCTGTGCGGAGATAGGAAAGTGATAGTCGCATTTCGAGCACACCATATGGTTTCGCTCGAGTTCTTTGATGAACAACGCCTCGTTGCAACCGGGGCACTTCTCCCAGACGCCATCGGGAACAGCGCGCTTCGCAGCGCTTTGCGTGTCGTCTTTTTGCTCTTTCTTAAACCAGTCGCCAATCGGCATATAGCACCAGCGCATTTCGAGAATAGATTTGAATCGACTTAAGCCCCTCTAGAAACCAGGTAAATCCTTGTAAATCAGTGTAAATCAGTAAATCAGGGGTCAGGTCTTTACTTTTTAACCTAGATAAACCCGCACGCGTACATGCAAGGATATCACCTAGTTTAACCAGTGCTTTTGTCGAGCTTCTAAACTCCAGCGCTGGTCTCTAGCTAGTATAGCTATTTAAATCCTACGTGTCTATCGCCTCTCGAATGCGCGACATATAGGCACGGGCTGCTTCGACACAACCGCCGCCGGCCTTTCCTATCAGACCGACCAGGGCACTTCCAATAATCACGCCATCGGCTATCCCGGATACTTCTTTCGCCTGTTCGGGCTCGCTGATTCCAAAGCCTACCGCGAGCGGTTTATCCGTGAGCGCTCGCACCCTATATATAAAATCGGTCAGATTTGAAGGAAGATTAGCCCTGGCGCCTGTTACGCCCGTTAAAGATACGCAATACACGAAACCATTGGAAAGCTCGGATATCCTCTCAATCCGCTTATCGGTGCTCGTCGGCGCGACCAGCATGACGGTTGCGATACCGAATTTGGACGCTGCTTCCGCCCACGGGCCGGCCTCTTCCGGCGGAAGGTCGGGTGCTATCACTCCATCCACACCGCTCTCTGCTGCCTTCTGCGCGAACCGCTCAAGGCCATAGCGATATATCGTGTTGTAATAGGTCATCACGACGACCGGGGTATCTACGCTCTCTCTTGCGCGCCTGACCAGTTCGAAAACCGTGCCGGTGTTCACATTGTTGGCTAGCGCTACTTCTCCGGCAGCCTGGATGGTCGGGCCGTCCGCCAACGGGTCGGAATAGGGCACGCCGAACTCTATTAAGTCGGCGCCCGCTTTTGCGACCGCGACGAGGAGCTCGAGCGAGGTTTCGACATCGGGATACCCGGCCATAAGATACGGCATCAGCGCGGTTCGGTTTTCCTTTTCCAATTTATCAAAGACTGCGTCGATTCTGTTGATTTGGGTAATGGCCATGATTAAAGATTCACCCCCAACGCCGCCGCTACTACCTGGACATCTTTATCGCCCCGTCCTGAGAGGTTGACGACGATTATGTCGTCTTTGGTTGTGCTCGCGATCATTTTGTCGATATAGGCAACGGCGTGCGAGCTCTCAAGGGCCGGCAGTATGCCCTCGGTCTGCGAGAGAAGCTTGAAGGCTTCGAGCGCTTCATCGTCGGTGACCGAGACATACTCGGCCAACGCATTGTCTTTGAGATAGCTGTGCTCGGGCCCGACACCAGGATAATCCAGGCCGGCCGAGATGGAGTGCGCCGGCAGAACCTGGCCGTATTCGTCTTGCAGGAGATAGCTGAGCGACCCGTGGAGGATTCCTTTAGCCCCCCTGGAGAGGGGCGCGCCGTGTTGCCCGCTTTCAAGACCATGGCCGGCGGGCTCGACACCGATAAGCTTCGTCTCCGTCCCGATGAAGGGATAGAAAATGCCCATCGCGTTGCTCCCACCCCCGACGCATGCGATTATGAAGTCAGGGGCGCGGCCTTCGGCCCTCTCGATTTGCTCTTTAGTCTCTCGGCCGATAACGGTTTGAAAATCCCTGACCATCATCGGATAAGGGTGAGGTCCACCGACCGAACCCAGCAAGTAATACGTGGTCTCGACATTTGTAACCCAATCACGAATCGCCTCGTTCATCGCATCTTTGAGCGTCTTGGTGCCGCTGGTGACCGGAATTACGTCCGAGCCAAGCAAGTTCATCCTGAAGACGTTGAGCGATTGGCGCTGGGTATCTTCTTCGCCCATGTAAACCTGGCACTCCAGGCCGAAGAGTGCGGCGGCGGTCGCGCTCGCCACTCCGTGCTGGCCGGCGCCGGTCTCGGCGATTATGCGCTTCTTGCCCATTCTTCTAGCTAGAAGCGCCTGACCTATCGTGTTGTTGAGCTTGTGCGAACCGGTGTGACAGAGGTCCTCGCGCTTCAGGTAGATCTTGGCCCTACCGTAATGCTCGGTCAGCTTCTTCGCAAAGTATAGCCTTGTCGGCCTGCTGATATATTCTCGCTGATAAAAAGCGAGTTCGTCTTGGAAAGTCGGGTCGTCCCGATACTTTTCATATGCTTCGACTAGCTCTTCGAGCGCGGTCATCAACGTCTCGGGGACGAATTGTCCCCCAAATTCGTCGAAGTGACCTCGCTCATCTGGTAATAAGCGTTGCATTAAACTAACTCCTTTTGCCGTAACGCAACCGGCATCGATAAATGCTCGCAACAAGACGCTGCTCTACACACTATGACTTCGTCACCCGTTGTCGTTTCAAATCGGTTACGTCAGTTCGTTTTAGTGGTCGCACTCGCAGACCGCTTTCATGAATTCACGGAGCTTGTACTTATCTTTCTTCCCCGGTTTCAGCTCGACGCCGCTGCTTACATCGACCGCGTACGGCTTGACGACTTTAATCGCGAGTGCGACGTTTTTCGGGTCGAGGCCGCCGGCTAAAATGAGCGGTTTTCGCGACCCCAGGTTGCGCACGAGTTCCCAGTTTAGATGGATTCCCGTCCCTCCGCGCTGACCTTTGGCGTAAGCGTCGACGAGAAAGGCCTTCACGTTTTTGGACGGCTCGAGCAGCGTCTCGGCCTCGAACTCATCTTCCATGAAAAGCCACTCCTCTATTTCCGTATAGTTTCTCATTCTGAAAGCTTTGATGGCTTTGACCTGCAACTGCCCGCAATATTCGGGCGTCTCTTCACCGTGTAGCTGAACCGCATCGAGATTGCAGTAGTCGGCTATGCGTTGCACCTCGCCGACGGGCGTATTGACAAACACCCCGACCGTCGCTACAAACGGCGATACCTCGTCAATAACTTCGAGTGCCTGATCCGGCAGGATTTGGCGCGGGCTATCCGCGAAGACAAACCCGAGGGCATGCGCTCCAAGCTCCACAGCCAGGAGCGCATCCTCTTTATTGGTTATGCCGCAAATTTTCACGCGTGTCATTATTCCGGCCGATCGTTCCTTATGTTAAATCCCGTTATCGGGTATAGGTCTGCTATTCCTCGTCGTTGCAGGCTAGCATGAAGTCGTAATCCTTCAGACCTTCCTTCAAATAGCTATCGTAAGCGGTCATGTCGAAGTATCCGTTGCCGCTTAAACCGAAGAGAATAACTTTCTCCTCACCGGCGTCCTTAGCTTTTAGCGCCTCGTCGATAGCGGAGCGAATTGCGTGCGAGCTTTCCGGAGCCGGGATGATTCCCTCGGTGCGCGCAAACTGCAGCGCGGCGTCGAAAACCTCTGTCTGATGGTAAGCGACCGCCTCGATGATGCCTTTATCATAAAGCGCGCTGACGATTGCCGAATCACCGTGATATCTCAAGCCGCCTGCGTGTATCCCGGCCGGAATAAAGTCATGACCGAGTGTGTACATTTTGGTGAGCGGAGTCAAACCGGCGGTGTCGCCGAAGTCATACCTGTATTCACCCTCGGTAAGGGTCGGGCATGCTTTAGGCTCAACCGCTAAGACCCGCATATCTTTGCCGGCAAGCTTGTCTTGGATAAAAGGGAAGCTCAAGCCCGCAAAGTTGCTGCCGCCGCCGCAACAGCCGATGACGATATCCGGGTAGTCGCCCGCCATCTCCATCTGCTTCTTGGCTTCCAGCCCTATAACGGTCTGGTGCAACAGAACGTGATTGAGAACGCTCCCCAGAGAATAATGGGTGTCTTCGCGCATGGCTGCATCTTCTACCGCCTCGCTGATAGCGATGCCTAGGCTGCCGCTGGAATCCGGGCTGACCTCAAGAATCTTCATTCCGGTCTGCGTGTTCGTGCTCGGGCTCGCAAAGACCGTAGCCCCGTAGACCTGCATCAGCGAACGTCGGTATGGTTTCTGGTCATAGCTGACCCTTACCATGTAGACGACACACTCCATGCCAAAAAAACTACACGCCATGGAAAGCGCGCTGCCCCACTGTCCGGCACCGGTCTCGGTCGACAGCCGCATGATCCCTTCTTGTTTATTGTAATAGGCTTGCGCGATGGCGGTGTTGGGCTTATGGCTGCCGGTCGCATTCCCGCCTTCATACTTATAATAGATCTTGGCCGGGGTATCGAGCGCTTTCTCGAGCCGGTGCGCCCTGAAGAGCACTCCCGGCCTGTAGAGGTTATAAACCTCGCGGACCTCGTCGGGTATCTCTATCCACCGCTCGGTACTTACCTCTTGCTTGATAAGCTCCATAGCAAAGAGCGGTGCGAGGTCTGCGGGACCGATCGGCTCTTTTGTGGCTGGATGGAGATACGGCTCCAGCTGGAAGGGGAGATCCGCCAAAATGTTATACCACGCAGTCGGTATCTCTTTTTCACTCATTAAAAATTTCGTTGTCTTCAAATAGCTCACTCCTTAGCTTATTTGTATATGCTTTTAAACCACGCTATGCGTGATTGAATACTCGTTTCTACGTCGAAAACCCTTAAGGCCCGGCGATGTGAATTCATTACCGGCCGGCCTGGGCGCTCAAAAGCTCCGACAATTTTGCGGCAGGATCCCCGCTCTTTAGAAGCGATTCGCCGATTAAAAAACCATCCGCGCCCGCTTCTAATAATCTTCCGATGTCTGAGCTGGTCGATATGCCGCTTTCGCTTATGACAACCCTATCATCAGGAACAATCTCTAGCAAGTCAAAAGACGTGGCCAGGTCGGTTTTGAGCGTATCGAGATTGCGATTGTTTATCCCTATTAGCCTCGCGCCGCTTTCGATTGCGCGCTCGAGTTCGCCTTTTGTGTGGATTTCGAGCAATACCTCAAGTCCCAATTCGTGCGCCAAGTCCATCAGCGTGGCCAGTTCGTTATCGTCGAGCAAGGCGGCGATTAGTAAGATTGCGTCGGCTTCGAAATGCTTCGCTTCGAAGACCTGGTACGCGTCGACAATAAAATCTTTGCGCAGCACCGGGAGGCTGCTTGCGTTTTTTACCAGACGGAGGTCTTCCGGTGAACCGCCAAAGTATTTCTCATCGGTCAGAACCGATATGGCCACCGCTCCGCTCCGCTCATAAATCCCGGCAAGCTCTTCGAGCCCGTATGCCATGTTCATCTCGCCGCCCGATGGTGAGCGTCGCTTGATCTCCGCGATAACCGCCACAGGGCGCGATTGCAGCGCGCTGATAAGGCTGCGCCTTGCCTTGCCGTTGTTCGCCATTAGCTCACCGATGGGGCGCCGTTTTTTTGCTTCTTCGATATGGAGCCTCTTGTCTGCCACGATTCTATCGAGTATCAACTTTAACCCTCCCTGCCGACGCGTTGACTAAATTCACGGAGCGCTTCGAGTTTCGCCAATGCGTTTCCGCTGTCTATCGAGTTTGCGGCCGCCTTCACGCCGTCTTGAAAGCCCTCGGCTTTGTCGGCGGCGATTAGCGCGGCGGCGGCGTTCATCAGTACGATATCGCGTTTGGGCGACTTTGTGCCTTTTAGTACTTCAAGCGTTATTTTGGCATTATCCTCGGCGCTCCCTCCTTTTAGCATATCGATACTGGTCCGCTTGACGCCGCACTCCTCCGGGATGACCGTGTAGGTCGCTACCGTGCCTCCTTCGAGTTCGGAAACCTTGCTCTCACCTGTGTTGGAGAGCTCGTCGAGCCCGTCGTGGCCGTGGACGACAAGCGCGTGCTTGACACCCAGGTTTCCGAGCACGTAGGCCATGACTTCGGTCAAATCGGGGTCGTAGACCCCGAGCACCTGGGCGGTCGCGCCGGCCGGATTTGTCAACGGCCCGAGGATGTTGAAGACGGTCCGAACGCCTATCTCGCGACGAGGGCCGAGCGCGTGCTTCATCGCGCCGTGAAAGTTAGGCGCGAACATGAAACCGATGCCGATATCCTCAATCGCTTTTTCGACCTCGGCGGGGAGCAAATCGATTCGTATCCCGAGCGCCTCTAAAACGTCAGCGCTGCCGCTTTTGCTCGACACCGACCGGTTTCCGTGTTTGGCGACCGGAACGCCCGCTCCCGCTACCACAAACGCGACCGTGGTCGAGATGTTAAAGGTGTGCTGCTGGTCGCCCCCAGTGCCGCAAGTGTCGACTATCTCGACGACCTTGGGTTGAATACGGCTCGCCTTATCCCGCATGACCTTGGCGAAGCCGGATATCTCATCGACCGTCTCGCCCTTCATGCGCAGAGCGGTGATAAGCGAGGCTATTTGTGCCGGCGTCGCTTCGCCGTTCATTATAACCTTCATGACCTGCTCGGCTTCGTCTCTTGTGAGGTCGTCGCGGTCTATGACTGTCTTTATCGCCTGAACGATCATCTTGCCCTCCTTAATCAAAACGCTTACCTAAACAGCGGCGGCACGGCTTGTGTTGCCTGCCGCGATAAAGTTCCTTAGAAGCGCTTTCCCTTCGCTTGTTAGAATCGATTCGGGATGGAACTGTACGCCTTCGATGGGGAAGTCGCGATGGCGAAAAGCCATGATAAGCCCATCCTCGGTCTCGGCCGATATTTCAAGCTCCCGCGGGAGCGATTCGCGCTCCACGACGAGCGAGTGATACCGCGTTGCGCTAAACGGGTTTGGTAAACCATTAAATATCGTCTTTCCGTCGTGGTAGATCTTTGAGGTCTTGCCATGGACCAGCACACCCGCGTGGACGACCTTCCCGCCGAACGCCGCGCCTATAGCCTGATGTCCGAGACATACACCGAGAATCGGAATCATGCCGGCCGCCGCTGTTATAAGGTCAATCGATATACCGGCGTCCTCCGGCCTCCCCGGGCCGGGTGATATCACGATTTTGTCGGGTTTATCAGCTAGGATATCGCCGACACTTACCTCGTCGTTTCGATAAACGACCAGTTTTTCTCCCATCTCGGCCAAATATTGCACCAAATTGAAAGTGAATGAATCGTAGTTGTCGATCATTACAATCATCATTATCCTCCAAACTACTCAACAGCTCGCTTGACTACCCGTAGGCGGCTGTCCTTGCCCAAATAAAAAACCCTCAATCCCATATGGGACGAGGGTTATAGTCTCGTGGTGCCACCCAATTTCGCGGTTCCCGGATGTTTGTTTCGTGCGCGCTCCGGGTTCTGCCTCTTGTGTACGGTACGGATACTTCGCCCAGTGCGTCAGGCTTTGAACTATCTTATACCGCCCTTCCTTTTAACGGTGGAGGCTCCGGTGACGCTACTTGGAGATATTCCTTTCGCGTCTACGCCTCAGGGGCCCACTCGACCAGTAACTCGGTGCCGGCTTTCACCAAACCCGGCTCGCTTCTTACCTGTTCTTCTAGTCTACTTTCCCCATCATAGGCAGGTATTTAGTTAAGGAAAAGGTAACACATGCTCAAGAGCATGTCAATTGCTATACCGTTTTATTCAAGTTCTTCATCTAGCTCAAGCTTGTACAAGCATGTATTCGCCTGCAACAGCTCGAGCGCCGCATCCTTATCGAGACCGACATCATCGAGCGCTCGCGAATCGAAAGCTGTTTTATCCAAGGCACTGCTCTTGCAGAGAATGGTCTGACTCTTGAGATGGCTTCCGTTTATAAAAGTCTTATCGAGAATTATTTTTCGCACGTTTTGATGGCACACACAGAATGGGTGAACCACTGCCGCATCCGGATACAACGTTCTGTGTTTTTCAGTAAGAGCAATAAACGCTTCATTGTTTTCATCGCTAAGTTGCCTTACGGTATCCCTGAACGGACAGCTCGCGGTGCCATAGATATCGTCCCCGAGCGGGATAGGTTGTGACTCCAGCTTTGAAATAGCCGCTTCGCCGCTCTTTATCGCCTCGAAAAACGCCTCTTTTGACGGATAGTGCTCTTCCGGGAATGATTGTCCCATTTTTATCAGAGTATCCTCAATCAAGCGTATCGAAACGTCCATCGAGGGACCGAAATCTTTGAGGTAATTGACCAGCCCTTCGACGGGCGCCCTTCTGACCGCCGAGCCCGAAATCACATGATCGGCCTCGTACTGGCTGCCGATTTCGTAGCCCCTGTTCGTGATTTTGTACTCCAGTATCTCATTACTATGTTCGCTCGCCCGGTGCTTCAAGACCAGCAGCGCCTTGCGCACTCTAGACTCCAGCTCAACGTACTTTAGTTGGATAATTGTCTCGACTATGTAGGGAAGTCCGAATTCCAAGCCGCCGACATCTCCGAGAAAGAGGCGGTCTTCTTGCAGCAGCATGCTGGTGACTTTATGCCTGCGGAAAGAATTAACCATCGAGTAAGCGAGGCTCCTCATTCGTTTCGGCTCTTCACCTATGCTCTCCAGGTGGTTAAAAGCATCTACTACCGCCCGTTTCACGTCGTATTTTAAGATAGATTCATCGAACTCGCCGCCCGGTTTGCGTGCGATACTCAAGAAAACCTCGGGTGTTGTGAAGATCATCTTGAGCTTGCCTTCTTTTTCATACTTTTCTAGGTCGATGCCGATGGAGCGAGCATCCCGGTATAGGGACGCCGAGAACTCTTCGAATGTTACATAAAGGCCGGCTTCTCCGTTCTCGATTCCGTGCGCTAGAAATTGGAGGGCCAGCGTCGTCTTGCCGGTTCCCGGGGCTCCCTTAATCATACAGGAGGCACCCTCGTAGAGCCCGCCGCCGAGCATGCGGTCGAGCATATTTATCCCGGTCTTAAGCCTGTTATCCATTGCAATCCACCTTTGCGAACTCTTGCTTGTCCATCGAGTGCTGTCATTTTACATGTCGTATGGCCAGACATCGGAAAGTATCACGACTATGCCAGCTAATCATATATTGGCTCTATTTTATTGGAAGTTTGTGAAAATAGCAACTATCTGCAAGGGAGCCAGGCATCCGCCGGCTTGCCTTCCAAGATTTCAAAGCAAAAAAGCCCGCGGGTAGCGGGCTGTGGTGGGCTTTTAGTGTTAAGGGTATTCTAGGGTCGTTTCTTGTCATCTCTCCTTGCCGAGGGCGCGGACTTACAGCTGCTGCACGGGGTTTTGCGTTTATTCTTTGCTCCCGGGATTGCCCTTTCCGTCGTTATGTCATCTCGGACTTCATCGCTATCGCTGCCCGTATTACCGTTTTTCGCTCCAGAACCGCCGGATTCAGCCGATACCGGTGCTTTCTTATCGGGAGTTCTCGTCCAGATAGTGGTCTTTCTAGAATTTTGCGGTGATTGCTTACCGCTACTTTTAACCTTGGCACCTACGTCATTGTCGTTATCTGAAGTACTTCCCTTAAAATTCTTAGGCTTTTTAGTTCTCGGCTGCTCAGAATCTGACGTCGACCGCCCTTCATCACGCTTGTTTGACTCTTTATCACGCTTCTCCCCGTCACCGGAATCTTTCTCGTCATTCCCAGGCTTGACATCGTGTTTGCTTGCATCATCAGTGTCGACCTCCTCGCTATTACTGAGAGCCCGCTCTATCGCAGGCTTCGCGGTCTCCGGGACTTTCTTCAAGACCGCTTCGAGAACGACCCTGTTTTTCCTGGCAAGATCGTCCATGGATGACTTAAACTTCACACTATCTCCCGCCGCTGTTTGGGCCGCCTCGATATTCTTGGCAACCGCCCTCATCAGGGCCGGGTTATTCTTATTATCTTTTTCTAGAGCCTCCAGCTCATCGACTCGCTCTGACGCAAAATCCAAATATAGGGCGGCTTTTTTCTCATCGCTTCCGGCCGCCCCGATTCTCGCTTTCTCTACCGCCAGCTTTACCGGATAGAGCAGGGTTCCGGGCAGGCTCTCTTTAGCCATGACTATGGTGCCGCTGCTCAACATCGCGAAGGCCAGGGTGATAATACCGAGTTTCGCGAACGGCCTGCTCAAAATCGACGTCTTCGGAATCCGCTTTGATGTCTGCGGCATATTCCGACGCTCAACGCCCGTCTCCCAAGCCTTTTGTTCGACCGCTGCGATCAATCTCTCTCTTGCCGTGCGTTTTCTCTCACGGTCGGGCGCGATTGTTGCGGACTCTCTCAATCTCAGTGCCGAAACAAGTAGCGGCTCTAGCGCGGAGCGCTCCTCTTTATGTGCGTCGAGGCACTCCCCTAACGTCGCCTTATTGTTTATGATAGCTTCGACACACTCGTCGAGCACGTCGATGATGTCTCTCTTCACTTACTCTCTCCCTAACGTCTTGCCTAGAGCGCTTATAGCTCTGTGCTGCAACGCTTTGACCGCCCCTACATTCTTACCTATTGCCTTAGCGACTTCCTCGTTGCTCATCCCCGAGATGAAGCGCAATATTATCACCTGTTGCTGTTCCTCAGTGAGCGTCTTTATCGCACTTACCAGGCTTGCCCGGTCATGTTCGCGTATCGCAAACTCCTCCGGGCCGCACCCGCCATCGTAGAGCGAATGCTCCTCGCACGCGATGTCGACCATCTCATACTTGCCTGCGCGATAAAAATCGATGACCAGGTTGGAGGCTATTCTGAATAACCAGGATGAAAACGGCGCTCCCCGCCACTCGAACCCCGATATCTTCTCGAGGGCTTTTAAAAACACCTGTTCGGCGATGTCTTCAGCTTCGTGGCGGTTGCCTACTTTATAGTAGGCGTAGTTAAAAATCTTATCAAAGTACAGGTCGTAAATGCGACCGAAAGCTTCGGCGTCGTAATTCTTTGCTCTTTCTACTAGTTCTTTGATGTCTGCTAGTGTATCCATATTGCCATAGCTTTCACTTGTCTTAACGGCTATTCGACCATTTGGTTACGGGTGAAAGAATAATTTTAGGGCAACTAGCTTGCGCCCATCCTAATTCATGTCCACTACCATACCGTCTCAGCTCCGCTTTTCTTTCGCATTGAGTCCTGCTAACGCGTTGGTTTGCAGCCAACAACGCAGTATCGCAAACTCTTAAACCGAAACGCAATCTCTAACTTTAAGGTCGAAGTGTAATGCTCCACACCATTCTATCGTCAACAACATAATAAGTGTATACTCACAGTTTTCAGCTACGATGTATTAGTATCTCACAACTGTCACGTATTTTTGATTTAGACCGTAACCTTATGGCTTGAACTCCGTTTAAGTAGTTGAACGCTGCCACACCAAGCGCCATTTTATAGAGCGCTCGCCAAATCTATAAACCGCTTTTTAAGCAAAGGATTATCGAGGAGGAGAAGATGTTCAAACGACTATTAGCCCTATTCTTAGTAGTAATGCTCGTGGTACCCGCCGCCGCAATAGCATCCGGCAAATCTGATACCGCTGCAAGCAAGCCGGCCGGCAAAAGCCTGGAAAGGCAAGATTCACAGGCAGCGACCACAGATGGCGAGAGCGAAGATGGCGATGTGGGCACGAAAAGCAAGCGTGAAAAAGGAAGTAGGGCCGGAAGAGCCGGGACCGACAGGGCAAACACCGTCGCTGCGACCGACAATGACGACGATGACGCCACTTCAACCCCGACAAATGGCAAACTGAGAAAGCCGGTAAAACGCCTGAAAAACATCGGCGTTAACGCGGGCTCGGAAGACACCGAGACCAGGGCTTTAAGAAAAGCCGAGAAAGAAGCTAAGAAAGCTTTGAAAGCTCAGCGTAAAGCTGAAAAGCGAATGTTGAGGGAAGAGCGCAAGCTGGGGAGCATCGACAGCAGTGGCACCATCAATAATAGTGGTACGGCTGACAGCACAGAAACCGCGCGGGGCCTGCAAAGGGCAGCGATCGTCATCGCGGCTAATATCAAAAGAATGGTCGCAAAGTTTAACCTAGCACCGCTTGGTGCCGGCACCAAGAAAGCACAGGCAAGCCTGACGAGAGTCCTTAACAAGTTCAACACCTGGATAGAGCTTATTCTCGCAGGTGGTAAAAAGAATCCCGGAAACGGCGTCGGAAGCGACGATGATACTTCAACTCCGAGTTCGGGAGAGAATACAAGCACTGCTACCTAGAGATTGAACTGCGATGCGGCGAGGAGACCGAGCCCTCGGGCACGGCAGGAAGCCGGCATCATCCGAGACTATGGCTTAAGCCCGCTCATGAGCGGGCTTTTCTATTCTATAAATCTTTATGAGCCTCTCTAACGATTTATAAGCCGCCACACTCTTCGCTGATATGGCCATTTCGCGCGACTTGCGTGACGAGCATAACACAGGTCCCGTCTTTTGCCTCGTCGATTGCAACTTTTTCCATGAGCGCCAACATCAGCGGGATACCCCGCCCTCGGAAGTTGACCTCATCGCCGTTGGGACCGTGTACGCACCGTCTAAATTGGCCTTCGTCTTTTATGGTCACGGTCAAATACTCACTATCGCAAGTCGCTTTGAGGCGCACAATATTTTCACGTCCTAATGGCGAACCGTGTTCTATAGCATTGGCCGCAGCCTCACCGACGGCGACTTGGAGATCGAAGAGTTGTTTTTCATCGAGTTCACAGTGATTACCGATGAAATATATGTGGTCGCGAATGCGGGAAAGGTTCGATGATTCGCTCCCTATAGTAAACTCATCTACGGAATTGTGGAGAACGCACCGTTTACACCTATACTTCGAGCGATCATACTTACGTGAGCACAAAAACAATCATATCCTTTAAGGCCGACCACTTGACGATCAGGTTAAAAACATACCTTTAAATCCCGACAACATGGGCCTTTTTCTGGGGACACCTATGACTGTAATTAAGCATTGAACATCATCTATAGTTACAACGTTTCTATACCCGTTGATTTATCTTGCCGGCCAAACCAGCCCAACTTAATTCAATTTTAAGCTTCTATATTACAAGCGTCAACAATAAACCGGTTGTATGGCATCCAAGCAATCCCCCTACCTTTATGTTTACAAAGCGGTGCCTGCGTAGCCGGCCTGGTCGATCGCCGCGAAGAGTGCTCGCGCTTTATTCTTGGTTTCGATATATTCACGCTGCGGGACCGAATCCGCGACGATGCCGGCACCGGCCTGAACATAAGCCTGGCCATCTTTCATAACGATGGTGCGGATGGTGATTCCGCAATCGAGGTTACCATTAAACCCGAAATAGCCGTATACTCCGGCATACGGCCCGCGAAGGGTAGGCTCCAACTCATCGATAATCTCCATCGCCCGAATCTTCGGGGCTCCCGAAACCGTACCCGCTGGAAACGCGGCTCGAAGCGCATCGTACGCGCTTTTGCCTCCTGCCAACTCGCCGGTGACTGTCGAAACGATATGCATAACATGCGAATACCTTTCGACATACATCAAATCGTCCACCTTGACTGTTCCCGGCTCGCAGACCCGTCCGATATCGTTTCTGCCGAGATCGACGAGCATAACATGCTCAGCGCGCTCTTTTTCGTCCGCCATAAGGTCGTCCTCGAGCATGCGCTCCTCGTCCGCACTCTTGCCTCTCGGCCTAGTCCCCGCTATGGGTCGGGTCAGAACAACTCCGTCCTGAACTTGAATAAGCGGCTCGGGAGAAGATCCGGCTATAACGCAATCCCGGGTTTTAAGATATATCATATAGGGTGATGGATTGATGGTGCGCAGCACGCGATAGATATCGAACGGCTCAATAGTAACGGGAGTTGAAAATCGCTGCGAAAGGACGACTTGAAAGATGTCGCCATCGTAGATATATTTCTTAGCCTTCTCGACCATCTCGGTAAAACGGCTCTCGGAGACATTCGAGGAGAAATCACGTGTCTTGAAACGGGCCACTTCCACGAGTTGAGTGTGGGCGATAGACGCGCGCAACTTCTTGATCAGCCCGTCGATCTTCTCGACCGCGCTGCTGTAGAGCTCGTTGAGGTCATCCCCGTTAGCGCGGGCGTTTACGACGACTTTTATCTTATGTTTTAAGTGGTCGAAGATTACGATTGTATCGGTGAGCATGAAGACCATCTCCGGGACGTTGAGGTCGTTCGTCGCGCTCTGTGGTATATGTTCGAAGTACCGGATAGCGTCGTAGCTAAGATAGCCGACGGCTCCGCCGTTCTACGGCGGAG